>NZ_DAMCCR010000064.1:0-25043 GCF_032058845.1 Pseudomonas sp. | reverse complement strand
TCACCACAACCAAGCGGGTTGCGCTTGCGCGCGACGCGCCATGCCTGGCGCACCAAAAAAAAGCCCGATTCCAAGGAATCGGGCTTTTCTTGACTGCCGAAGCGCGATTAACGCTTGGAGTACTGAGGACGCTTACGCGCTTTACGCAGACCCACTTTCTTACGCTCGACTTCACGAGCATCGCGGGTAACGTAGCCAGCGTGGCGCAGGGCCGGACGCAGGGCTTCGTCGTATTCCATCAGAGCGCGGGTGATGCCGTGGCGAATTGCACCGGCTTGACCGCTGACACCACCACCAGCAACGGTGACGTAGATGTCGAACTTCTCAAGGTTCTCAGTCAGTTCCAGCGGCTGGCGAACAACCATGCGAGCGGTTTCGCGGCCGAAGAACGTGTCCAGAGGACGATTGTTGATGGAGATGTTGCCAGTACCTGGACGCAGGAACACGCGAGCGGTTGCGGTCTTGCGACGGCCAGTGCCGTAATTTTGAGTCGCCGACATAATGGACTATCCCGTTAGATCTTCAGTTCTTGAGGCTGCTGTGCAGTGTGTGGGTGAGCAGCACCCGCGTACACTTTCAGCTTGCGGTACATGTCGCGGCCCAGCGGGTTCTTAGGCAGCATGCCTTTGACCGCGGTCTCGATCACGCGCTCGGGGGCCTTGGCGATCAACTTCTCGAAGTTGATTTCCTTGATACCGCCCGGGAAGCCGGAGTGGGAGTAGTACATTTTGTCTGTAGCCTTGGCACCCGTAACACGTACCTGCTCGGCGTTGATGACGACGATGTAGTCGCCGGTGTCAACGTGAGGAGTGTACTCGGCCTTGTGCTTGCCGCGCAGACGACGAGCGATTTCGGTGGACAGACGACCCAGGGTCTGACCAGCGGCGTCGACGACGAACCAGTCGCGCGTTACTGTTTCCGGTTTAGCAGTAAAAGTTTTCATTCTCTAAAAGCCTCAGAGGCCGCCCAGCGAAAATTAAGACGGCGAATCTTACTGGTTAGTGCGCCGCTTGACAAGTCAAGCACGCAGCCGCATACGGACGCTATAGGGGGCTCGGGTCGGCGCGTCCAGATTCGGCAAAGGTTTCTCGTACAACGCGGTGCATCACTTCCGCAGCGCACGAAGGCGCATAATTATCCAGATTTTCCGGAGAATTTCAACCCGCATCGTTCATCTATCCACATCAGGAGACATTGCCACATGGAATACCGCAAGTTGGGTCATACCGACCTCACCGTCAGCGCCCTGTGCCTGGGCACCATGACCTGGGGCGAGCAGAACAGCGAGGCCGAAGCGTTCGAGCAGATCGCCATGGCCCGTGAGCACGGGGTCAACTTCATCGACACCGCAGAGATGTACCCGGTCCCGCCTCGCCCCGAGACCTACGCTGCCACCGAACGGATCATCGGCAACTGGTTCCGCCAGCATGGCGATCGCGATGCCTGGACCCTCGCGAGCAAGGTCGCCGGGCCGGGCAACGGCATCAGCCACATCCGCGACGGGCAGCTCAAGCTCAACCGCCAGCACATCGTGGCGGCGCTCGACGCCAGCCTGCAGCGTCTGCAGACCACTCACATCGACCTCTACCAGTTGCATTGGCCGGAACGCAGCACCAACTTCTTCGGCAAGCTGGGCTACCAGCACCAGTCCAACGACCTCTTCACCCCCCTCGAGGAAACGCTGGAGGTTCTGGACGAGCAGGTCCGCGCGGGCAAGATCCGCCACATCGGCCTGTCCAATGAAACGCCGTGGGGCACCATGAAGTTCCTGCAACTGGCCGAAAGCCGGGGCTGGCCGCGTGCCGTGTCGATCCAGAACCCCTACAACCTGCTCAACCGCAGCTTCGAAGTGGGCCTGGCAGAGGTGGCGATCCGCGAACAATGCGGGCTGCTGGCCTACTCGCCGCTGGCCTTCGGCATGCTGTCGGGCAAGTACGAACAGGGCGCGCGCCCCGAAGGCGCCCGCCTGACGCTGTTCAGCCGCTTCGCGCGCTATTCCAACCCGCAGACCGTCAATGCCTGCAGCCGCTACGTTCAGCTGGCGCGCGAGCACGGCCTCGATCCTGTGCACATGGCACTGGCGTTCGTCACCCAACAGCCGTTCGTGACCAGCAACATCATCGGCGCCACCACCACCGATCAGCTCAGGAGCAACCTGGACAGCAGCGAGATCCGCCTCAGCGACGAACTGCTGGCGGCTATCGAAGCCATCCATCAGGACCAGCCCAACCCGGCACCCTGATTTCCCAGGCGGGCGCTTCGGCGCCCTTCCCTGCCGGCTCGTGCTAGACACGCCCGCAAAAAGATAAGACGATCCAGCCAGTGATTGACCACTTTCCCCTATAAGAATAACGACGATGACGCTCACTCTCTCCAGCGCGACCTTGCAGCGCGTCAGCATCCTGGCTACCGACCATGTGTTCGCCTCGACGCTGATGCAGGCCAAGGATTTCTTTCATCTGGCCAGCCTGCGCTACAGCAAGCAGCTCGGCCTGAACCAGCAGCCGATGTTCGACATCTGCCTGGTCAGCCCCGACGGCGAGCCCGTGGACAGTTTCAGCAAGGTCCGGATTCCGGTCGACGGCGGCCTGAACGATGCCGACGTCATCATCCTCCCGGCGTTTTCCGGCGATTTCGACACACTCCTGGCCCGCGCACCGCAGGTCTTGCCCTGGTTACGCGCACAGCATGCGCGAGGGGCGGTGCTGTGTGGCGAGGCCAGCGGGGTGTTCTGGCTGGCCGAGGCCGGGCTGCTCGATGGCAAGGAAGCGACCACCTACTGGCGATTCTTCAACAGCTTCGCCGAACGCTTCCCGCGCGTGCGCCTGAATCAGGACAAGCACCTGACCGACGCCGACAACCTGTACTGCGCCGGCGGCACCACCTCGGCCTGCGACCTGTACATCTACCTGATCGAGCGGTTCTGCGGTGCCAATGTGGCCCAGGCCGTGGCGCGCGACATCCTCTATGAAGTACAACGCAACTACACGCCGGGGCGAATGGGCTTTGGCGGACAGAAACTGCACCAGGACCTGATCATCCTGCAGATCCAGCACTGGCTCGAAGACCACTTTGCCGACAAGTTCCGCTTCGAGGACGTGGCCCGCAACCACGGCATGAGCATTCGCAACTTCATGCGCAGATTCCAGGGTGCGACCGGCGACAAACCGCTGCATTACCTGCAGCGCCTGCGCATCGAAACCGCCAAGGGCCTGCTGTCGAGCACCCGCAAGAGCATCAAGACCATCAGCTATGAAGTGGGCTACGACGACGCGAGCTTCTTTGCGCGATTGTTCCGTCAGCACACCGAGCTGTCACCCAATCAGTACCGTCAGCAGTTCATGCAGGACAGCGAGCGCCTGGCCTCGGCAGGCTCCTCTTGAATGTGCAGCGCTCATGAAAAAACCGGACGGGCGTCCGGTTTTTCAGTGGGCGATGAATACCACTGCCAGGATCAGGGCTTGTGCGCGCGCGCCAGGAACTCGTGGGACTGCATCTCGAGCAGACGGCTCAGGGTACGCTGGAACTCGAAGCTCAGCCGGCCACCGGTGTACAGGTCCTTGAGCTCGACCTCGGCAGAGATGATCAACTTGACGTTACGGTCGTAGAACTCGTCGACCATGTTGATGAAGCGCCGAGCGATGTCATCGGTCGTGACGCTCATCTGCTCGACGTTGCTCAGCAGCACGGCGTGGAAGATCTTGCCCAACTCGATGTAGTCGTTCTGGCTGCGAGGCCCGTCGCACAATGCACGGAAGTCGAACCAGGCGACATCGTCACAGGTGCGCAACGCGTGGATTTCACGGTTCTCGATCATCAGCACATCGTTTTCAACCGCCTGCGTGCAATCGGGCGTCAACGCCTTGAAGCTCTGGCGCAGGCTTTCCTGGGCGGCTTCGTTGAGCGGGTAATGGAACAGCTCGGCCTGCTCGAGGTGGCGCAGGCGGTAGTCGACACCGCTGTCGACGTTCACCACGTCGGTGTGCTGCTTGATCATGGCGATGGCGGGCAGGAACCGTGCGCGCTGCAGGCCGTCCTTGTAGAGGCCGTCAGGCACGATGTTCGAGGTCGCCACCAGGGTGACGCCATTCTTGAACAGCTCCTCCATCAAGGTGCCCAGGATCATGGCATCGGTGATATCGGAGACGAAGAACTCATCGAAGCAGATGACGCGCGCTTCGTCCGAGAAACGCTTGGCGATGACCGTCAGCGGGTTTTTCTCACCCTTGAGGGTCTTCATTTCTTCGTGCACGCGCTTCATGAAGCGGTGGAAGTGGGTGCGCATCTTCTCTGGGAACGGCAGCGCTTCGAAGAAGGTGTCGACCAGGTAGGTCTTGCCGCGACCGACGCCACCCCAGAAATACAGACCCTTGACCGGTGTCTGCTCCTTGCGGCCGAACAGCTTGCCGAACAGGCCCGGCTTGTTGTTCTGCGCTGCGATCAAGTCGTCATACAGCCGCTGCAGGTGACGCACCGCCGTTTCCTGCGCCGCGTCATGGAAGAAGTCAGGGCGTTTGAGATCTGCTTGGTATCGTTCTAGAGGCGTCATAATTCGTTAGCAAGGCAACAAAACCGGGCCGTCACTGTAGCGACGGCCCCGGGTAATGGCAATGAGACTTGCGTCAATGTGTCTCAGCCTTCACTGGGCTGCAACGCGGCATGCAGGCGCAAAACGGCTGCATCGCGGGCAGCGGTGTCAGCGAAGGACGGCCCTTCGGCAACCTGCTCACCGTCCAGCCACAGGCTGAAACTCGAGCCCTCGACGCGCACGTCGACGTCTCCACCCTGCTGCAGCTGCTTGCTCACAGCACCGGCGCTCTTACCGTCGGCAAAAGACCGCGACAGGAGCAACTGCTCGCCGTCAGCGGCCAGCAGGCGGAAACGGAAGGTGCCATCGTCTTCGCGGAAGCTGATGAAACGCGCGCTCTTGACCGACTTCTTGCCGGTTTCGACAGGCGTCGCGACGATGCTGCGGAACGAGCGCAGGCCCACGGCTTCACGCAATTGCTCGAGGAACGGGGTAGCGGTTTTGCGCGCCTTGGCGGCGCCGGCCAGCAGGATGTCTTCAAGGTCGGCAGGACGGGCCAGCAGTTGATGGTAGCGCTCACGCGGCGCCGCCAACTGGTCGTCGAGCAGCTGGAACAGGCGCTGCTTGGCCTCGCCCCAGCCCAGCCCTTGCAGCAGATCGTCGCGCATGGCCTGGGACTGCGCTGGCGTGGAAAACGCCTGGTACAAGGTGAACAGGTGGGCGTTGTCCGGGTCCTTGGCCTCGCCAGGTGCACGCGAGTCGGTGACGATGCGCGAAATGGCGTCTTTCATGTCCTTGGCGCTGGAGAACAGCGGGATGGTGTTGTCGTAGCTCTTGGACATCTTGCGCCCGTCCAGGCCCGGCAACGTCGCCACGCTTTCCTCGATCACCGCCTCCGGCAGGGTGAAGAACTCCGTGCCCTTGCCGAACAGGTGATTGAAGCGCTGGCCAATGTCGCGCGCCATCTCCACGTGCTGCACCTGATCACGGCCTACCGGCACGCGATGGGCATTGAACATGAGGATGTCGGCGGCCATCAGCACCGGGTAGCTGAACAGGCCCATGCTGACGCCGGCGTCCGGGTCTTCGCCGTTCTCGACGTTCTTGTCGACCGACGCCTTGTAGGCATGTGCACGGTTGAGCAGGCCCTTGGCCGCGACACAGGTCAGCAGCCAGGTCAGTTCGGGGATTTCCGGAATGTCGGACTGGCGGTAGAAGGTGACCTTGTCCGGATCGAGACCGCCGGCAAGCCAGGTGGCCGCGATTTCCAGGCGCGAGCGCTGGATACGCTGCGGGTCATCGCACTTGATCAGGGCGTGGTAGTCGGCCAGAAAGTAGAACGAATCGACGCCCGGTTGCTGGCTGGCACGAATGGCCGGGCCGATGGCGCCGGCAAAGTTGCCCAGGTGCGGGGTGCCGGTGGTGGTGATGCCGGTAAGGATGCGCGTAGTCATGTTGTTCGCTTGGTCAGGCTTGGCTCAGTTCGAGAGGCGCGGCAACAGCAGATCCTTCAGATCGGTCAGCTTGCCATGGAAGAAGTGTCCGCATTCTGCCACTTTCAGCAAGGCGTGGGGACGCGGCAGTGCGTCAGACCAATCGTAAACCAACTGGGGTTGCACGACTTCGTCGGCATCCGGCTGGATCACGGTGATCGGGCAGCGCTCTGGCAGCGGGAACTGCTCGGTCAGGCGCATCACCGCCGGGGCGATCATGAACAGTTGCGCCACCTCGATTCCCGCCTGCTCCAGACGCCCCGCCAGGCTGGTGGCCACGAAACCACCGAAGGAGAACCCCATCAGCACCAGCGGCAGCTGCGGGTGCTGCTCGCGCAGCCAGTGCGCCGCAGCCTGGGCATCGTCGACCTCGCCCGCGCCCATGTCATGGCTGCCGGCACTCTGGCCGACGCCCCGGTAGTTGAAGCGCAGGGTGCTGTAGCCGGCGTCGCGGGCGGTGCGTTGCAGGGTCGAGACCACCTTGTTGAGCATGGTGCCGCCCTGCACCGGATTCGGGTGGCAGATCAGCACCACGCCGCGCGCGTCGGCGACGTCCAGGTGCAAGGCTTCGAGGGGGCCGACGGGACCGTCGATGACGCAAGGGGTTTCGCGGACAAGCAAGGGACTACTCCGTGACCTGGGGAGGGGTCGATTCGTCTAGCGGATTGAATTCTGTTCTGAGATAGTTGCGATCGCTCGCGGTATACAGCGCAGGCCTGAGCCGTTAACGTAAAGCAAAGCCGTTTATAGAGGAAGGACTCGTGGAACTCTCGCTCCTTGTTTGGTTGTTGCCGACCCTGGCATTGGTGGTTGGCGTCGTCGCCGGCTTTGTTGCTGCACGTTTGCTGCCTAACGCAGCCCCCAGCAGTTCCCAGCGTCAACTGGATGATCTCCAGCAGCGCTTCGACAGTTATCAGAATGAAGTGGTCACTCACTTCAACAGCACCGCAACGCTGGTCACCCGTCTCACTCAGAGCTACCAGGACGTCCAGAACCATCTGGCCGAAGGCGCCGATCGCCTGGCACTCGATGACCTCACCCGTCAGCGTCTGCTGGCTGCACTGCATTCCGAGGCACCGCACCATCATCGCGACCGCCTGACACCACCGCGCGACAGCGCCGAAGTGCCACGCGACTACGCACCGAAAGCGCCGAACTCGCCGGGTATGCTGGATGAAAGCTACGGTCTGAAACACTGACCCACTGCTGTGAACGAGGCCGCGCAAGCGGCCTTTTTCATGCCCGGCGCCTGACCAGGGTCAGGTGCAGGCTGCCAGCGCCTGCTCGAGATCGGCGATCAGGTCCTCGATATCCTCCAACCCTACCGACAGCCGTACCAGACCTTCCGAGATGCCATGCGCGGCGCGCTCCTCGGGCGTGTAGCTGGAGTGAGTCATGCTTGCAGGGTGCTGCGCCAGCGACTCGGCATCACCCAGGCTGACCGCGCGGGTGAACAGCTGCAAGGCGTTCATGAAACGTTGCCCGACGGCCAGCCCTCCCTTCAACTCGAACGCCAGCATGCCACCGGGCAAGCGCATTTGCCGCTGGGCCAGCGCGAACTGACCGAAGCCGGGCAGCCCCGGATAATGGATCACGTCCACCTGCGGCTGAGCCTGCAAGAACTGCGCAACCGCCTGGGCGTTGCTGCAATGGCGATCCATGCGCAGCGTCAGCGTCTTGAGCCCGCGCATCAGCAAAGCGGCTTCCTGCGCGCCGAGCACGGCGCCGGTCATGTCCTTGAGCCCTTGCAGGCGAATCCTGTCGATCAATGTCTTGCGGCCGACCACCAGCCCTGCGCTGAGGTCGCCATGCCCACTGAGGTACTTGGTCGCCGAATGCACCACCAGATCGGCACCCAACTCCAGCGGGCGTTGCAGGTAGGGCGTGCAGTAGGTGTTGTCGACCACCACCCGCACATCATGCCCCCGGGCAATCCGTACCACGGCCTGGATATCGATCAACTGCATGGTGGGGTTGGCCGGGGTTTCGAAGTAGATCATGCGCGTGCGCGGGCTGATGGCCGCTTGCACGGCCGTGGCGTCGCTCAGGTCGACGTGGCGCACCGTGACGCCGAACTCACCGATGCCATGGTGCAGGAAAGCGAAGGTGCAGCCGTACAACGTCTGACCGACGATCACTTCATCGCCAGGGCGCAACAGGGTCCACAGCGTGGCGGTGATTGCCCCCATGCCCGAGGCCAGTGCGAGGCCGGCCTCGCCGCCTTCGAGCGACGCGATGCGCGCTTCGAGCAAGGCCAGGGTCGGATTGGACACCCGACTATAGAAGTACCCGTCAGCCTGCCCGGCAAAACAGGCCGCGCCGTGCTCGACGGTGGGGAATGCGAAGGTCGTGGTCTGGTAGACAGGGGGCACCAGCGCGCCCTGATGGGATTGAGGGTCGTAGCCCAGATGAATGGCTCGCGTGTTGAAACCATGGCGTTGGTCGGCGTCATGCATGGCATCGTGCCTCCGGTGGTTTGCTCAAAGCTTAGGCCACTGCACCGGTACTGCCTTGCCAACACTGGTATCGCGCTGGCAACGCCGCCAAGGCCGCGCTGCCATGCAAACGTGTATTAATGCGACTTGGTTTTTTCCAGCACTTCGATGCGTGCGTTGAGCTCTCGGACCGATTCGATCAGTGGCGCAACGAGCTTTTCATAGTCGACCGTCATCACCCCCTGGTTCTTGTGCACCAGCTGTGGAAAGACGTCATTGACGTTCTGCGCGACCAGGCCTACATCTTCACGACCCGAATCATTCCATTTGAATTCGACCCCTCGCAGTTGCAAGACTTTCTGTGTCGCCTGGCCCAGCGGCTGTACCGAGTGTTTCAACGACTCGTCGCTGAACGGACAGCACTTCTGGCCCACGTCTGCGGTTGCGATGGCGGGTACGGTCAGGGCAGCCAGCGAGACTGCGAACAATGCCTTGTTGATACCGAACTTCATGTTCTGCTCCACTCTTGTTGTATGTACAAAACGTACAGCGACAATTGTAAGAATCGAGCCGTTCGGCACTGTCCGTATTTCCCGAAGCGGGTTGAGGAAAAGGGTAATAGCAGGTAAGTATTTTCTGATAACTCGGGAGGACTCCACGCGCAGCCAATCTGCTACGCCAGCCCAGTCGTCCCAACGCCTGATCGACCGGACAAAAAGACTTGTCACGCCCCCAGCCCGCGGGTTTAACCGGCGCATTTCATTCGCCTGCAACCCTGCTCGAGCGCTGGATGCCACGCCAGCATTTGCGTGGTTTCAAGCGGTCGCCGGCTGTTTTCACGTCAAGTGACGGATGGGCAATGGCGTCCTACATAAGAGATTCATCTTACGTAGTTAAGTAAATACTCCTACTCGTTGCGCTTATATCTCGCCTAGCGAAGCGCTCAAGCCGGCGATACGATTCTCGGCCAGAACAGGGGACTTCCAATGAAATTCATTCTTTTGGCCTGCACGCTGCTGCTCTCTTCCTGCTCCATCGGCGGCTTGTTATTGCCTTTGCCGTCCAATGACCAACAGTTTCAGTGCGACATGGACCCCAACCGAACCCGTTGTGGCAGCTTGCAGGAGTTGCACGGTTTGGACAGAAGAAACTGAAGCTGAAATACCTCAGCGCCAACTGCTTTAATTGACGGCCCTGAATCACGTCCACGCGAAAACAGACAACCCCGCCGAAGCGGGGTTGTCTGTTCATGCAACGTCAGCGCTTAGATCGCGCCACGTCGACGCAACAGATCCAACACCTGCTTGACGCCGTCCTCGACGCTCGCCGATTGGGTATCGATCACCAGATCGGCATTCAGCGGCACATCGTACGGGAAGCTCTCGCCCGGAATGTTGTCGCCTTCGGCAGCGTACAGCCCCTGCGGGTCTCGTGCGCGGCAAGCCAGTGGCGAAGCCTGCACGTAGACGGTCACCAGGCGCTCGGCCCCGATCAGGGCCTTGGCCTGCTCGCGGCCTTCGGCATCGGGCGCGACGAAGGCCGCCAGGGTCAGCAGGCCGGCTTCGTTGAACTGGCGCGCCACATGCGCGGCGCGGCGCCAGTTCTCGGTACGTCCGGCGCGGTCCTGCGGCAGGCCCTTGTTGAGGTCGTGGCGCAGGTTCTGACCGTCGAGCACGTAGACCGCCCGGCCCATGTCGAACAACTTGCGCTCGACCGCGTAGGCCAAGGTGCTCTTGCCCGCACCCGACAGGCCGCTGAACAGCACAGTGGCAGGCTGCTGGCCGAAGCGCAGCGCGCGCTCTTCGGTGGCCACGTGAGCGGTCTTGCCATGCTGGCCTGTGCCACCGTGCGGCAGCACAGGCGGCGCGATGATCATGCCCGCGCCCACGGTGCCGTTGGTGAGCCGGTCGATGACGATGAAGGCACCGGTGGTGCGGTTGCTGTCATAGCCATCCAGCGCGACCGACGAGTCCAGGCTGACCTTCACCTGACCGATTTCGTTGAGCTGCAAGGCGCTGGCTGCGCCCTTTTCAAGGGTGTTCACATCGACCTTGTGGGCGATGCTGGCAATCGAGCCCGGCACGTAGCTGGTGGCGCGCTTGATGTCGTATTTCTTGCCCGGCAGCATCGGCTCTTCGGCCATCCACACCAGCATGGCGTCGAACTGATCGGTGACCGGCGGCACGTTGTCGGCATGCACCAGCAGGTCGCCGCGGGAGATGTCGATCTCGTCTTCCATGGTCAGGGTGATCGCCTGGCCAGGGCCGGCGTTCTCCAGCTCACCCTCGTAGGTGACGATGGACTTGACCCGGCTGCTCTTGCCCGAGGGCAGCACCACCACTTCGTCACCCTTGTGCACGATGCCGCTGGCGATGGTGCCGGCGAAGCCACGGAAGTTCAGGTTCGGACGGTTGACGTACTGCACCGGGAAGCGCAGGTCGGTGAAGTTGCGGTCGGCCGCCACTTCCACGGTTTCGAGGATTTCCATCAGCGCAGGGCCGGTGTACCACGGCGAACGCTCGCTGCGGTTGACCACGTTGTCGCCCTTGAGCGCCGACATCGGCACGAAATGCAGGCTCGACGGCTGCAGGTCGATGCGCTCGGCAAAGTCGAGGTAGTCGGCCTTGATCGACTCGAAGACGGCTTCATCGAAGCCCTTGAGGTCCATCTTGTTGACCGCGACCACGATGTGCTTGATGCCCAGCAGGGAAGCGATGTAGCTGTGGCGACGGGTCTGGGTCTGCACGCCATAACGGGCGTCGACCAGAATGATCGCCAGGTCGCACGTCGAGGCCCCGGTGGCCATGTTGCGGGTGTACTGCTCGTGGCCCGGGGTGTCGGCGATGATGAACTTGCGCTTGGCGGTGGAGAAGTAGCGGTAGGCGACATCGATGGTGATGCCCTGCTCGCGCTCGGCCTGCAGGCCGTCGACCAGCAACGCCAGGTCGATCTCTTCACCGGTGGTACCGGATTTCTTCGAGTCGCGGGTGATGGCCTCGAGGTGGTCCTCGTAGATCATCTTGGAATCGTGCAGCAGGCGCCCGATCAGGGTGCTCTTGCCATCGTCGACGTTGCCGCAGGTGAGGAACCGCAGCAGTTCTTTGCGCTCGTGCTGAGCCAGATAAGCGAGGATGTCTTCGCTGATCAAATCGGATTGGTGCGACATGGAATGACCCTGAAAATTAGAAGTAGCCCTGACGTTTCTTGTCTTCCATGGAGCCCGCGCCGTCGTGGTCGATGACCCGGCCCTGGCGCTCGGAAGTCCGCGTCAGCAACATTTCCTGGATGATGTCGGTCAGCGATTCGGCCTCTGACTCGACCGCGCCCGTCAGCGGGTAGCAGCCCAGGGTGCGGAAACGCACCTTCTTCTTGACGATGCGTGCCTTCTCTTCCTCGGACAGGTGCTCGAGGATGCGCTCGTCGTCGATCATGATCAGCGTGCCGTTCTTCTCGATCACGTCACGTTCGGCGGCGAAGTACAGCGGCACGATCGGGATGCCTTCGAGGTAGATGTACTGCCAGATGTCCAGCTCGGTCCAGTTCGACAGGGGGAAGACACGGATCGACTCGCCCTTGTTGACCTTGCCGTTGTAGACGTTCCACAGCTCCGGGCGCTGGTTCTTCGGGTCCCAGCGGTGCTTGCTGTCGCGGAACGAGTAGACGCGCTCCTTGGCGCGGGACTTCTCTTCATCGCGGCGCGCACCGCCGAAGGCGGCGTCGAAACCATGCTTGTCCAGCGCCTGCTTGAGGCCCTGGGTCTTCATGATGTCGGTGTGCTTGGCACTGCCGTGGGTGAACGGGTTGATGCCCTGCGCGACCCCTTCGGGGTTGACGTGGGTGATCAGCTCCAGGCCCATTTCCTCGACCATCTTGTCGCGGAAACGGTACATCTCCTGGAATTTCCACTGGGTGTCGACGTGCATCACCGGAAACGGCAGCTTGCCTGGGAAGAAGGCCTTGCGCGCCAGGTGCAGCATCACGGCGGAATCCTTGCCGATCGAGTACAGCATGACCGGGTTGTCGAACTCGGCGGCCACCTCGCGGATGATGTGGATGCTTTCCGCCTCCAGCTGTTTCAAGTGCGTCAGTTTGTCGACCATGGCTACTCACGAAAAACGATCTTATGGACGGCCTGCGGGCCGTGTTCGAGCGAGGCACTCTATCACAGCGACCGCTTCTATTTAGGCGCCGGGCTAGATCGAAAAGGTCTAACCATATGACTGCCGGTTTGGCCTGCAACGCCCGTAGACCGTAGCGCCTGGCGGTTCAGATCGGGTTGGGGCAATCGATGAACAGGTGCTCCACGGCGAAACGCCGAGCCAGGTAATCGCCCAGCGCCTGCACGCCGTAGCGCTCGGTGGCGTGGTGGCCGGCGGCGATGAAGCTGATGCCGTTCTCGCGGGCGCTGTGGAAGGTCTGTTCAGACGCCTCACCGCTGATGAACAGGTCCACGCCGGCAGCGATGGCCTGGTCGATGTAGCCCTGGCCGCCGCCGGTGCACCAGCCTACCCGGCGGATCATCTGCTCGCCGTCGATCAACAACGGCTCGCGGCCCAGCGCTTCCTGCACGCGGCGGGCAAAGTCGCGGGGCGACACGGGTTCGGCCAGCGAGCCCAGCAGGCCGACCACGCGCTTGTCATCCGGGTCCAGCGGCCCCTCCACGGCAATGCCCAGCTGGTGAGCGAGCTGGACGTTGTTGCCGACCTCAGGGTGCACGTCCAGCGGCAGGTGGAACGCCAGCAGGCTGATGTCGTGCTTGAACAGCGTCTTCAGGCGACGCTGTTTCATGCCGGTGATGCACGGATTTTCGCCTTTCCAGAAATAGCCATGGTGCACCAGCACCAGATCAGCGTCGGCGGCGACCGCTGCGTCCAGCAATGCCTGGCTGGCCGTGACACCGCTGACGATGCGCCTGACCTGCGGGCGCCCCTCGACCTGCAAGCCGTTAGGGCAGTAGTCCTGAAAATTCTTACAGGCCAAGTAGCGTTCGGCTTCAGCAACTAACGTATCGAGAGCGACAGCCATGGAAAAATCTCCTTGAAATCTGCATTGGTGACGGACGCACTGCCCGTATAATGCCGGCCATTATGAGCCGCTGAGCGCCCCGGGAACACCGTGGCCGTTCAGGGCTCGCCGCCGCGTGAAGTGGATGGGCGCCCGAGCCCGGACCCACCCGCACGGCGGCCTCTGCCCTCCTCCCAGGATTCGTTCGATGCTCAAGGCTTTGCGTTACGTTGGCTGGCCCCTTCTCACCGGGATCTTGATCGCACTGCTGGTCATCCAGCGCTTTCCGCAATGGGTGGGCCTGCCCAGCCAGGACGTCAACCTGCAGCAGGCGCCGCAGACCACGCAGATGGTGCAGGGCCCGGTGTCCTACGCCGATGCCGTCACCACCGCAGCGCCGGCGGTGGTCAACCTGTACACCACCAAGGTGGTCAACAAGAACGCGGCCCACCCCCTGTTCGAAGACCCGCAGTTCCGCCGCTTTTTCGGCGACAACCTGCCCAAGCAGCGGCGCTGGGAATCGAGCCTGGGCTCGGCGGTGATCATGAGCCGCGAGGGCTACCTGCTGACCAACAACCACGTCACCAGCGGTGCCGACCAGATCGTGGTGGCGCTCAAGGATGGCCGCGAGACCCTGGCCCGGGTCATCGGCAGCGACCCGGAGACCGATCTTGCCGTGCTCAAGATCGACCTCAAGGACCTCCCCGCCATCACCATCGGCCGTTCCGACACCCTGCGCATCGGCGATGTGTCGCTGGCCATCGGCAACCCGTTCGGCGTCGGCCAGACGGTGACCATGGGCATCATCAGCGCCACGGGGCGCAACCAGCTGGGGCTGAACAACTACGAAGACTTCATCCAGACCGATGCGGCCATCAACCCGGGCAACTCCGGCGGTGCACTGGTCGATGCCAATGGCAACCTGACCGGCATCAACACAGCGATCTTCTCCAAGTCGGGCGGCTCGCAGGGCATCGGCTTCGCCATCCCGGTGAAACTTGCGCTGGAGGTGATGAAGTCGATCATCGAGCATGGCCAGGTGATTCGCGGCTGGCTGGGCATCGAAGTGCAGCCCCTGAGCCAGGAGCTGGCCGAGTCGTTCGGCCTCAAGGGCCGTCCGGGTATCGTCATCGCGGGCATCTTCCGCGAGGGTCCCGCCGCGCGGGCTGGCTTGCAGGTGGGTGATGTGATCCTCAACATCAATGGCGAGCCGGCAGGTGACGGGCGCAAGTCGATGAACCAGGTGGCGCGGATCAAGCCGAACAACAAGGTGGCGATCGAGGTGATGCGCAACGGCAAGCAGCTCAAGCTGATCGCCGAGGTCGGTCTGCGCCCACCGCCAGCGCCGGTGGTCAAGAAAGAAGAGAAGTAGGCTCCAAGCCCTCCCCTGCACCCTAATGTTGTTCACTTAAGCTGAATCGATATCAATTGGGGCTGCTCTGCAGCCCATCGCGGCTAAAGCCGCTCCCACGGAAGCGTAATCGGGACATGGCCCTGTGGGAGCGGCCGGTCCGGCGCTCCGGTTAGCCGCGATGGGCCGCAAGGCGGCCCCAATCGCTTGAATGAACAGCGTCGCACCCCTGCACCTATCGCTGACAAAACGTGTAGGGTTACAGCCTGCTTTTGTTCAACAGACCTATTGGCCGGCGCTTTCTTGCACTTGAGCCCGAAAACGCCCACTGCCTGGAGCACACATGACCGAACCGCTGATGCTTGAACCGCAGAAAACCGCCGACGCCTGCGTCATCTGGCTGCATGGCCTGGGCGCCGACCGTTACGACTTCCTGCCCGTGGCCGAGGCCTTGCAGGAAGGCCTGCTCAGCACCCGCTTCATCATGCCCCAGGCGCCCACACGTGCCGTGACCATCAACGGCGGCTACGCCATGCCGAGCTGGTACGACATCAAGGCCATGAGCCCGGCGCGGGCGATCAATGAAGCTGAACTCGACGAATCCGCCGAGCAGGTCATCGCCCTGATCGACGCCGAGCGCAGCAAGGGCATCGACCTGTCGCGCATCGTCCTGGCCGGTTTCTCCCAAGGCGGTGCGGTGGTGCTGCATACCGCCTACGTGAAATGGCAGGAGGCCCTGGGCGGGGTGTTGGCGCTGTCGACCTACGCGCCCACGTTCAGCGACGAGCACCAGCTCAGCGCCTGCCAGCAACGCACCCCCGCACTGTGCCTGCACGGGGTGCACGACCCGGTGGTGATCCCGTCCATGGGCCGCACCGCCTTCGAGCACCTCAAGCGCTGGGGCGTCGAGGCAAGCTGGGAAGAGTATCCGATGGAACATCAAGTGCTGCCCGAGGAAATCCAGGACATCTACACCTGGTTGGCAGCGCGTCTGCGCTAGGCATTGACGGCCCCCTTGCACAACGGCGCTGATCCGGCGCCGGCTGAGCTCGCGCCAGCGCTCGCCCGACCGGGGGTTTGTAGTTCTCCCCGCCCTGTACTACGCCGCGCACGGAACTTGCTTTACACTGCCCGGCGTACATTCCTTAACCAGTTGATGAGACGATCGTGCTCAAGGCACTCAAAAAACTATTTGGCAAGGAAGAGGCCGCCGCTCAGGCCGTCGCGCCCGCTGCCCCCGTGATGCAAACGCCGCCGGCCGCCCCTGAGCCGGTATCCCCGCCCTCTTCCCCGACGCCTCCTGCAGCTCAGCCGGCGCCAGTCGAACCTGCTGCTGTGCAGGCAGTCGTCACGCAGGACGCGCCCGCCGCCGGCAAGGCCAAGCCACGCCGCGAACGCAAGCCCAAGCCGCAGGCCTCACTGTGGAAGCTGGAAGACTTCGTCGTCGCACCGGAAGAAGGCAAGACGCGCTTCCATGACTTCAAGCTGTCCGACACCCTGATGCATGCCATTCACGACCTGGGCTTCCCGTACTGCACGCCGATCCAGGCGCAGGTGCTGGGGTATACGCTACGTGGCCAGGACGCCATCGGCCGCGCGCAAACCGGTACTGGCAAGACGGCGGCGTTCCTGATCTCGATCATCGCCCAGTTGCAGCAGACGCCACCGCCCAAGGAACGCTTCATGGGTGAACCGCGCGCGCTGATCATCGCCCCGACTCGTGAACTGGTGGTGCAGATCGCCAAGGATGCCGCAGCGCTGACCAAATACAGCGGCCTGAACGTGATGACCTTCGTCGGCGGCATGGATTTCGACAAGCAGCTCAAGGCCCTCGAAGCTCGCCACTGCGACATCCTCGTGGCCACACCAGGCCGCCTGATGGACTTCCACCAGCGCGGCGAGGTGCACCTGGACATGGTCGAAGTGATGGTGCTGGACGAGGCCGATCGCATGCTCGACATGGGCTTCATCCCGCAGGTTCGCCAGATCATCCGTCAGACCCCGCCCAAGTCCGAACGCCAGACGCTGCTGTTCTCCGCGACCTTTACCGAGGATGTGATGAACCTGGCCAAGCAGTGGACCACCGACCCGGCCATCGTCGAGATCGAGCCGGAAAACGTGGCCAGCGACACGGTCGAGCAGCATGTCTACGCCGTGGCCGGTAGCGACAAGTACACGCTGCTGTACAACCTGGTCACGCAGAGCGGCTGGCCGCGCGTGATGGTTTTTGCCAACCGCAAGGATGAAGTGCGGCGCATCGAGGAACGCCTGGTGCGCGATGGCATCAACGCGGCGCAGCTGTCGGGCGACGTACCGCAGCACAAGCGTATCCGCACGCTGGAAAACTTCCGCGAAGGCCGCGTGACGGTACTGGTGGCCACCGATGTGGCCGGGCGTGGCATTCATATCGACGGCATCAGCCACGTGATCAACTTCACCCTGCCCGAAGACCCGGACGACTATGTTCACCGCATCGGCCGCACCGGCCGCGCCGGGGCCAGTGGCGTGTCGATCAGCTTTGCCGGGGAAGATGACTCGTACCAGTTGCCGGCCATCGAGGCACTGCTGGGGCGCAAGATCAAGTGCGAAATGCCGCCGGAGGCGTTGCTCAAACCGGTGGTGCGCAAGGCGCCGTAGAGAGACGACAGGGCCTGCAATCAGCATCTGCGTTGTGCGCTGAGCAGGCCCTCTGACAACGTCCAGCACGTTTACCAGCGTCGCGCAGCATCCTGGTCGCTCTGCTTGCCCTCGACCCACCGCGGTCCCTCTGCGGTCGTTTCCTTCTTCCAGAACGGCGCGCGGGTTTTCAGGTAATCCATGATGAAATCACAGCCCTCGAACGCGGCCTGGCGGTGGGCACTGGCGACGCCGACGAACACGATCGGCTCGCCGGGTTCGAGCGCTCCGATGCGGTGCAGTACCTCGACCTTGAGCAATGGCCAGCGTTCCTGGGCCTCGACCACGATTTTCTCCAGCGCCTTTTCGGTCATGCCGGGGTAGTGTTCAAGGAACATGCCCGCGACCTCCCGCCCGTCGTTGAAGTCGCGTACATAACCCACGAAGCTCACCACCGCGCCCACCCCGACATTGGCCGCGTGCAGGGCATTGACTTCCAGGCCCGGATCGAAGGCCGCCTGCTGCACCCGTACAGCCATGCTCAACCTCCCGTGACCGGCGGGAAGAACGCCACTTCATCACCCTCGGCAAGGGGCTCGCCCAGGCGGCACAGCTCCTGGTTGCGCGCGCACATCAGGTTCTGTTCGGCGAGCACCGCATAGCCCTCACCCCGGGCTAGCAAGGCCTGACGCAGGTCATCCAGAACGGCAAAATCGCCTTCCAGCGCTTCCCCCTCAAGACCCAGGTGCTCACGGTAGCGAGCGAAGTACACCACCTGCACCTTCATGACGCCTCCACCTGGCAATAACCGCTCTTCCCGTCATCCTTGTGCAGCACGCGCACCTGCTCGATCACCCTGCTGATGCCTACCGACCGCCTGTTCATGAGGCATCCGCCTGGAAATCGCCGCTCTTGCCACCGCGCTTTTCCAGCAAGCGCACCTGTTCGATGACCATGCCTTTGTCCACGGCCTTGCACATGTCATAGATCGTCAAGGCGGCCACGCTGGCGGCGGTCAGCGCTTCCATCTCGACGCCGGTCTGCCCGGCCAGCTTGCAGCGGGCCTGGATGAGCACGGCGTCCTCACCGTCGGCGCTCAGCTCGACCTTGACACTGGTGAGCATCAACGGATGGCACAACGGGATCAGATCGCTGGTTTTCTTGGCTGCCTGAATGCCGGCAATGCGCGCCACGGCGAACACGTCGCCCTTGGGATGCTGGCCATCGACGATCATGCGCAGGGTTTGCGGCAACATGCGCACACGGGATTGCGCCACGGCTTCACGCGCGGTCACGGCTTTCTCGGTGACGTCGACCATGTTGGCCCGCCCCTGGGAATCAAGGTGTGTCAGCACTGCTCTGCTCCTGTGAAGGGAACCGGCAGTGTAACGCCAAGGGCCGTGTAGAACAGGGGAAAAATCGGGCGGCAAGCCGCCCGATGTTTGTGGCTACAGGTGTGACTCGGCGTATTCGGCCAGGACCGAACGTGGCACCCCTTGCAGGGTGATGTGCACGCCGTGGGGGAAGTCCTTGAAGCGCTCAGTGAGGTAGGTCAGGCCCGAGCTCGGCGCGGACAGATAGGGCGTATCGATCTGCGCCAGGTTGCCCAGGCAGACCACTTTGGAACCCGTGCCGGCACGGGTGATGATGGTCTTGATCTGGTGCGGGGTGAGGTTCTGGCACTCGTCGATGAGGATCAGGCTCTGCTGGAAGCTGCGGCCACGAATGTAGTTGAGGGATTTGAACTGCAGCGGTACGCGTTCGAGGATGTATTCGACGCTGCCATGGGTGCTTTCGTCGTCCATGTGCAGGGCTTCGAGGTTGTCGGTGATGGCGCCCAGCCAGGGTTCCATCTTCTCGGCCTCGGTGCCCGGCAGGAAGCCGATTTCCTGGTCCAGGCCCTGCACGCTGCGGGTCGCGATGATGCGCCGGTAACGCTTGCTGACCATGGTCTGTTCGATGGCGGCGGCCAGGGCCAGGATGGTTTTGCCCGAGCCCGCGGCACCCGTGAGGTTGACCAGATGAATGTCCGGATCGAGCAACGCCAGCAGTGCCAGGCTCTGGTGGATGTCACGCGGTTTCAGGCCCCAGGCTTCCTGGTGCAGCAGCGGTTCCTGGTGCAGGTCGAGCAACAGCAGTTCGCCATCGCGGGTGCCCTTGATCCAGCCCACGAAGCCCTGTTCATCGATGATGAATTCATTGATGTGCACCGCTGGCAAGGGTTCTGCCAGCTGCACCCGGTGCCAGGTCCGGCCGCGCTCCTGACGGGTGTCGACCTTGCTGACGCGGTCCCAGAACGAGCCTGGGACCGAGTGATAGCCCTTCGACAGCAGTGACACATCATCGACCAGTTGATCGGTGCTGTAGTCTTCGGCGGCGATGCCGCAGGCGCGCGCCTTCAGGCGCATGTTGATGTCTTTGGTGACCAGCACGACGTCCAGGTCTGCGCGTTTGGCGCGCAGTTCCAGCAGCTGGTTGATGATGATGTTGTCGTTGAGGTGCTCGGGCAGCAGGCGGTTGGGCTCGTTGCGCGGGCTCATCAGGATCGACAGGAAACCTTTGGGGCCACTCTTGCCGCGCTGGATCGGAACGCCCTGCTCGACTGCGCTGGGCGACGCATCGCCCAGGGTCTGGTCAATCAGGCGGATGGCCTGGCGACAGTCTGCGGCGACGGACTGTTTGCCGGTCTTGAGCTTGTCGAGTTCCTCCAGCACCGTCATCGGCAAAGCGACGTGGTGCTCCTCGAAATTGAGTAAGGCATTGGGATCGTGAATCAGGACATTGGTATCGAGGACATACAGGATTGGCTTGCTGGAGGAAGGGGTGCGTCCTTGGTCATCCATACTCGTTCACCTTATATCGAAGCCACGTAGCGCGTGCCGCTGCGCTGCAAGTTGACGGCCGTTCTCCCCGTATCCGCGTCGTTACGGGCGGGGGGCACATCCTGGCAAGGGGGTCTGGATGACGCCACCTGTGCTGCAGGAATCGGCTGTCTGCCTCTTTCATACCGCAAAACATATGACGGAAAAAAGTAATTTTACGCGCATGTGAAGTTTATTTTTCCGATCGACTGAGCGGGCTTGCGCGCTGCCAACAGACGGCTAGAGTGAAAGGGCAAGTGCTGACGGCTCAACCCTCCGCTCAACGCCCTCGCGCGCCATAACCTTGGCAGTCCTCCCAACCCAAGCCGCTCTGCGCCGTGTGCTCCAGCAGCCATTGCACGGCCGGCTGCGCCTTGGGCAAGGTGTCGTGAAACTGCAGCACCCCCTTGCGCCACAACAGCATCAGGGTCAGCACCCGCTGCGCCGAAGCCTCGCTGTCGAGCGGGCCGTCATCCTGGGCGTCGATGTCCCACAACGACACCTGCAGCCCCTGGCTGAGCATGAAGCCTTCGCCGTCGCTGCGCCGTTGCCCATAGGGCGGTCGGAACAGCGGCACGTAGTGCGCTGGCAGGTCCGCCTGCACGCGGGCCTGGCTGCGCCGCAACGAATCCTGCCAGCCCTGCCACTGGGCGTGGGAGCGATACTCCCAGCCTTGAATGCCCACACACTGCCGGGCGTACAGCGTGCTCAGCGCCGCAACCGAGGTGGCCGCCCGGCGCTGCTGCAAGCGGTTGCCCAGCACGAAGAACGTGCCTTGCACCTGCTGGCGCCGCAGATAGTCGGTCAGGTCATCGGTGCTGCCGCCCGCCGGGCCCGGACCACCGACGAAGGTCAGCAGGAAGACCCGATCGTTCAGCTCATCGCCTGCCCGCTCGGCCGCAGACAGCCGCTCGACTTCACTGGAGGTCTGGCCCAGCAAGGCCGCCTTGCGCAGCTGCTCGTCGAGGTAACGTTGGTGAAAGCGATAACTGGGTTCGACCCAGCCGCTGTAGAACTCGCCGACATCGCTGGCGAAATCGGCAGCCTGGGCGCGCAGCTCGTCCAGGCTTTCCAGCGGGTAGCAGAACGAGGCGTCCTGCTCGCAACTCAGGTGCGCCTGCTGGTAGTTTTCCCACAGCCGCAGCCACAGCCGTGCGCGTACGGCGCGGACTTTCTGCAGGTTGATCTGCCGCAGCCCCAGGCGCGCTGCCAGGGCCGGTTCGTCCAGTTGCTCGCTGGCCTGCAGGGCGCGGGCAAAGGACAGGATCTCGGCGCGCGAGGCGACATCGAACAGCACCGGGCTGTCGAGCGACTCGGGCCACAACGTGCGATCCAGGCTGGCATAAGGCGAGGCAGGCGCGGCATGCACGGCCAGGCTCAACAGGCCGGCCAGCAGGCCCAGGGCAATGCGCACGATCGGTCACTCCGCAAAAAGCATGGCCCGCACTATAGCGCCTGGCCCGGCCAGGGTCTGCGTTTGTCGCTCCGCTGATCTGGACTAAAAGCGCAAGGCCCGTAGAATCGTTCGATTGACTTCAGGAGCCCAACCGATGCTGACGGTGATTTCCCCCGCCAAAACCCTCGACTACGACACCCCGCCGGTGACCGAGCGTTTCACCCTGCCGCAGCACCTCGAACATTCCGAGTTGCTCATCGCGCAGCTACGTGAGCTGAGCCCTGCGCAGATCAGCGAGCTGATGCACCTGTCCGACAAGCTGGCCGGCCTCAACGCTGCCCGCTTTGGTAGCTGGAGCGCCGAGTTCAGCCCGGCCAACGCCAAACAGGCGTTGCTTGCGTTCAAGGGTGACGTGTACACGGGTCTGGATGCGCAAAGCCTAAGCGAGGACGACTTCAGCTACGCCCAGGACCACCTGCGCATGCTCTCGGGCCTGTACGGCCTGCTGCGCCCCCTTGACCTGATGCAACCCTATCGCCTGGAAATGGGCACCAAGCTGGCCAACCCGCGCGGCAAGGACCTCTACGCGTTCTGGGACACGCGCATCAGCCAGTGGCTCAACCAGGCCCTGGCCGAACAGGGCGACGACCTGCTGCTGAACCTGGCCAGCAATGAATACTTCAGCGCGGTCAAGCGCAGCACGCTGCAAGCGCGGGTGATCAACGTCGATTTCAAGGACTGGAAGAACGGCCAGCACAAGATCATCAGTTTCTATGCCAAGAAGGCTCGCGGCTTGATGAGCCGCTTCGTGATCCAGCAGCGCATCAGCGAGCCCCAGCACCTGCGCCAGTTCGACGAGCAGGGCTACTACTACAGCGCCGAGCAGTCCAGGCCGGACCATCTGGTGTTTCTGCGCGATGAACCGCCGGCCTGAGGCACAGCTGCAGGCTGCGAGACGCCACCCTCGCTGACCACGCCCCGGCGCTTTTGAGCGCGGGCGCAAATGCGGCTAGGATGGGCAACACTTCCCACCCCAGGCCCGCACTCCATGCTCATCGGCGCGCTGCTCCTTCTCACCTGGCTGGTTCTGCTGTTGCGCTACCCGCAAAAGGCGTTCCCGCTGTCTTTGGCGGCGGTCGCTGGGCTCGGCCTGGTGGCGTTGTGGGTGGTCTGGCAGGACAACCGTGAAGCCTCGCAACTGGCGCGGCTCGACCTGCGTCTGAGCTATGCCCCCGAACAGTGTCCGGCCGATCGTCCGTTGCAGGTGCAACTGACCAACGCCAACGCAGTCCCCCTGACCGAACTGCGCTGGCGGGTCGCTGCCCACGCGCCGGGCGATACCGTCAACCTCGCCGAGAGCACGTACAGCGCGCCGCGCTATCGCGGCCCTGGCGAGCTGCAGCCCGGCGCCCAGTGGCGCGACTGCCTGCCGCTGCCGCCGCTGCGCTCAGGCTACCGCGCGCAAACCCTGGCGTTTCGCGCCGAGCACCTGCAGGGCAGCTTTGCCAACTGAGCCGCATTCGGACGCAGCGTCGGCGTTGAATACAGCAGCGGTATTACGTTCACTCAGTGCATCTGAACTCTTTACTCTGCCTGGCCCAGGACCTGGAAAAGCGCCGCTTCAAAATGCTGCATCTGCGCGGCGTCGCCCACGCTGACGCGGATCCAGGTCGGCCAGCTCGACCACACCCTCCCCACCTTGACCTGCGCCTCAGCCAGCGCCTTGACCACAGCGTCTGCGGGCTGACGCACGTCCACCATGAAACAGTTGGCCTGGGACGCCGTACAGCGCCAACCGGCCGCCGTCAGACGGTTCACCGTGGCATCGCGCAGGCGCTGGTTGTCCTGTTTGCGCTGCGCCACCAGGCCTGTGCATTGCAGGCTGGCCAAGGCGCCGCGCAGGCTCGGTTCGGCGGCGACGTTGTAGCCGTCGAACGCCTCCAGTGCTTCGAGCAAGGCCGGTTGGCCGATGGCCAGGCCTACGCGCGCACCGGCCATGCCGTACAGCTTCGAGAACGTGCGCAGCACCAGCAGGTTGGCGTGTGCCTTGACCAGAGGGATGCAGCTGGGGGCGTCGCTGAAGTGGATGTAGGCCTCATCGACAACCACCACCGTGTCGCTCGGCGCCTTGGCAATCAGACGCTCGAGCGCAGCAGCCGGCGTCACCGTGCCGGTGGGATTGTTGGGGTTGCAGACATAGATCATGCCCGGTGCCGGCCTGACCGCAAGCATGGCATCCACGTCATGCGCATGCCGCGCATCCAGGGCCACCGCATGCACCGTGGTATCGCGTGTCTGGGCGGTATCGACCGGGGCTTCGTAGGAGGGTTCGGGCACCACCAGGCTGCGGGCACCGGTGAAGGCATGCACGGCGTATTGCAGCGCGAGCTTCGAGCCGCAGAACACCTGCACGTTGTCCTCGGGTACAGCGTGCTGGCGCGCGAAGGTGTCGATCAACGCGTACTGCAACGGATACGGGTAGCGGCCGCAGCCGGCGATCCCCTCGTGCATGGCTGCGCGGGCGCTGGCACTGGGCCCCCAGGGGCTTTCGTTGAAATTCAGGCGCACAGGCAGTTGGGCTGCGCCCGGGGCGTCGGTGTCCGGCGCAGACGCTGCCCAACTGACCTGGCCAAGCAGCGGCAGCGCAGCGGTCAACCCGACCAGGCGACGACGAGAAAGGCCTTCCATGGTGCGTTACCTCCTTGGCTTCGATGTCTGGAGAACGCCTCGACCGCCATGATCTTTAGGGTGGCCAGCGGCCATACCGCTGTTGGGAGCACGCCGTGTTTGCAGTGTGGCCGATGCGCCAGCCAATCACCTGGCGATTACGCCAGACTCCCCAAGAGATGGCGCACCGCGCAATCAGGATGGCCCGCCAAGGGGGTAGTGCGGACACGGCGACCTGTGGTGCCGGACCGCTCAGGCGCAGGCGCCGCATCGCAGTCGCAGCATTCCCCGTCGCGCTCTGCCACACTGGCCGCCCTCCCTGCCCCACGGTTTGCCACCATGCCCACTGTTCTGATCACCGGTTGTTCCAGCGGCATTGGCCGCGCCCTGGCCGAGGCCTTTCGTGACGGCGGGTTCGAGGTCTGGGCAACGGCGCGCAAGGCCGGCGATGTCGAGCGCCTGGCCAGCGCAGGGTTCACCGCCCGGGCGCTGGACGTGAACGACGCCCAGGCCTTGGCCACGCTGGCCGATGAGCTGCAGGCGCGCGGCGCAAGCCTCGATGTGCTGGTCAACAATGCCGGCTTCGGCGCAATGGGGCCGTTACTCGATGGCGGCGCCAGCGTCCTGCGCGCCCAGTTCGAAACCAACGTGTTCGCCATGGTGGCGGTGACCCGCGCGCTGTTCCCGCTGCT
>NZ_DAMCCR010000063.1:0-25476 GCF_032058845.1 Pseudomonas sp. | reverse complement strand
TTGTGGAAGTTGTCGATCAGGTTCTGGTCGTTGGTGAACGAGTGAACGGTTTCGACGTGGCCGTTGATGATGCCGTACTTGTCGTTGACCGCCTTGAGCACCGGCACGATGGCGTTGGTGGTGCAGGAGGCCGCCGAGACGATCTTGTCTTCCGGGGTGATGTCGCCGTGGTTGATGCCATGCACGACGTTCTTCAGCGCGCCCTTGCCAGGTGCGGTGAGGATCACGCGGGCAGCACCCGGGCAGGCCAGGTGCTGGCTCAGGCCTTCGGCGTCACGCCATACACCGGTGTTGTCGACGATCAGGGCATCGTTGATGCCGTACTGGGTGTAGTCGACTTCGCTCGGGTTCTTGGCGTAGATCACCTGGATCAGGTTGCCGTTGGCCGTGATGGTGTTGTTGGCTTCATCGATGACGATGGTGCCATCGAACGGGCCATGCACCGAGTCACGACGCAGCAGGCTGGCGCGCTTGACGAGGTCGTTCTCGGCACCCTTGCGCACGACGATGGCGCGCAGGCGCAGGCCGTCACCACCACCGGTCTTCTCGATCAGGATGCGCGCCAGCAGGCGACCGATACGGCCAAAGCCGTACAGCACCACGTCAGTGCCCTTGGCGGCAGAAGCGCCCTGCTGACCGACCACATCGGCCATTTCTTCACGCACGAAGGCTTCGGCGCTGCGGCCATTGCCTTCGAGCTTGAACTTGTTGGCCAGCTTGCCCAGGTCGACCGAGGCAGCGCCGAGCTTCAGCTCGCTCATGGCCTTGAGCAGTGGGAACGTCTCGTGCACGGACAGCTCGCACTCGTCGGTCTGGCGATGGCGCGCAAAGCGGTGCGCCTTGAGGATCGAGATCACCGAACGGTTGATCAGGCTGCGGCCATAGATCGAGCTGACCACATTGTTATTGCGGTACAGCTGACCAATCAGCGGAATCATCGCTTCGGCAAGCGCTTCACGATCGATCCACTCACCAAGACACTGGTCGGGCTTCTGAGTCACGGGAACCTTCCACATGTAGGGACAAAAAAAAGGGGCTACATTATGCCGCCCCCGAAGCTATCGGGCAATGAGCGACGCACGTTACGGGTGCTACGGGGTCAACACCTGCATGAGCCTGACAGCCATGCTCGCCCCCGGTACAATCGATCCCTTTGCCGCAACGCTTGGAGTCCCATCTCCCGTGTCAGTTCTGCGCCTCCCGAAAATGTCGGCCACCGCCGGCAAGCAAACCTGGGGCAACCTGCAGGGCGCCGCCCTGAGTCTTGCCATTGCCGAAGCCGCCAGCACTGCCGGCCGCTTCACCTTGCTGCTGACCGCCGACAGCCAGGCCGCCGACCGCCTCGAGCAGGAGCTGCGCTTTTTCGCGCCTGACCTGCCCGTGCTGCCGTTCCCCGACTGGGAAACCCTGCCGTACGACCTGTTCTCGCCGCACCAGGACATCATCTCCCAGCGCATTGCCAGCCTGTATCGACTGCCGGAGCTGGACCACGGCATCCTCGTGGTGCCCATCACCACCGCCCTGCACCGCCTGGCGCCGACGCGCTTTCTGCTCGGCGGCAGCCTGGTGCTGGATGTCGGCCAGAAGCTTGACGTCGAACAGATGCGCTCACGCCTGGAGGCGAGCGGCTACCGCTGCGTCGACACCGTCTACGAGCACGGCGAGTTCGCGGTACGCGGGGCCCTGCTCGACCTGTTCCCGATGGGCAGCAAACTGCCCTACCGCATCGACCTGTTCGATGACGAAATCGAGACCCTGCGCACCTTCGACCCGGACACCCAGCGCTCGATCGACAAGGTCGAGTCGGTACGCCTGCTGCCGGCGCGCGAATTCCCGATGCAGAAAGACGAAGTCACCCGCTTCAAGGCGCGCTTCCGCGAACGCTTCGACGTGGATTTCCGCCGCAGTGCAATCTTCCAGGACCTGGCCAGCGGCATCATCCCGGCCGGCATCGAGTACTACCTGCCGCTGTTCTTCGAAGAAACCGCCACCCTGTTCGATTACCTGCCCAGCGACACCCAGGTGTTTTCCCTGCCGGGGGTCGAGCAGGCCGCAGAAACCTTCTGGAACGATGTGCGCGGGCGCTATGAAGACCGCCGCGGTGACCTGAGCCGCCCGCTGCTGCCGCCCGCCGAGCTGTTCCTGCCGGTCGAAGACTGCTTCGCCCAGCTCAAGCAGTGGCCGCGCGTGGTGGTCAGCAGCGAGGACGTCGGCAGCGGCGCCGGTCGTGAACGCTTCGCCAGCCAGCGTCTGCCGGAGCTGGCCATCGAAGCCAAGGCCAACCAGCCGCTGGCGGCGCTGTCACAGTTCCTCGATCAGTTCGCCGGCCGGGTGCTCTTCACCGCAGAGTCGGCCGGGCGCCGCGAGGTGCTGCTGGAGCTGCTCGAACGCCTCAAGCTGCGCCCCAAAGCGGTCGACAGCTGGGCCGATTTCGTCACCAGCTCGGCGCGTCTGGCCATCACCATCGCGCCATTGGACGACGGCCTGCTGCTGGAGCAACCCGAGCTGGCGCTGATCGCCGAAAGCCCCTTGTTCGGCCAGCGCGTGATGCAACGTCGTCGCCGCGAGAAACGCGGCGAAGCCGCCAACGACGCCGTGATCAAGAACCTCACCGAGCTGCGCGAAGGCGCGCCGGTGGTGCACATCGACCACGGCGTGGGCCGCTACCTGGGCCTGGCGACCCTGGAGATCGACGGCCAGGCCGCCGAATTCCTTACCCTGGAATACGCCGAGAACGCCAAGCTCTACGTGCCGGTGGCCAACCTCCACCTGATTGCCCGCTACACCGGTAGCGATGACGCCCTGGCGCCACTGCACCGCCTCGGCTCGGAAACCTGGCAGAAGGCCAAGCGCAAGGCCGCCGAGCAGGTGCGCGATGTGGCGGCCGAGTTGCTCGACATCTACGCCCGCCGCGCTGCTCGCGTGGGTCATGCCTTCGCCGACCCTGCGGCCGACTACGCCACGTTCAGCGCCGGCTTCCCCTTCGAGGAAACCCCGGACCAGCAATCGGCCATCGAAGCGGTGCGCCAGGACATGCTGGCGGCCAAACCCATGGACCGTCTGGTCTGCGGCGACGTCGGCTTCGGCAAGACCGAAGTGGCCATGCGCGCGGCATTCATCGCCGTGCACAGCGGCCGCCAGGTGGCCTTGCTGGTGCCGACCACCCTGCTCGCCCAGCAGCACTACAACAGCTTCCGCGACCGCTTCGCCGACTGGCCGGTGGTGGTCGAGGTGATGAGCCGCTTCAAATCGGCCAAGGACATTTCTGCTGCCGCAGCGGACCTCGCTGAAGGCAAGATCGACATCCTCATCGGCACCCACAAGCTGTTGCAGGACGATGTGAAGTTCAAAGACTTGGGCCTGGTCATCATCGACGAAGAACACCGATTCGGCGTGCGCCAGAAAGAACAGCTCAAGGCCCTGCGTAGCGAAGTCGACATCCTCACCCTCACTGCCACGCCGATTCCACGCACCCTGAACATGGCCGTGGCCGGCATGCGCGACCTGTCGATCATCGCCACGCCGCCGGCACGACGCCTGTCGGTGCGCACCTTCGTGATGGAAGAGAACAACAGCACCATCAAGGAAGCCCTGCTGCGCGAACTGCTGCGCGGCGGCCAGGTGTACTACCTGCACAACGATGTGAAAACCATCGAGAAATGCGCTGCCGACCTCGCCGCCCTGGTGCCTGAAGCACGCATCGGCATCGGCCACGGGCAGATGCGCGAGCGCGAGCTGGAACAGGTGATGAGCGACTTTTACCACAAGCGCTTCAACGTGCTGGTGGCCTCGACCATCATCGAGACCGGCATCGACGTGCCGAGCGCCAACACCATCGTCATCGAGCGCGCCGACAAGTTCGGCCTGGCCCAGCTGCACCAGTTGCGCGGCCGCGTCGGGCGCAGCCACCACCAGGCCTATGCCTACCTGCTGACGCCATCGCGCCAGGGCATCAGTGCCGATGCCGAGAAGCGCCTGGAGGCCATCGCCGCGACCCAGGACCTCGGCGCCGGCTTCGTGCTGGCCACCAACGACCTGGAGATCCGCGGCGCCGGCGAGCTGCTCGGCGAAGGCCAGAGCGGGCAGATTCAGGCGGTCGGTTTCACCCTCTACATGGAAATGCTGGAGCGGGCCGTGAAGGCCATTCGCAAGGGCACCCAGCCGAACCTGGAGCAGCCCTTGGGCGGCGGCCCAGAAATCAACCTGCGCCTGCCGGCACTGATTCCCGAAGACTATCTGCCTGATGTGCATGCGCGCCTGATTCTCTACAAGCGCATCGCCTCAGCCGCCGACGAAGAGGGCCTGAAAGACTTGCAGGTCGAGATGATCGACCGCTTCGGCCTGCTGCCCGAGCCGACCAAGAACCTCATCCGCCTGACGCTGCTCAAGCTGCAAGCGGAAAAGCTCGGCATCAAGAAAGTCGATGCCGGCCCCAATGGCGGCAAGATCGACTTTGAAGCACAAACCGTGGTCGAGCCGCTGACGCTGATCAAGCTGATCCAGAGCCAACCCAAGCGCTACAAGTTCGAAGGTGCCACGCAGTTCCGCTTCATGGTGCCGATGGAGCGCGCTGACGAGCGCTTCTCGACCCTCGAAGCGCTGTTCGAGCGCCTGACCCCAACGACTGCCTGAAGGAAGATCCATGCGTGCCATTCCAAGCCTGGGCCTGATGCTGGCCCTGTTCGCCCCGCTGGCCGGTGCCGACGGGCTGTATCGGGTCGAGCTGCTGCTGATCAGGCAGAACGCCGTGCCCGCCCTGTATGGCGCAGCCGCGCCGGAAGATTGGCGGGCCGGTGCCGCGCCGCTGGCCGCAGAAGCCGAACGTCCGCCCAGCCTGGGCGACATGGTCGAGCGCCTGCAGGCGTCGGGCGACTACACCGTGCTGCTGCACCAGGCCTGGCAACAGAGCCTGAGCGCAGAACCCACGGCGGTCGCCTTGAGCGCCGGCGAGCAAACCTATGGTCGCTCGCCGATCGAAGGCACCTTGAGCCTGGCCGATGGGCGTTTCGTCGCCACCCGGGCGCGCTTCTGGGTCAACCAGCTCGACAGCAATGGCGGCGTGCAGCGCAGCGAACAGTTCCGCCAGAGCAACAGCAACATGAAGCGCGGGCAGCTGAACTTTCTCGATGGCGGGCACCTGGCCGTTCTGATCAAGGTGACGCCGGCTGGCATGCGCGCGCAGCCCGCTGCGGACGCTCAACTGATGGAGCAATGAGGTGAACGCGCACGAGCTGGGCACGCTGCTGCGCGAGCATGGCGACTGGACCCACTCCTTCAGCACGCAATGCCTGCAGCGTGGCGAGCGCTATGCCCAACAGGGCCGGGTCGAGCTCACCGGCTTCGAGCTGGACGACGTTCAGGCGCGCTGCCGCGGCAGCGAAGGCCAGCACTACCGCCAGCGCATCACGCTGCACGTGCATGGGCGCTACTGTGAAGTCGAAGGGCGCTGCACCTGCCCGGTGAAGGTCAACTGCAAGCACTGCGCGGCCGTGCTCTACACCCTCGCCGGTCAGTCTCAATCGACCCCCAGCGACGCCTTGCCGGCCGAGCTGCAGCACTGGCTGCAGGGCCTCACCCCGCCAAGCGTGGCCAGCAACGAAGACAAGCGTGGACGCCTGGTCTGCTATCAACTGATGCTCTTCGACGATCGCACCTGCGGGTTGCGGGTACGCAAGGGAGTGTTCGACAACGACGCGCTGCAGTTCAAGCGTCTGCAATCGCTGTATGAATTGCTCTACCAGCCCCCGCGCTTCGTCAAAGAAGACGACCTGCGCCTGTTGCGCCTGCTCGCCGCCCTCGACGATCCGAGCGGCGCGCAGCAGGGCTACGAGCTCAAGGGCCAGGAAGGCGGCGAACTGCTGCAGCGCGCCCTGGACACCGGGCGCCTGATCCATGAGCCCGACATGCCGTTCATCCGCCAGGGCGGCGCGCGTGCTGCCGAGTTTCGCTGGGTGCGCCTGGACAATGGCAGCTACCGTGGCGTGTGGGTTCACCAGGAGCGCGCCCTGCCCTGTGTGCTGCCGCTGCTGCCGCTGTACTACTACGATGCGCAGACCCAGGAACTGGGCCTGCTCGAGCACGCGCTCGATCCACACATTGCCCAGCAGTTGACGCTGGCCCCCGAGGTGCCTGAACACCTGATCGTGCCGCTGACGCACAAGCTCAATACGCTGAATCAGCACCTGCCGACCCCGACTCAACTGCACGAAGAGCTCATCGACACCGTCCAGCCCAGCCCGCACCTGACCCTGGGCAGCGTCGAGTTCAGCGCCTATGCGACCAAGACCGGGCGCATGCAGCGGCAAATGCAGCACCGTGCTGCCCTGGCCTTCGACTATGACGGTCTGCGCGCCAGCGGCAATGACGACAAGCCCGTGTCGCGCCTGGCCGGCAGCACGCACCAGCGCATCCAGCGCCAGCTCGACACCGAACGTGAGTTGCGCGATGCGTTGCGTGCCTGGGGCTTCAAGCCGGCTACCCGGCAGAGCAAGGCCCTGCCAGACAGCGCAGGCGAAATGCTCCAGCTGCCCGATGACGACGCCTGGCTGCGTTTCGCCCGCCAAGGGCTACCGGCACTGCGTGAAGCGGGCTGGACGGTTGAAGTGCAGCGTGACTTCGCCTTTCATCTGCACGAGGTGCAGGACTGGTACGCCGACATCGATGAAGCGCCTGGGCATGAATGGTTCGACCTGGAACTGGGCATCGTGGTCGGGGGTGAGCGCTACAGCCTGCTGCCCATCATGCTGCAACTGTTGCGCAGCAACCCCGAGCTGCTGCGCAGCCACGAACTGGCCAAGCGCGGCGATGACGAGCACCTGCTGATCGACCTCAACAGCGCTCGCCATGACAGCCCCGCGCTGCGCGTCGCCCTGCCCTACGGACGCATCCGCGCGGTGATGCGCACCCTCGGCGAGCTCTATCAGCACGATCAGGTCAGCGGCCCCAGCGTACGCCTCGAGCGCGCCGACGCCGCGCGCCTGAACGAGATCGAGGGCCTGCCCCTGAGCTGGGCAGGCGGGGAGCAGGTGCGGCAACTGGGCCGGCGCCTGCGCGATGCGCGCGAGCTTGAAGTGGCGCCTCCGGCAGGTCTGAACGCCACCTTGCGCCCGTATCAGCAACAGGGCCTGAACTGGCTGCAGGCGCTACGCGAGATGGGCACCGGCGGTATTCTGGGTGACGACATGGGCCTGGGCAAGACGCTGCAGACCCTCGCCCATCTGCTCCTGGAGAAACAGGCCGGGCGCCTGACCCAGCCGGCCCTGTTGGTGATGCCCACCAGCCTGATTCCCAATTGGCTCGACGAAGCCCAGCGCTTCGCGCCCGCACTGCGCGTGCTGGCCTTGCACGGTGCAGGCCGCGCCCAGCACTTCGCCGCGCTGGCCGAGTACGACCTGGTCCTGACCACCTATGCCTTGCTGCCGCGCGACCTCGACATCCTCAAGCAACAGACGTGGCACGCGTTGGTGCTGGACGAGGCGCAGAACATCAAGACCAGCACCAGCAAGGCCGCCCAGGCGGCCCGTGCGTTGAACGCCGGACAACGCCTGTGCCTGACCGGCACGCCGATGGAAAACAACCTGGGCGAACTGTGGTCGATCTTCCATTTCCTGATGCCGGGATGGCTGGGCGACAGCAAGCAGTTCACCAAGGATTACCGCACCCCCATCGAACGCCATGGCGACAGCGAGCGCTTGAGCCACCTGGTACGGCGTATCCGGCCCTTTCTGTTGCGCCGCACCAAGGAAGAGGTGGCCACCGACCTGCCCGCGAAAACCGAAATGGTCCACTGGGTAGAGCTGAGCGACGCCCAGCGCGACACTTACGAAACCGTGCGCGTGGCCATGGACAAGAAGGTCCGCGAAGAAATTGCCCGCAACGGCGCGGCGCGCAGTCAGATCGTCATCCTCGAGGCCTTGCTCAAGTTGCGCCAGGTCTGCTGCGACCTGCGCCTGGTCAAGGGCGTGGACGTCAAGGGCCCGCAGCACGACAAGGGCAAGCTGGGCAGCCTGCTCGAAATGCTCGTTGAACTGCTCAGCGAAGGGCGGCGGGTGCTGTTGTTCTCGCAGTTCACCTCGATGCTGGCGTTGATCGAGGAGGAATTGGTCAAGCGGGGCATTCGCTACAGCCTGCTGACGGGCGACACCCGCGATCGGCGCACGCCTGTCGCGCAGTTCCAGGGCGGCGAAAGCGAGGTGTTCCTGATCAGCCTGAAGGCCGGTGGCACGGGCCTCAACCTGACCGCGGCCGATACCGTGATCCACTTCGACCCGTGGTGGAACCCGGCCAGTGAGAACCAGGCGACCGACCGCGCCTACCGCATCGGGCAAGACAAGCCGGTATTCGTCTTCAAGCTGATCACGCGCGGCACGGTAGAAGAGAAGATCCAGCAACTGCAGCTGGAGAAAGCCGCCCTGGCGGCCGGCGTGCTGAAAGACGGCGCCGCCGGGCAATGGCGCATGGCTGATGAAGACATCGAGGCCTTGTTTGCGCCGCTGCCCGGCAAGCGCGGACGCTAGGTTCTGAGCTGAAAGGCCTGGGACGGCGGATCAAGCGGTTTCCAGCAGAGTCCGGGGTTCAGTCGATCAGTTGCGCAGCACGCAAGGCGCTGATCGCCTCCAGCCAGCGCGGCTGTTCGCGGTAGTCGGTGCGCGCAAAGCCACGCCCGCGCATGTTGGCGATGCGAGGCGAAGGGCTGACCTGCAAGCGCTGCGCTGCACTGAGTGCCAACTCGGCGGCCGCGCGATCGTTGCAGACCAGGCCCATGTCGCAGCCTGCACTCAACGCGGCTTCGATGCGGTTGGCAGCGTCGCCCACCACGTGCGCGCCGGCCATCGACAGGTCATCACTGAAAATCACCCCCTCAAAGCCCAGCTCGCCGCGCAGGATGTCCTGCAGCCAGCGGCGCGAGAAGCCGGCGGGCTGATTGTCGACCTGCGGGTAGATGACGTGCGCGGGCATCACGGCGGCCAGCTGCGTGCTCAGGTGCTTGAACGGCAGCAGATCAGCCTGGCGCAGTTGCTCGAGGCTGCGCTCGTCAGTGGGGATCGCCACGTGGGAGTCGGCTTCAGCCCAACCATGCCCGGGGAAATGCTTGCCACAGGCGGCCATGCCTGCGGCGTTCATACCGCGAATGAAAGCCCCGGCCAAGTGCGTGGCACGCAGCGGCTCGCCCTCGAACGCCCGGCTGCCCACCACCGCGCTGCGCTGGTGATCGAGGTCCAGCACCGGCGCGAAGCTCAGGTCCAGGCCCACGGCCAGCACCTCAGTGGCCATCAACCAGCCACACTGTTCGGCCAGCTGATCGGCGCTCTCGTTGTCAGCCAGCGCGCGCATGGCTGGCAGGCGCACGAAGCCCTGCCGCAGGCGCTGCACGCGACCGCCCTCCTGGTCCACGGCGAGGATCAGGTCCGGGCGAATGGCGCGAATCGAGGCGCACAGCTCGCGCACCTGGCGCGGGCTTTCGATGTTGCGGGCAAAGATGATCAGGCCGGCCACTTGCGGCTGGCGCAACAGAGCGCGGTCTTCGGCGGTCAGCCAGGTGCCGGCGATATCCACCATCAGCGAGCCTTGCAGGCGGGCAGTCATAGAAGATCCTTCAATACAGGGAGGGGCAGGCTCATGCCTTGACGGGTGTCGCTTGAGCGACCGGCTTGTTGCGCGGACGCAGCTGGGCACCGGCCATGTGCGGGTCAGTGACGCCACTGTCGGCACGCATGCCGGCGGCGAGAAACGGCACCATCAGGCGCATGACCTGTTCGATCGAGGTGTTCATGCCGAAATCGGTCTCGGAGATGGCGCGCAATGCCTTGATGCCGGACATGCTGAAAGCTGCAGCGCCCAGCATGAAATGCACGCGCCAGAACAGCTCGAGCGGTGGAATGCGCGGCGCGGCTTCGTTGACCAGCAGCATGTAGCGGCGGAACACCTTGCCGTACATGTCTTCGAGGTAGCGGCGCAGGTGACCTTGGCTTTCGCTGAACGCCAGGCCCAGCAGACGCATGAAGATCGACAGGTCGTTATTGCTGCGCGGCTGCACGGCCAGGGCCTGGTCCACCAGCATCTCCAGCAGCTCTTCCAGGCTGGGCCTGAGCTCAGGCTGGGCCTGGCGACGATCCAGCTCGCGCTCGAGACTTGCACAGAAAGGGCCTAGAAAGCGGGAGAAAACGGCCTGGATCAGGGCTTTCTTCGAGCCGAAATGATAATTTACGGCCGCCAGGTTGACCCCAGCCTTGCTGGTGATCAAGCGCAGCGAGGTTTCGGCGAAGCCTCGTTCCGCGAACAGCTGCTCGGCAGCGTCGAGAATGCGCTCAACGGTTTCGGATTGGGCCATGACTTACCTATTCGCCAGACAAACAGTTGTTTGAAACATACGTTTCAGAGTGGCCGCTGTCAAGAATGTGTGACCGATGGGTCGAAGGTGCACAGGCCCGGATTCCCTGCCCTGCAGCCGCTTACCATCAGGCTGCGCAAGCGGCCTGGGACAGTGCGCAACCGGCGCTTGGGAACAGAGTGCTTGCAGCGGACCAACTACTGTATATAATCCCAGTCACTGGATAAAAGAACAGAGCGCCCGCCATGTTGAAACTGACGCCACGCCAAGCTGAAATTCTCGCCTTCATCAAGCGCTGCCTTGAAGAAAACGGTTTCCCGCCCACCCGCGCAGAAATCGCCCAGGAGCTCGGCTTCAAGTCACCCAATGCTGCCGAAGAACACCTCAAGGCCCTGGCCCGTAAAGGCGCCATCGAAATGACCCCTGGCGCCTCACGCGGCATCCGCATCCCTGGTGTGGAGACCAAAGCCGAAGACTCGAGCCTGCCCATCGTCGGCCGGGTCGCGGCCGGGGCGCCGATTCTCGCCGAGCAGCACATCGAGCAATCGTGCAACATCAGCCCCGACTTCTTCAATCCTCGCGCCGATTACCTGCTGCGCGTTCACGGCACCAGCATGAAAGACGTCGGCATCTACGACGGCGACCTGCTGGCCGTGCACACCTGCCGCGAAGCGCGTAACGGCCAGATCGTCGTGGCACGCATCGGCGACGAAGTCACCGTCAAACGCTTCAAGCGCGAAGGCAGCAAAGTCTGGCTCATTGCCGAAAACCCAGAATTCGCCCCGATCGAAGTCGACCTGAAAGATCAGGAACTGGTCATCGAAGGCTTGAGCGTCGGCGTCATTCGCCGCTGACCGAGGAGGCGCCATGCATACGTCCACCCACGCACCCGAGCATACCCAGTTGTCACTGTTTGAAGCCTTTCTGGCCCAACCCGTGCTACCTGGTCTCAAAACCCGCGAACCGGCTGGCGAGTACTGCCGTCCCGACCTGTTCAGCGAGCTGACCCTACGGGGTGCGTCGGGGCAGTGCCACAGCCTGCTGGCACCGGTATTACGAGAGCTGAGCGAAGAAGACGACAGCCGTTGGCTGACCTTGATCGCGCCGCCTGCAAGCCTGACCCAGGCCTGGTTGCGCGACGCGGGGCTGAACCGCGAACGTATTCTGTTGCTGCACCCTCGCGGCAACCAGAGCGCGCTGCATCTGGCAGGCGAAGCATTGCGACTCGGGCGCAGCCACACCGTCATCAGCTGGCTCGGCAGCCTCAATGCCAGCGCACGCCAGCTTCTGGTTCGAGCTGCCAGTGCTGGTAAAGCACAAAGCCTGAACATCCGCATCAGCTGATGTTCAGGCTTTGCCTGGGCTGCTCACCTGTTCAAGGCAAGCAGCTGAATCATTCTGTCGACGTCAGTGCAGAACGCGTGGGCCTTCGTCTCGCTCCAGATCACCTTCGACCAAACGCCCTGCCATCTGTACGCCAACGCTGAGCATGGCCTTGGCGACTTCGACATGCTGTCCTTGCAGAAAGACCTTGGCATCTTCAGAGAAGCTCAAGGTAACGAGCGAACCTTCATCTTCGGCGCGGCGCAGCTCAATGCGACCATCAGGCAGCTCGACAATTTCAAGAAACGACGTTGACATAAAGGGCTGTTCTCCACGAAAGGCCATCATTGTAGCAGCCACGGCGTGGATCAGCACTCACTCAGCGCGTCTCGGAAACGTCGTACAACGTCCTTCAAGTCGCCACGCCAACGCTGCAGCTCCTCAACGCCCACGGCCGCCTGCTCGGGCGCATCCAGGTTAACGGCCTGAATCAAGGGCTGGGTCACGTCGGTCTTGGGCGCTTTCTTCGCGACAGGTGGTCGGAACAAATCGGCATACGCTTGCAGCAAACTCGCCAACCAACTGTCGCGGCTGCCGGCCAGCTCCAACAGCTCGGCCATTTCAGGGATCGCCACGTCACGCAGCATGTCGTCGTGCAACAAATCTTCTGCCCGCTGGGCACCCGCCTGAGGGAGTCGATAGAAGCCGGCAATCTCGTGGCACAATCCTAGCAATGCCCCGTACAGATGAAACACGGCTGCTTCGCGCTCGGCTTGCACGAGGCCTTGGGCGTTCATGGCTTGGCTCTGCTGGGCCTTGCCCATCGACTCCAAGGCAAGCCCTGCGAAGAACAGCTTCTGATTGGTGCGGGTATAGAGTTCCTGGGCCATGGTGCGAGGTCTCCTGAAGCGCGACGTGGCAAGCCGTTGGTAAGCGATAAAGGTGCAAGGGTTCAACGGCGAAGTTGTAGCGTCAGTACGCCTGCACTGCAAGCCAAACGCAACGAGGGCAAGCCGTTTGTTTCGGCTTGCCCCCGCTGTGTGTTGCCAGTGATCAGCGTATTGCTCGTGATCAGCGTTTGTCTTCGACTTTCCAGGCCGAGCCATCGTAGAACGCCTTCCAGCCCGTCGGCTTGCCTTCGACCTCAGTCTGCACGTACTGCTCTTTGGTCTTGCGGCTATAACGAATGACCGTCGGGCGACCTTCCGGATCTTTCTCCGGCGCCTCGCACAGGAAGTGATACTTGGGATCGATTTCGGCCTTGTGCGGCACGATTTCCATCACCAACGGCGCGCGCGTTTCCCGGTTCTTGGGGAACTGGCTCGCCGCCAGGAACAGCCCGGAGGCACCATCGCGCAGCACATAGGTGTCGTCGACCTTCTCGCACTTGAGTTCAGGCATCTCCACCTTGTCCATCTTCGGCGGCGCTGCCTCACCGTTCTTGAGCAGCTTGCGGGTGTTCTTGCACGCCGCATTGGTGCAGCCGAAGAACTTGCCGAAGCGTCCGGTCTTCAACTGCATTTCGCTGCCGCACTTGTCGCACTCCAGGCTCGGACCTTCATAGCCCTTGATGCGATAGGTGCCCTCTTCGATCTCGTAGCCCGGGCAATCCGGGTTGTTACCGCAGATGTGCAGCTTGTGCTTTTCATCCAGCAGGTAGGCGTCCATGGCGGTGGCGCAAATCGGACAGCGGTGCTTGCTGCGCAGCACGCGCGACTCCGACTCGCCTTCGTCATCGGCGGCAATTTCGTCGCCTGGCACCAGGTTCACCGTGGCCTTGCAACGTTCCTTGGGCGGCAGCGTGTAACCCGAGCAGCCGAGGAACACGCCGGTGGAGGCGGTACGAATCATCATCGGCCGACCACATTCCTTGCAGGCAATGTTGGTCATGGTGGGCTGGTTGGCGCGCATGCCGTTTTCCGCAGCCTCGGCGGTCAGCAGCTTCTTGCTGAAGTCGCCGTAGAACTCGTCGAGCACGTTTTTCCAGTCACGCTCACCGTGAGCGACGTCATCGAGGTGCTCTTCCATGCCGGCGGTGAAGCCGTAGTCCATGAGGTTGGAGAAGCTTTCGGACAGCCGCTCGGTGACGATGTCGCCCATCTTTTCCGAGTAGAAACGACGGTTGTGCAGGGTCACATAACCGCGGTCCTGGATGGTGGAAATGATCGCGGCGTAGGTCGAAGGCCGGCCAATGCCGCGCTTTTCCATTTCCTTGACCAGGCTGGCTTCAGTAAAGCGCGCCGGCGGCTTGGTGAAGTGCTGGCTCGGGTCCAGCTCGATCAGCTTGAGCGCTTCACCCTGGGCCATTTCCGGCAAGACGTCATCTTCGCCGGGTTTGCCCTGTTGCGGCAGCACTCGGGTGTAACCGTCGAACTTGAGAATCCGGCCCTTGGCACGCAGCTCGAAGTTGCCGGCCACGGCAGTGATGCTGGTGGACAGGTACTGGGCCGGCGGCATCTGGCAGGCCAGGAATTGACGCCAGATCAGTTCATACAGCCGCTCGGCATCACGCTCCATGCCGCTGATCTTGCTCGGGTGGGTGCTGACGTCGGAGGGGCGGATCGCTTCGTGCGCCTCTTGGGCACCCTGCTTGCTGCCGTACACGATGGGCGCCTCGGGCAGGTACTGGCTGCCGAACTCGCGCTCGATGTAACTGCGTGCCATCTCCACTGCATCGGTGGACAGGTTGGTGGAGTCAGTACGCATGTAGGTGATGTAGCCCGCCTCGTACAGACGCTGCGCCATCATCATGGTCTTCTTCACGCCGTAACCCAGGCGGTTGCTCGCAGCCTGCTGCAAGGTCGAGGTGATGAACGGCGCCGACGGCTTGCTGCTGGTCGGACGGTCCTCACGCTTGCTCACGCTGTAGCTGGAAGCCTTGAGCTGCTCCAGGGCGGCCATGGCCTGCGCCTGATTGAGCGGCTTGAAGGCTTCGCCATTCTGGCGGGCAACCTCGAAGCGCACCTTGGCCTTCTTGGCGCTGCTCAGGTCGGCGTGGATTTCCCAGTACTCTTCGGGGTTGAACGCACGGATTTCGCGCTCGCGCTCGACCACCAGCTTGACCGCTACCGACTGCACGCGGCCCGCCGACAAGCCACGGGCGATCTTGGACCAGAGCAGTGGCGAGACCATGTAGCCGACCACGCGATCCAGGAAGCGGCGCGCCTGCTGGGCGTTGACCCGGGCGATATCGAGTTCGCCCGGACGCGAGAAGGCCTCTTGAATGGCCTTCTTGGTGATTTCGTTGAACACCACGCGCTTGTAGCGGGTGTCATCGCCGCCAATGGCCTCGCGCAGGTGCCAGGCAATGGCTTCACCCTCACGGTCCAAGTCGGTTGCGAGATAGATGGTGTCGGCGTCTTTGGCCAAGCGACGCAACTCATCGATGACCTTCTCCTTGCCGGGGAGGATCTCGTACTTGGCCTTCCAGCCCGCATCAGGGTCGACGCCCATGCGGGCGACCAGCTGGCGACGGGCCTTTTCCTTTGGCGGAACCACCGGCGCATCGGCCGCAGCCTTGCCGCGCTTGGCGGCTGGCTCCTTGGAGGCGCTGGCCGAACCGCTGGTGGGGAGGTCGCGGATATGGCCGATACTCGACTTCACCACGTACTCGTTGCCCAAGTACTTGTTGATGGTCTTGGCCTTGGCCGGGGATTCCACAATGACCAGCGATTTGCCCATGGATCGGTGTATTCCTGAATCTGGAGATGAATAACGCGCCGGGTGCCGGACGCGGCACCGCTATATATAGTGGCGACAGAGTGAGGTCAAGCGCAGTCGTTCAGAGCGGTGGCGCAGTGAGTGCCGAAAACGGTCCCTCTTCTACCTGGCGCAAAGCAAAGCGTGGCACCTGGGTTCCGTCAACCTCGACCGTCTCGAGGAACATCGACAAAGGCCGCACCCACAGGCTGAAATCGCCATACAGGCACTGGTAGAAGACCATCCATTCCTCGCTTTCCGAATGGCGCGCAGTACCGAACACGCGGTACTCAGGCCCTTTGTAATGCTGGTAGATGCCTGGCTGTACCTGCATGTCACACACTCCTGAACCTGCAAAAAACAAAAACCGGGGCACTGGGCCCCGGCTGCTGTGACAACGAAACGATCAGCGCCGTTCGAAGACAGTGGTGATGCCCTGACCAAGGCCGACGCACATGGTGGCGACCCCGAGCGTACCGCCTTTCTGCTTCATGACGTTGAGCAAGGTGCCGGAAATTCGCGCACCGGAGCAACCAAACGGATGGCCCAAGGCGATTGCGCCGCCGTGCAGGTTAACCTTCTCATCCATCTTGTCGAGCACTTTCAGATCTTTCAGCACCGGCAGGGCCTGCGCAGCGAAGGCTTCGTTGAGCTCGAAGTAGTCGATGTCATTGATGCTCAGACCCGCGCGCTTGAGGGCTTTCTGGGTCGATGGCACCGGGCCGTAGCCCATGATTGCCGGGTCGACACCGGCCACCGCCATCGAGCGCAGGACCGCCAGCGGCTCGATGCCCAGGTCCATGGCACGCTGGCCGGACATGACGATCATGCACGAAGCGCCATCGGTGATCTGCGACGAAGTGCCGGCAGTCACGGTACCGCCTTTGGGGTTGAACGCCGGCTTGAGCGAGGCCAGCCCTTCGAGCGTGGTGTCCGGACGAATGGTCTCGTCAAAGTCGAAGACCTTGAGGAAACCGTTCTCGTCATAGCCCTGCATGGGAATGATTTCGTCCTTGAAGTTGCCCTCGACGGTCGCCTTGTGCGCCAGTTGATGCGAGCGCAAAGCGAACAGGTCTTGTTGCTCACGGCTGATGCCGTGCATCTTGCCGAGCATTTCGGCGGTCAGGCCCATCATCCCGGAAGCCTTGGCGGCGTGCAGCGACAGGTGCGGATTGGGGTCGACGCCATGCATCATGCTGACGTGGCCCATGTGTTCTACCCCGCCAATGACGAACACATCACCGTTGCCGGTCATGATCGCCTGGGCGGCCGTGTGCAGCGCGCTCATCGACGAGCCACACAGACGGCTGACGGTCTGCGCGGCTGCCGTGTGCGGGATCGGCGTCATCAGCGACGCCATGCGGGCGATGTTCCAGCCCTGCTCCAGGGTCTGGTTGACGCAGCCCCAGATCACGTCCTCGACTTCCTTGGGATCGACCTTGGCGTTGCGCTCGAGCAACTTCGTGATCAGGTGCGCCGACATGTCTTCGGCGCGGGTATTGCGGTGCATGCCACCCTTGGAGCGGCCCATGGGCGTGCGACCGAAGTCGACGATCACCACATCTCTTGGATTCAGGCTCATATCAAATCTCTCGCTCTAGCTCGTTGACCGCTCAGTTGAAGAAACGCTGGCCGTTCTGGGCCATCTCACGCAGCTTCGCCGTCGGGTGGTACAGCGGCCCCAGGTCGGCGTACTGATCAGCCAGGGCAACGAATTCAGCCACACCGACCGAGTCGATGTAGCGCAGCGCACCGCCGCGGAACGGCGGGAAACCGATGCCGTAGACCAGACCCATGTCAGCTTCGGCGGCGGTTTCCACGATGCCGTCTTCCAGGCAGCGAACCACTTCCAGACACAGCGGGATCATCATCCAGTTGATGATGTCGTCATCGCTCAGCTCGCGCTGCTCGTAGATCACCGGCTTGAGCACGTCGAGCACCGACGGATCGGCGACCTTCTTCGGCTTGCCGCGCTTGTCGGTCTCGTAGGCGTAGAAACCCTTGCCGTTCTTCTGGCCCAGGCGCTTGGCGTCGTACAGCGCGTCGATGGCCGTGCGGCGCTCGTCCTTCATGCGGTCGGGGAAGCCTTCGGCCATGACGTCACGGCCATGGTGGCCGGTGTCGATACCGACCACGTCCATCAGGTAGGCCGGGCCCATGGGCCAGCCGAATTTCTCCATGACCTTGTCGATGCGCACGAAGTCGACACCGGCACTCACCAGGCGTGCGAAGCCGCCGAAGTACGGGAACAGCACGCGGTTGACCAGAAAGCCCGGGCAGTCATTGACCACGATGGGGTTCTTGCCCATTTTCTTGGCGTACGCCACGGTGGTGGCCACCGCCACATCGCTGGACTTCTCGCCGCGGATCACTTCCACCAGCGGCATCATGTGCACCGGGTTGAAGAAGTGCATGCCGACGAAATTTTCCGGACGCTTGAGCGCCTGGGCCAGCAGGTTGATGGAGATGGTCGAGGTGTTCGACGCGAGGATCGTGTCCTCCTGCACCTGCCCTTCTACCTCAGCCAGCACGGCCTGCTTGACCTTGGGGTTCTCGACCACCGCCTCGACCACGATGTCGACATTGGCGAAATCGCCATAGGACAGCACCGGACGGATCGCATTGAGCGCTTCGGCCATCTTGGCCGGAGTCAGACGGCCTTTCTCGACACGGTTGCCGAGCAGCTTGGAGGCTTCACTGAGGCCGAGCTGGATCGCTTCTTCACGGATGTCCTTCATCAGGATCGGCGTGCCCTTGACCGCCGACTGGTAAGCGATACCGCCACCCATGATGCCGGCGCCCAGTACCGCTGCCTGCTTCACATCGCGGGCGATCTTGTCGTGGGCCTTGGCCTTGCGCTTGAGCTCCTGGTCATTGAGGAACAGGCCGATCAGGCTTTTCGCGACCTCGGTCTTGGCCAGCTTGGCGAAGCCAGCGGCTTCCACTTCAAGGGCCTTGTCGCGACCGAAGTTGGCCGCTTTCTGGATCGACTTGATGGCTTCGACCGGCGCAGGATAGTTCGGTCCGGCCTGACCGGCGACGAAGCCCTTGGCGGTTTCGAACGCCATCATCTGCTCGATGGCGTTGAGCTTGAGCTTTTCCAGCTTCGGCTGACGCTTGGCCATGTAGTCGAGCTCGCCACTGATGGCGCGCTTGACCAGGTCGAGTGCAGCCGCGCCGAGCAGTTCAGGCGAGACCACCGCATCCACGGCGCCCAGCTTGAGCGCGTCTTCGGCGCCGTTCTCCTTGCCCGAGGCAATCCACTCGATGGCGTTGTCGGGGCCGATCAGGCGTGGCAGGCGCACGGTGCCGCCAAAGCCTGGGTAGATGCCCAGCTTGACCTCCGGCAGGCCGATCTTGGCGCTGCTGGACATGACCCGGTAATCGGCGGCCAGGCACATCTCCAGGCCTCCGCCCAGGGCCATGCCATTGATGGCTGCAACCGTCGGCACCTGCAGGTCTTCAAAGGCGCTGAAGATGCGGTTGGCCTGCAGGTTGCCAGCGACCAGTTCGGCTTCGGGCAGCTTGAAGTTGTCGACGAATTCGGTGATGTCGGCGCCGACGATGAACGTGTCCTTGCCGCTGCTGACGATCACGCCCTTGATCGAGGCGTCGGCGGCAATGGCCTCAACGGCCAGGCGCAGCTCCTCGAGGGTGAGGCGGTTGAACTTGTTGACGGACTCACCCTTGAGGTCGAACTGCACGTCGACGATGCCGCTTTCAAGAGCCTTCACCGTGATGGCTTTACCTTCGTAAATCATCAACTGATCTCCACGATATGGAAGCTGAACGTTACCTGCCGGTCGCTGGATACGGGCAATCATTGCCCTGTGTGTCCAGGCACACCCACCCGCAGGCTGCTCGGGATTCTGTAGGAGCGCTGCAACATCCAAACGCTCAATTCATACGCCCGTTTGATTTGGGTGGGCACACATTCTCCGAAAAGATCAGGGTTGTCAAATGCCCATCGGCGTCCGGCGAAAGCGACCGTTCGGTCATTCTGCACCGGCCTGGTCTACGCGGTGATGACGATGATCGCGGATCATTCATGCCGGGCATATGACCGGCCTGCACAGCGAGCCGCTGCCTGAGCGCTGATGCCCGTGTGGAGCGGCCGATTTGAACTGCCGTTGTGGACTGCAGTTGTGAACCGCCGTTGTGAACTGCCGTTATGAACTATAGTCAACCCGTTTCCCGGCCTGCCTGGCCTTTTGTGTGGCCACACGACGCATCCGTGCTGGCGCACAACGCATCGCGGGGCAGCCCCCGTTTCGCTCGACTGGTCTGAACCAGTGGTCGAAACGGGGGCTGCCCCGCGATGTCGTTCGAGCGTGAGTAGCGTGGGTGAAGCTCAGGCCAGCGCCGTCAAGGCATCCTTGATGGTTTGTACCACCTGCTCGTCGCCGCGCTCACCCCAGTAGATGGCCAACATGCGCGGGTCGGCCTCGACCTTGTAGACGCTCTCCGGCAGCCCGCTGAACACCGCCAGCAGACGGGGTTCGGCGCACGCCTCACGCCACTGATTGCTCCACACTCCCGGGCTGGCCTGCCAGTAGCTCCACGTATCAGTGCGGCCCGCGCGGCGCGCACAGTGGTACTGCGGACAAGGGCTCGGCGGCTGTTTCTCCAGCCAGTGCGGCCACTGCTGCGGGGCCAACTGCATGCCCAGCCCAGCTCGACGCGCCTCCAGGCGCAGGTCCATCTGCCGGCTCTGCTTGCGCGAAGGCCGAAGCCAGGCAAGCGGGCTCAAAATCAGCGCAAGGATTGACACCACAAGCCATACCGTCATATCTCTACGCCCCCTAAAGCGTTGCACCCAGGCGTGTCAGCCGTATTTGCGGCGAGTGCCTGAAAAGCAACCATACTTCCATTACCCCGATCATCAGGAGTGCCGCTCATGTCCTACTCTCATCTTCTGGTCGCCGTCGACCTGACGGAAGAGTGTGATCCCGTGATCAAGCGTGCCATGGCCGTCGCCGCGCCGAACAACGCCAAGGTGTCGCTGGTGCACATCGTTGAGCCGATGGCCATGGCCTTCGGTGGCGACGTGCCCATGGACCTGTCGCAGCTGCAACAGCAGCAGTTCGACCAGGCCAAGGAGCGCATGAATCGCCTGTTCGCCAAGTACCCCGAGATCCAGCAGGGTAACTCGGAGCTCAAGTACGGCCAGCCGCGCCAGGAAATTCATCAGTTGGCCCAGGACCTGCACTGCGACCTGATCGTGGTCGGCAGCCACGGCCGCCACGGCCTGGCATTGCTCCTGGGCTCCACCGCCAATGACGTGCTGCATGGCGCGCCCTGTGACGTGCTTGCGGTCCGCCTGCAAAAGAAAGACAGCTGATACGCACGCGGCGCCTCCAGGGGCGCCGCGCACGTTTGCAGGCCTCAACGGCCCAAGGGCTGTCAGCCTTCCAGCTCTGCCCAGCGCTCTACCAGGCCATCGAGCTCGCTCTGGTACTGTTCCAGCTGCGCCAGCACCGCCGTGGTCTCGGCGCTCGGCCGCTGATAGAAATTGCCATCGGCGATCTCGCCCTGCACCTTGGCCATCTTCTGCTCCAGCGCATCGATCTGCTGCGGCAATTGTTCGAGCTCACGTTGCAGCTTGTAACTGAGTTTCTTCTTCGCAGGCTCTGCGGCAGCTTCAGAGGCAACCACCGGCGCGGCCTCGGCAACCTTCTCGACCACGGCACTGTTGAGCTCGGACTTGCCGCCCTTGCTTTCGGCCACGCCCAGCAGGCGCGGCGAGCCACCCTGACGGATCCAGTCTTCGAAGCCGCCGACGTATTCACGCACCAGGCCTTCGCCTTCGAACACCAGGGTGCTGGTTACCACGTTGTCGAGGAAGGCCCGGTCGTGGCTGACCATGAGCACGGTGCCCTTGTAGTTGCACAGCACCTCTTCGAGCAACTCCAAGGTTTCGACGTCGAGGTCGTTGGTCGGTTCGTCCAGCACCAGCAGGTTGGCTGGCTTGCTGAACAGCTTGGCCAGCAACAAACGCGCGCGCTCGCCGCCCGACAGTGCCTTGACCGGGGTACGTGCCCGCTGCGGGCTGAACAGGAAGTCACCGAGGTAGCTCAGCACATGGCGGTTCTGCCCATCGATCTCGATGAAGTCACGGCCTTCGGCCAGGTTGTCGATCACCGTTTTTTCCACGTCCAGCTGGTGGCGCAGCTGGTCGAAGTAGGCCACTTCCAGCTTGGTACCGCGGTCGACCTTGCCAGCGCTCGGCTCCAGGTCACCGAGCATCATCTTCAGCAGGGTGGTCTTGCCGGTGCCGTTGGCACCCAGCAGGCCGATGCGATCCTGGCGCTGTACGACCATGGAGAAATCTTTCACCAGCAGCGGACCACCGGGGTGGGCGAAGCTGACGTTCTCCAGCGACATCACCTGCTTGCCCGATTTCTCGGCCGCCTCGATGAGGATGTTGGCTTTGCCCTGGCGCTCGCGGCGCTCGCCGCGCTCATTGCGCAGCGCCTTGAGGGCACGCACGCGACCTTCGTTGCGGGTACGACGGGCCTTGATGCCCTGACGAATCCACACCTCTTCCTGGGCCAGGCGCTTGTCGAACAGCGCGTTGGCGGTCTCTTCGGCCGCCAGGGCCGCTTCCTTGTGCACCAGGAAACTGGCGTAGTCGCCGTTCCAGTCGATCAGCCCGCCACGGTCCAGTTCCAGGATGCGCGTGGCCAGGTTCTGCAGGAAGGAGCGGTCGTGGGTAATGAACAGCACCGCGCCGGTGAAGCCCTTCAACGCTTCTTCCAGCCAGGCGATGGCGCCGATGTCCAGGTGGTTGGTGGGCTCGTCGAGCAGCAGCAGATCGGGCTCGGACACCAGCGCCTGGGCCAGCAGCACACGGCGGCGCCAGCCACCGGAGAGCTCGGCCAGGGTTTTGTCGGCGGGCAACTGCAGACGGCTCAAGGTGCTGTCGACCAGTTGCTGCAAGCGCCAGCCGTCGCGCGACTCCAGCTCGTGCTGCACGTGCATGAGCTTGTTCAGGTCTTCGTCGGTGACGATGTTCTGGCTCAGGTGGTGGTACTCGGCCAACAGCGCGCCAACCCCATCGAGCCCTTCGGCGACCACATCGAACACGCTGCGGTCGTCGGCCAGGGGCAGCTCTTGCGGCAGCTCGCCGATCTTGAGCCCCGGGCTGCGCCAGATTTCACCGTCGTCAGGGCGTTGCTCGCCCTTGACCATGCGCAGCATGCTCGACTTGCCAGTGCCGTTACGGCCAATGATGCACACCCGCTCGCCGCGGCCGATTTGCCAGGACACCTTGTCCAACAGCGGCATGGCGCCGAACGCGAGGGACACATCGCTGAATTTGAGAAGGGTCATGATCGTCTCCAGAAAACGGGCGCGCATTCTACCCGGTTTGGCGTGCCGAGACATCAAACGCCCCGATATAGGCGCCCCGCTCGTCCACAATCGGGCAAACGCTGCGCGGCGCTTTCGCCACCTGCGGGCAACCGGCTAAGCTAGGGCCCTCATCTCACAGTGCTGGCCACGCCGTCACTTTCCATGGTTCAACTGCACGGACGTATCATGCGCAGCCGCCTGTTCCAGATCGTTTCCTGCCTGCTGCTCGGCGCCGCCTCCACCAGCGCGGCCCAGGCCACTGACCTCATTCAGCAACGCCAGTACTATGACGAAGCCAAACGCGCGCTCGCCAAGGGCGACAAGGGCCCGTACCTGCGCAACATCCAGGCCCTGAGCGACTACCCGCTGACGCCCTATCTGGCCTATGACGAGCTCACCGCGCGGCTGAAATCGGCCAGCAACATCGAGATCGAGGCCTTTCTCAAAGCGCACGGCGACCTGCCCCAGGCCAACTGGATGAAACTGCGCTGGTTGCGCTGGCTGGCCGAGCGTGGCGATTGGGACACCTTCGCCCGCTACTACGACCCCAAGCTCAACTTCACCGAACTCGACTGCCTCAACGGCCAGTACCAGCTGAGCCATGGCCAGCACGCCGAAGGCCTGGCCAGTGCCGAAAAGCTCTGGCACACCGGTAAATCCCAGCCTGCAGCCTGCGACACCCTGTTCGGCATGTGGGCTGCCGAAGGCCAACTGACCGAGGCGCGCCGCTGGGAGCGCTTGAAACTGGCCGCTCAGACCCGCAACTACGCGTTGGCCAACAGCCTGGTCAAGACCCTGCCGACCCTCGCCAGCCAGGGCCAGTTGCTGATCGACGTGGCGCAAAAGCCCGAGATGCTCGACCAGCCGTCGCGCTTCGCGCCGGCCAGCGAGGCGATGTCCGATGTGGTCAGCCTGGGCCTGCGCCGCCTGGCGCGACAGGACCCGGAGCGGGCCATGTCGATGCTCGATGACTACGCCCAGCGCATGCACTTTTCCCGCGATGAAAAAGTCGCCATCGCCCGCGAAATCGGCCTGACCCTGGCGCGCCGCTACGACCCGCGCGCGCTCGACCTGATGACTCGCTACGACCCTGAACTGCGCGATGACACCGTCAGCGAATGGCGCCTGCGCCTGCTGCTGCGCCTGGGCCGCTGGCAAGAGGCCTACGAGCTCACCCGCCGCCTGCCGCCCGCACTGGCCAGCAGTAACCGCTGGCGTTACTGGCAGGCACGCAGCCTGGAGCTGGCCAAGCCGAACGACCCGCAGGTGCCGCTGCTGTACAAGGCCGTGGCCCGCGAACGCGACTTCTACGGTTTCCTCGCCGCTGATCGCGCCCAAACGCCTTATCAGCTCAACAACAAGCCGCTGGTGTTGAGCCAGGCCCTGGTCAACAAGGTGCGCAACACCCCGGGCGTGCGCCGTGCCCTGGAATTCCACGCCCGTGGGCAGATCGTCGATGGCCGCCGCGAGTGGTACTACGTCAGTCGTCACTTCAGCCGCGACGAAATGGTCGCCCAGGCGCGCCTGGCCTACGAGCTGCGCTGGTACTTCCCGGCCATCCGCACCATCAGCCAGGCGCAGTACTGGGACGACCTGGACATCCGCTTCCCCATGGCCCACCGCGATACCCTGGTGCGCGAAGCCAACGTCCGCGGCCTGCATTCGAGCTGGGTATTCGCCATCACCCGCCAGGAAAGCGCATTCATGGACGATGCCCGCTCCGGCGTCGGCGCCAGTGGCCTGATGCAGCTGATGCCGGCCACCGCCAAGGAAACCGCGCGCAAGTTCAGCATTCCACTGGCCTCGCCGGCGCAGGTGCTCAACCCCGATACCAACATCCAGCTCGGCGCCGCGTACCTGAGCCAGGTGCACAGCCAGTTCAACGGCAACCGGGTGCTCGCGTCGGCCGCCTACAACGCCGGCCCCGGCCGCGTACGGCAATGGCTGCGCGGCGCCAAGCACCTGAGCTTCGATGTGTGGGTGGAGTCGATCCCGTTCGATGAAACCCGCCAGTATGTGCAGAACGTGCTGTCTTATTCGGTGATCTACGGGCAGAAGCTCAACTCGCCGCAGCCACTGGTGGACTGGCACGAGCGGTATTTCGACGACATGTAGGCTGTAGTGCGGCGTGGCTGGAACAGCACGCCGCCCCGTTAACCCGCCGTTAATCACCCACCTCCAGGCTACGCGCTCGTTCAACGTCTCCAAGGCACCCCCGATGCGCGTTTTCCTGCTCCTCGCGAGCCTGCTGCTGAGCACCGCGCTCAGCGCCAACCCCTTCGCCAGCAAGCCGGACTTCCTGCCGGTGGAACAAGCGTTCCGCGTCAGCCATGAGCGCCTGTCCGACGGCCAGTTGCGGGTGGATATCCAGATCCAGCCGGGCTACTACCTGTACCAGAAGCGCCTGAAGTTCGACGGGTTGCCCGCCGACCAGCACCCTGCCCTGCCGCCGGCGCTGAACCATCACGATGAGTTCTTTGGCGACAGTGCGATCTACCGCGAGCAGCTCGAGCTGCGTCTTCCCGCCAACGCCCGTGGCACCCTGCGCCTGGGCTGGCAAGGCTGCGCCGACGCCGGGTTGTGCTATCCGCCGCAGACCACGGTCATCGAGCTGGGCGAGGCAATCGCGAGTGCACCGCTGGGCGCAGCCCCCGCAGCGCCGGCGGCACAAGCGGCAGACCAGGCCCTGGCCACTGGCCTGCTGGATGGCTCGCTGGCCTGGAGCCTGCTGGCCTTCTTCGGCCTTGGCCTGCTCCTGGCCTTCACCCCGT
>NZ_DAMCCR010000062.1:232-25797 GCF_032058845.1 Pseudomonas sp. | reverse complement strand
AGTGGCGGCACGGGCGCAGGTGTCACGGGCGCAATGGGCGCTGCAGGCGCTGGCATCGGGGCGGCGGCGGGTGCTACCGGGCGTGGCGTGAGAAAGTACAGCGGATCGAGCTGGCGGTCGGCCGCGTTGCGCACGAACCCCCAGAAGGTCAGTACCGGCTGCATGCCGCGGTCGGTGTGCACCAGATAGAGGAAGTCTTCGCCTGGGCAGAACGGCACCAGGCCGAGCAGCTTGCCAAAGATGACCTGATCACCCTGGCCGCGCTTGCCGGCCGATTCCACCAACTGGGCGGCACTGGCCTGGATCTGTTCGCGAAAGCCCAGCAGTTGGTCGCGCGCGTGCTCACGCTCCGCTTCGGTGGCGGCACGCCAGCTGACCACCTCGCCCGGCATCGGGCTGTACCAGTCGAGCACGGTGCCGTGCTCGTTGCTCTGCGGAACGGCCAGAAAACGGGCAAGCTCCGGGTTGCGTCGCTGCAGGGCGGCGATCAGTTGCAGGGCCGCCTGGAACACCGGTTGGCCGGTTTCGCCCATGGCAATGAATTGATCACTTTTGCCCGTGCGAACAAGTACACCCTGCATCATTTCAACCCTTGAACGAATCTTCGCCATCCTGTGGCGGGGTGCGAACATTAATGGCAATGCGCCTTACGCGTCAATTTGCCAGCGCGGGATTTTTGCATATTGTTTCAGGGCAGACGCGTGCAGGCCGCTGCGCAGGGTGCAGCGGCAGCCGCAGCTCAATCATTCACCCCGCCAGATCAATCACCTTGCCCGGATTGAGAATGTTCTTCGGGTCCAGCGCCCTCTTCAGCGCGCGCATGGTCGCCAGCTCCCCCGGGCTTCTTGAATAGTGCAGGTAATCCTTCTTCGCCAACCCCACCCCATGCTCGGCCGAAATCGAGCCGCCGAGCTGGGCGATGATCTGGTAGATGCAACGCTTGAGCTCATCCTTGCGGATGGCGTCGGGCAGGCCAGTAGTGACGTGCACGTTGCCGTCGCCCAGATGCGCCAGTACGTGCAGGCCGAGGTTTTCCGGAAACTCGCGGTCGAGCGTCACCCGCACCTGATCGGAGAACGCCTCGATTTGCTGCAAGGGCAGCGACACATCAAAGTCGACCATGGTCGTGAACGCCTGGATTTCATCTTCGAACTCTTCGCGAATACGCCACAGCTCGGCACGCTGGCGCTCGGAGTTGGCGATGACCGCGTCGACGACGACGCCGTTTTCGAACAGGCCATTGATCAGGGTCTGGAAGGTCTCGCCATCGGTGTCCGGGGAGAACCCCTCGACCTCGCACAGCGCATAGTACGGGTGTCCGATGTCCAGTGGCGAGCGGCCGTTGAGCAGGGCATTGACGTTGAACTCGAAGAACTCCTGCCACATCAGCTCGAAGGTCGACAGCGTGCCGTTGAGGCTGCGGCGCAACGTGCTCAGCGCTTCAAGCACGTGGGCGAAGCTGTCGAAGGCGAGCAGGGCGGTGTTGGACGAGGTGGGTTTGGGGTGCAACTTGACCATCACCCGGGTGATCACGCCCAAGGTGCCTTCCGAGCCGATGAACAGGTGCTTGAGGTCGTACCCGGTGTTGTCCTTGGCGTAGCTGCTCAAATGGCTGAGCACCGTGCCGTCGGCCAGCACACACTCCAGGCCCAGCACCTGGTCACGCGCCACACCGTAGCGCAAGGCCTGGAAGCCGCCGGCGTTGGTCGACAGCGCACCGCCCAGGGTGGCGCTGCCGCGGGCGCCGAAATCCAGGCCAAAGCGCAACTGGGCGTCGGCGCAGATCGCCTGCACATGCTCGATCACCGCGCCTGCGCCCACTTCGATGACCATCGCATGCGGGTCAGGCACCGACACGCCATTGAGCCGCTCCAGGGAAATCAGCAGAGTATCGGGGTTGGCCAGGGTGGCGCTGACCAGGTTGGTGCGGCCGCCTTCGATGATCACCGCCTGACCGGCGCGGTTGCAGGCCGCCAGCAGGGCCGACAATGCCTGGGTGCTGGCTGGGCGGGCCAGGCCCAGGGCCTGGGTGGGCGTGGCGTTCCAGAAGTCCACGGGGCGTTGCAGCAGCTCACTGCCGTCGATCCAGCCGTTGGGGCCGACCAGGCGCTTGATTTCTTCGAGGCTAATCATGTGCGCGGTTTCCCAATGTCCAGTAACGCCAGTTCCCGTGCCTGGGCACGGCCCGCCTCGCTGAGGTAGCCCATGTCCGAGCCGAGGGTGAAGAAGCTGAAACCCAGCTCGCGCAGCATCGGCAGGCTCGCCGAGCCGGGGGCATCGATGCCCAGTGTCTTGCCGGCCGCAAGGCCTGCGTCGCAGATGCGTTGCAGGGTGGCCAGCAGGTCGGGGCCGAACTCGCCCAGGGGCAAGCCCATGGCGGCGGCAAGATCGGTAGGGCCTACGTACAGTACGTCGTAGCCTTCGACGGCGGCGATGGCCTCGAGGTTGGCCAGGCCCAGAGTGCTTTCGAGCTGCAGAATCAGCGTGGTGTGGTCATTGGCGCAGGCCAGGTAGTCGGTGAAGTGCTCGTAGTACCCCGACGCGCGCCATGGGCCGATACCCCGCGCGCCGAGTGGCGCATAGCGGCAGGCCGCAACGACGGCGGCGGCCTGGCGCGGGGTGTCGACCATCGGCACCATCACACCGCTGACGCCCAGGTCCAGTGCGTGCTTGAGGTGCGTGGCCGACTGTGACGGCACGCGGTAGATCACCGGCTTGCGCTGCAGTTCTGCGCACGGCAGCAAAGGCCTGAGCGCCGCAGCGGGCAGCGCGGAGTGCTCGCCATCGAGCAGGAGGAAATCGTTGTCGAGCCGGGCCATCAGCTCGACCACGGTCGGGTCCGGAATCCCGACCCAGGGGCCGATCAGCGGCGTGCGGTTGGCCAGGGCGGCGCGCAGTGCAGCGCCGGGTGCAGTGTTCATCGTCGATGCCTCCAATGGGGCCTGCGCGGGGTCCTCGGCACGGTCAAGGGTGCCGCGCGAACCCAGCTGGCAAGTCGGTGGTGGGTGCCGGGGTGGTCGGTGTCCAGGCGCGCGGCGAACGGTGGGCTCGTGCACCGGCCTGGAAGCCCAGGCGGGGCTACCAGCTCGGTGTGCCGGGGTGCTTCAGCGCGCGGCGCTGCCGTCGATGCGGGTCACACCCTGGAGCCAGTCGGCGCGGCGCTGCGGGTGTTTGTCCAGCCACTGCCTGGCCACGCGGTCGGGGGCCTCGCGCGCCATGATCGGAATCATCATTTCGCTCTCTTCGGCGGCGGTGAAGGTCAGGTTCTCCAGCAGCTGATGCACGTTGGGGCACTGTTGCCGGTAGTTGGGCGAGGTCAGCGTGCTGACCGTGGCCTTGCCATCGTCGGGGGCGAACACGTCGTCGCTGCCGCTGAGGAAGGAAATGTCGAAGTTGACGTTCATCGGGTGCGGGGTCCAGCCGAAGAGCACCACGTCCTTGTGCTTGGGCACTTCGCGTTTGAGGGTGGCGACGATGCCGCTTTCACTCGACTCGATGAGGGTGAACCCCTTCAGGCCGAACTTATCGTCGTCGATCATCTGCTTGATGATCTGGTTCGAGCCGACGCCTGGCTCCAGCCCATAGATCTTGCCACCCAGGCTGTCGCGGAACTTGGCGATGTCAGCGAAGGTTTTCAGGCCCTTGTCGTACAGGTAGGTGGGCACGGCGAGGGTGGTGCGCGCATCCTCCAGGCTCGGCTTGGGCAACTGGACGATTGTCCCGGCATCGATATACGGCTGCACCACGGGGGTCATCAGCGGCTGCCAGTAGCCCAGATAGAGGTCCAGGCGCTTGTCGCGAATGCCCGCCATGATCAACTGCTGCGTGGCGGTGGTCTGCTTGACGCTGTAGCCGAGGTCTTCGAGCAGCACCTTGGCGACGCTGCTGGTGGCGGTCACGTCGGTCCAGCTGACCAGGCCCATGCGCACGGTCTTGCAACTGTCGGCCTCGGCGGCCTGCAGCGAGGCGACGGGCAGGGCGCACAGCACGCCCAGCAGCAACAGCTGGCGCAGGGGCGTGGGGATTGGCTGTTCGAGGGTCGCAGGGTGATTCATGGTTGGCGTGTTCCTTGGCATGAAGAGCAGCGGAATGTTGGCAAGACAGGCAAGGGGCCACGGGCCTTCCAGGCCTCCGGCGGTCCTTGCACCGGGCGGGATCGCGCCCGTTCTCCCAAACAACATTACGCAACTCCCATGGGGCAGGAGCGGACTATTCCGACGCTCTTGCGTACTTTACCGACCTCATTGGTGTATACCTGCTGGCACGTTGCACAGGCGGGCATCTGGCGATGCAACACCGTTGCCGGCTTGAAACATGGCTAGGCGCCAGTACCACGCAAGGCGATCATCCCCGCCTTGTGGCAGTGCTTGCCGCGTCACGGAGAACGACATGCCCCAGGACTTCAGGTTTCTCTTGCTCCCCGGTTTTCCACCCTCGGCCTTCGTCAACGCCGTGGAGACCCTGCGCATCGCCAACCGCTTCCAGCCCGGCTACTACCGCTGGCGCACGCTGAGCCTGGATGGCCAGCCGGTGGAAAGCTGCAGCGGCCTGACCATCAGCGCTGACGACGCACTCGGCGCCGTGCCGGCCGACTGCATGGTGATCGTGGTGGCCGCCTATGAGCCGATGCGCTGCTACGACGACAAACTGCACGCCTGGCTGCGGCAGCTCGCGACCAACCGTATCGCGCTGGGCGCCATCGACACCGGCGTGTTCCCACTGGCCCGCGCGGGGGTGCTGGCCGGCTACAAGGTCACCCTGCACTGGGAAGCGCTGGAAGCCTTTCGTGAGTCCTACCCGAACATCCTCACCACCCTGGAAACCTTCGAGATCGACCGCGACCGCATGACCTGCGCCGGCGGCGCCGCCACCATCGACCTGATGCTGCACGTGATCAGCCAGCAGCATGGCGCGCAGCTGGCAGTGCGCGTGTCCGAGCAACTGGTGATGGGCTCGGTGCGCCTGGCGCAGTTTCCCCAGCGTGCGCACATCGTCGGCCGCTACGGCACCACCAACAAAAAGCTGGTCAATGTGATCCGGCGCATGGCCGAGCACATGGAGCAGCCCTTGCGCACCGACGCCCTGGCGCAGGGCGTTTCGATCACCGCGCGCCAGCTGGAGCGGCTGTTTCGCCTGCACCTGGAGACCACGCCCAACCGCTTCTACCTCGACCTGCGCCTGGACAAAGCCCGCCAGCTGCTGCGCCAGACCGAGATGAGCATCACCGAGGTGAGCCTGGCCTGCGGCTTCGAGTCGCCCTCGTATCTGGCGCGGCGCTACAACGCGCGCTTTGCCTGCAGCCCACGGCAGGATCGGGCGTTTCCGGGTCAGGTCAATGAGCACCTGGGCAAGCCCTGACGGAGGCTGACATCGCGTGGTGCTGCACTACGAAGCAGCTTTAGCAAATGAAAATCGTTTGTATTCATGTCTGTCGATCTGTATCGTCGCGCCGTCGCATCATCTATGCCCATGGATGACGACTCAGACCCCGTTGGCGTAACCCCTGTACGCCGGGCTGTCCGAGAAGGGGCCGGGGCCCGGTCAGGCACCGCCAGCGCGGTCATTGCGCCCGGTTCACTGCAGCACCGGCCGCGTGCAGACCCTTCCTGGCAGCGTCGCGCAGGCATCATCGATTAGGACGTTCATGAAGGTTGTCATCCCTGGCCGTAAAGGCTTCGTCTCGCCCGTCTTGTGCGTGGCCCTGGCTACCACCCCCCACCTCGCCTGGGCGGCCGCGCCCTCGACTGCCAGCGGCACGCTGGCTCCAGCTGCCGTGGAGCTGCCCACCAGCACCATCGCCGATGTGTACGACACCAGCGGGGGCAGTGACACCTTCAGCGGTGCGCCGGCCCAGGTCGGCAAGTCCGCGGTGCCGGTAGCCGAAACCCCACGCAGCATCAGCGTGGTCTCGCGTGGAGTGATGGACAGCCAGCAGTCGCAGAGCCTGGCCGATGTCCTCGGCAATGTACCGGGGGTGACGGCGGGGCAATATGGTCGGCGCGGTTGGGACGACTTGATCATTCGCGGTCAGGTGGCGTCCGATTCACTGTTCCTCGATGGCCTGCGCACCAGCACCTCCAACCGCGTGGCCGAGCAGATCTTTGGCCTGGAGCAGGTCGAGGTGCTCAAGGGCCCTGCCTCGATGGAGTACGGCCTGGTCATGCCCGGTGGGGTGGTCAACATGGTCAGCAAGCGGCCCAAGGCCGACCCGTTCGCCACGCTGGGCGTCAGCTACGGCAGCGATGATTTTCGCCAGGGCACCTTCGACGTCGGCACGCCGCTGTCGGACAACGGCAAGGCGGCGATTCGCGTCAACGGCCTGCTCAGCGACAGCAACGACGCCACCGACCATGTCGGCTTCAAGAACAACTACATCGCGCCATCCCTGAGCCTGGACCTGGGCCCGGACACCGACCTGACCCTGCTCGCCAGCCACCAGGACCGCCAGTACACCCGCCAGCAGGGCTTGCCGTTGTCGGGCTCGATCGACGCCAACCCCAACGGTGACCTGCCGCGGCACCGCTTCACCGGCGAGCCGGGCCAGGACCCGTACCACGGCGTGTCCAACCGCGTCGGCTACAGCCTGAGCCACCGCTTCGCCGATGACTGGACCTTCAACCAGAACCTGCGCTGGCAGACCTTCCGCCTCGACGGCCAACTGGTGGCCAACGGGCGCATGGGCGCCAACAACCGCACCCTGAGCCGTACGGCCCAGGACCAGCACTTCGATGGCGACACGCTGAGTGTCGATAACAACCTGCAGCACCTGTTCGACACGCCCTATGGCAGCCACGATGTGACTGCCGGCGTCGACTACCTGCGCTCGCGCGAAAGCACCCGCCACTTCGCCTGCAAGGTCGGCAGCCTGAACGCCTATCAGCCGGTCTACGGCGCCAACATCGTCTGCCCGTCCACGCCGCGTGAATGGCAGGACACCACCGTGCGCATGGTCGGTGGCTATGTGCGCGACAACTACCGTATCACCGACCGCTGGCTGGTCACCGCCGGTTTGCGCCATGACATCTCCGACACCTATGGCGAAGACAAGCTCGGCAACAAGCGCAACGCCAGCCCCGCTGACAAGACCACCGGCGCCGTGGCCGTGATGTACGAGCTGTTCCCCAACGTGCGTCCGTACGTCAGCTATGCCACCTCGTTCTACCCCAATACCGGGGTCGATGCCGGGGGTAGCACCTTTGCCCCGGAAGAGGGCCAGCAGTCGGAAGTGGGGGTGAAGTTCGACCTCGTGCCGGGCCGTACCTTGCTGACCGTGGCCGCCTATGACCTGCGCCGGCAAAACGTCCTGCAGGCAGACCCGGTCGTGCCGGACCAGAAGGTCGCCATCGGCGAGCAGCGCACCCGCGGCGCCGAGATCGACCTGACCGCAGACATCTCCGACCGCCTCAGCGTCAACGCCGGTTACGCCTACACCTGGGCGGTGATCACCGACGACGGCGGTCAGGCCAACAGCACCGAAGGCGACCGCCTGAACAACGTGCCGCGGCACACCGCCAACGTGTTCGCCCGCTACCGTTTCAACGGCAGCCCGCGCGGCTGGGAGCTCAACGGCGGGGTGAATGCGGTCAGCGAGCGCTACACCAGCGGCTATTACCTGCCAGGCTACGCGGTGGCCAACGTCGGCGTGGCCTACGGTGCCGAGCACTGGCGCGCAGCGCTCAACGTCAACAACCTGTTCGACCGCCACTACTATGCGGGCGGTCTGGCCCAGGCGGTGGCGCTGGGCAATGACCGCACGGCGTTGATGTCGGTGAGTTACACCTACTGACCGCGCTGCCCGAGCCAGTCGATGCAGTGCCGCACCAGCGGGCTGACATCGCTGGCTCTGGCGCTGAGGATGATCGGGCTGACCGCATGGGCATCCAGCACGGGCGCGTAGTCGACGTCGGTGCGGTGCTGTTGCTGCACCGTCGCCGGCACCAGGGTGACGCCCAGCCCGGCAGCCACCAGGCCAATGGCCGTCTGCATTTCATTGGCCCACTGGCTGACCTGTAGCGCCACCCCTTGCGCCGCGAACAGCCCCAGCACGTGATCGGCATAGCTGGGCCGCGGTTGCGCCGGATACAGCACGAAGGCTGCGCTGGCCAGTTGCGCCAGGTGCACGGGCTGCCCTGCCAAGGGGTGGCCGCTGGGCAGTACCGCGACCAGCCGATCCTGGGCCAGCACCTGTTGGGCGATGCCAGGATCTTCGACGTGCAAGCGCCCGAAGCCGATGTCGATACGCCCGCTCTTGAGCGCTTCGATCTGCTCCAGGGTGGTCATCTCGCTCAAACCCAGCTCAAGCTCCGGGTCCTCGCGCAAGGCGCGGATCAGGTCGGGCAGGGCGCCGTACAGGGTCGAGGGCGCAAAACCGATGCCCAGCCATTGGCGCTGGCCCTGGCCGATGCGTCGGGTGTTGTCACTGACGCTTTCGAGCTGCTCGAGCAACGCGCACACCTGTTTGTGGAAATAGTGCCCGGCCTCGGTCAGGCGCAGGGGCCGCTCACGCAAGAGCAACGCGGTGCCGAGCTGCTCTTCGAGCTGGATGATCTGCCGACTCAGCGGCGGCTGGGCGATGTGCAGCTGCTGCGCGGCCTTGGTGAAGCTAAGGGTCTCGGCGACCACTTTGAAGTAGCGAAGGTGGCGCAGCTCCATCAGACCTCCAGGGTATGGTCGCAGACATATTCGGTATTGGACCTTTGCAGGGTCTCGCGCAATGCTTGAATAATCAAGTAAATCATCCGGCCAGAAGCTGATGCCGGCGCGACGAGAAGAGCCAATGACCGCACCCGTAATCGAGCGCATCGACGCCGTGATCGTCGACCTGCCGACCATCCGCCCGCACAAGCTGGCGATGCACACCATGCAACAGCAGACCCTGGTGATCATCCGCCTGCGCTGCAGCGATGGCGTCGAAGGCATTGGCGAGGCCACCACCATCGGCGGCCTGGCCTACGGTTATGAAAGCCCCGAGGGCATCAAGGCCAACATCGACACGCACCTGGCCCCGGCGCTGCTCGGGTTGCCGGCCGGCAACATCAACGCCGCCATGCTCAAGCTCGACAAGCTGGCCAAGGGCAATACCTTCGCCAAATCCGGCCTGGAAAGCGCGCTGCTCGACGCCCAAGGCAAACGCCTGGGCTTGCCGGTCAGCGAACTGCTCGGCGGGCGTGTGCGCGACAGCCTGGAGGTGGCCTGGACACTGGCCAGCGGCGACACCGCGCGCGACATCGCCGAAGCCCAGCACATGCTGGAGATCCGCCGCCACCGCGTGTTCAAGCTGAAGATCGGCGCCAACCCGATCGAGCAGGATCTTGCCCACGTCATTGCCATCAAGCGCGAGCTGGGCGAGATGGCCAGCGTGCGTGTCGACGTCAACCAGTACTGGGACGAATCCCAGGCCCTGCGCGCTTGCCAGGTGCTGGGTGATAACGGCATCGACCTGATCGAACAGCCGATCTCGCGCATCAACCGCTCCGGCCAGGTGCGCCTGAATCAACGCAGCCCGGCACCGATCATGGCCGATGAGTCCATCGAAAGCGTCGAAGACGCCTTCAGCCTGGCCGCTGACGGTGCGGCCAGTATCTTCGCCCTGAAGATCGCCAAGAACGGCGGCCCACGGGCCGTGTTGCGCACCGCGCAGATCGCCGAAGCCGCGGGCATCGCCCTGTATGGCGGGACCATGCTCGAAGGCTCGGTCGGCACGCTGGCCTCGGCCCATGCTTTCCTTACCCTACGCCAGTTGACCTGGGGCACCGAGTTGTTCGGGCCGTTGCTGCTGACCGAAGAGATCGTCAACGAGCCGCCGCAGTACCACGATTTTGCCCTGCACGTGCCGGCGACCCCTGGCCTGGGCCTGACCCTGGACGAAACGTGCCTGGCCCGTTTCTCTCGCCGCTGAGGCGGCCCCCACACGGAGATGCACCATGCTGTTCCACGTCAAGATGACCGTGAAATTGCCCACCGCCATGGACCCGGCCCAGGCCGCCCAGCTCAAGGCCGATGAAAAGGCTCTGGCCCAGCGCCTGCAAGAAGAGGGCACCTGGCGCCACCTGTGGCGCATCGCCGGGCACTACGCCAATTACAGCGTGTTCGATGTACCGAGCGTCGAGGCGCTGCACGACACGCTGATGCAGCTGCCGCTGTTCCCGTACATGGAGATCGAGATCGATGGGTTGTGCCGTCACCCGTCGTCGATCCACGCAGACGACCGCTGAGGCACACGCCCGACTTCGTCCGACCCTGAAACTGACGCCTGATAACAACAATTCGAGGTGAACACCCATGACCGTGAAGATTTCCCATACCCCCGAGGTGCAAGCCTTCTTCGAAAAGGTTGCAGGCCTGGACAACGACCAGGGCAGCCCGCGCTTCAAGCAGATCATGTTGCGTCTGTTGCAAGACCTCGCCCGCACCGTCGAAGACCTCGAGATCACCGAGAACGAGTTCTGGAAAGCCGTCGATTACCTCAATCGCCTGGGCGGCCAGAACGAAGCCGGCCTGGCTGCGGCGGGCCTGGGCATCGAGCACTTCCTCGACCTGCTGCAAGACGCCAAGGATCAGCAACAGGGCCTGACCGGCGGCACCCCGCGCACCATCGAAGGCCCGCTGTACGTGGCCGGCGCGCCGCTGTCCCATGCAGAGGCGCGCATGGACGACGGCACCGACCCTGGCACCGTGCTGTTCATCCATGGCCAGGTGTTCGACCCGCAGGGCCAGCCACTGGCGGGCGCGGTGGTCGACCTGTGGCACGCCAACACCCAGGGCACCTATTCGTACTTCGACAGCCGCCAGTCCGAGTTCAACCTGCGCCGGCGTATCGTCACCGATGCGCAAGGGCGCTACCGCGCGCGCAGCATCGTGCCGTCAGGCTACGGCTGCAACCCGCAGGGCCCGACCCAGGAGTGCCTGAACCTGCTCGGCCGCCACGGCCAACGCCCGGCCCACGTGCACTTCTTCATCTCGGCGCCGGGCTGCCGCCACCTGACCACGCAGATCAATTTCGAGGGCGACCAGTACCTGTGGGACGACTTCGCCTACGCCACTCGCGACGGCCTGATCGGCGCCTTGAACTTCGTCACCAACGCCGCCCAGGCCCGTGACCGGGGCGTGGAGGGCGAGACCTTCGCGGACCTCGCCTTCGACTTCCACCTGCAAGCGGCCAGCGCGCCGGATGCCCAGGTGCGCAGCCAGCGTCCGCGCGCGTTGCAGGAGGGCTGATTCAGGGCTGGGGCCCGGTGCGCTGCGCCGGGTCTCAGCGCGGTGTAGCGCTGCAAAGACCCCGCAAGACCCCATGCCGACATCGACACCCATAACAATAAAGGCCCCGCTCATGTCCATGCCCCGTATCCCTTCACGCTTGTCGTCTGCCTGTTACTGACAGGTCACTGCCTTTTTTCAGCACGTTCCGCTCGTTCCGGGCTCCTGCCCGTGCGCCCTGCGGATCACCTCAGGCTGTTCTCTTTCAGGAACTCAGACACATGACTACTCCCGCCACCGGTTCACCCACCCGGCTGCTGCAGAAAAAACGCTATGTCTATGAATGGTATGTGGTCGTGCTGTGCATGGTCGCCTACATCTTTTCCTTCGTGGACCGGCAGATCCTGGCGCTGATGATCGAGCCGATCAAAGCCGACCTGAACTTGAGCGACACCCAGTTCAGCCTGCTGCATGGCTTGGCGTTCTCGCTGTTCTACGCCTTCATGGGCATGCCCATCGCGTACCTGGCCGACCGCTTTTCGCGGCCGAAGATCATCGCCCTGGGCGTGGTGTTCTGGAGCGTGGCCACCGCCGCGTGCGGCCTGAGCAAGAACTTCCTGCAGATGTTCCTCGCACGTATCGGCGTCGGCGTGGGCGAGGCGGCGCTGTCGCCGTCGGCCTACTCGATGTTCAGCGACATGTTCCCCAAGGAAAAGCTCGGCCGCGCCGTGGGCGTGTACTCGATTGGCTCGTTCGTGGGCGGTGGTGTGGCATTCCTGGTCGGCGGCTACGTGATCGCCCTGCTGAAGAACGCCGACACCATCGAGGTGGCATTGCTCGGCGCGATGAAAGCCTGGCAGCTGGCGTTCATCCTGGTGGGCCTGCCGGGGGTGATCGTCGGCCTGCTGATCTGGCTGACGGTGCGCGATCCGCAGCGCAAGGGCGCGCAGCTCGATGCCCAGGGCCAACCGCGCAAGCTGGCGCTGGCTGACGGTCTGCGCTTCATCGGCCGCCACCGTGCCACCTTCAGCTGCCATTACCTGGGCTTTTCGTTCTACGCCATGGCGCTGTTCTGCATGATGAGCTGGACCCCGGCGCTGTACATCCGCAAGTTCGGCATGAGCCCGCAGGAAGCCGGTTTCATGCTCGGCACCATCCTGCTGCTGGCCAACACCACGGGCGTAGTGTTCGGTGGCTGGCTGACCGATTTTCTCGGCAAGCGCGGCTACACCGATGCCGCGATGCGCACGGGCGTGATCGGTGCGCTGGGCATGATCGTGCCGGCAGTGCTGTATTCCCAGGTCGATCAGCTGTGGCTGTCGGTGAGCCTGCTGGTGCCGGCGATGTTCTTCGCCTCGTTCCCGATGCCGGCGTCCACGGCGGCGATGCAGATTCTTTCGCCCAACCAGGTGCGTGCGCAGGTGTCGGCAGTGTTCCTGCTGGTCAACAATCTGTTGGCACTGGGCTTGGGTACGACCCTGGTGGCGTTGCTCACCGACCGTTATTTCGGCTCGCCTGCGGCGGTGGGGGAGTCGATGTCGATCGTCAGCCTGGTGGCCTCATTGTTTGCCATCGCCTTGCTGTGCAAGGGCTGCCGGCATTTTCGCGAGAGTTTGCAGCGCCAGTATCCGGGCTGACCGATCAGCGCCTGCGCGCCCAACACTGTTAGGGCGCAGCGCTGGCTAATCAACAGGAGGTTCACATGATCATCACTGTTCTGGGCGGCGGCCATGGCTGCTATGCCGCTGCTGTCGATCTGGCCGAGCGTGGTCACCGGGTGCGCCTGTGGCGTCGTGACCGTGCGGCCTTGCAGGCACTTCGCGCCGAGGGTCAGCTGAGCGTGAGGGACGCACGGGGTACGCGGCGGGTCGGCGTCGGTGGCGCAGACGACCGTTTGCAGCTGTGCGATGACCTCGCCCAGGCCTTGGCCGGCGCCGCGCTGGTGGTGATCCCGCTACCGTCCACCAGCCACCCGGCACTGGCCGCCGAGGTGGGGCCGCACCTGGGCGATGGCCAAGTGGTGTTTCTGCCGCCGGGCACCTTCGGCAGTCTGGTGTTTGCCCAGGCGTTGCAGGCCAGCGGCAATCGCGCGCAGGTCGCGTTCGCTGAGACCGGTACCTTGCCGTACCTGGTGCGCAAGCACGGCCTGGCCGATCTGGTGATCAGCGCCTATGCCACGCGCCTGCCCACCGGCGTGCTGCCGGCGCGGCTGGCGCCACAGGCCTTCGCCGTGCTGCGCGAGGCCTACCCGAGTGTCGAGCCCATCGAGGATGCACTCAGTGCGGCGTTGATGAACGCCGGGCCGATCATTCACCCACCGTTGATTCTGATGAACGCAGGCCCGCTGGAGCATTTCCCGGCCTGGGACATTCATCACGAGGGCACGCAGCCGGCGATCCGCCGCGTCACCAGCGCACTCGATGCTGAACGCATGCGCGTGCGCGAAGCCCTGGGCTATGGCGCGCCGCACTTTCCCCTGGCCGACCATTATCGCGACGATGGCGAGCCTTGGATGTACGGCCACGGCGCTCACGAGCAGCTGACCGACAGCGGCGACTGGCGGGAAAAGATCGACTTGCTCAATCACCGCTACATGCTCGAAGACACTCGCCTGGGGCTCGCGTTGCTGGTCTCGATTGCGCGCTGGGCAGGCGTACCCACGCCGCTGGCAGCCGGCTTGCTGGCACTGGCCAGCGCGGTCGCTGGGGAGGACTTCTATCAACACGGCCGAACCCTGGAAAATCTCGGCGTGGCGGGCCTGACTCGCGAGCAGATGCACAGGCTGCTGCACGACGGGCCAGGGGCATGAGCGGGCAGGCAGACCGGGCTCTCGGGCGCGAGAGCAGTGTGTGTGTCATAGGCGCCGGTCGCATGGGTGAAGGTATCGCCCTGGCGTTCGCGTTGGCCGGGCAAGCGGTGGCCCTGATCGACCTCAAGGCCCGGGCCGCCTGCGCGCAGACCGCCTGCTTCGACGCGTTGAGCAAAAGCCTGGGCGATCAGCTGGACAGCCTGCACCACGCCGGGCTGCTGAGCGCCGTGCAGTGCAGTCAGGTGATCGCGCGGATCGCCCTGGTGCCCTTGCCGCAGGCAGCCGCCGCGCTGGCGGGTCAGTCGCTGGTGTTCGAAGCGCTGCCGGAGCGCCTCGAGGTCAAGCGTGAGGGCCTGGGCTGGCTCGGTCAGCACGCTCATGCGGACGCGATCATTGCCTCGACCACCTCGACCTTCCGCGTCACCGACCTGGCGCCGCTGCTGCCGGGCCCGCAGCGGGTGCTGGTGGCGCACTGGCTGAACCCGGCCCATCTCATGCCCTTGGTGGAAATCAGCCGCAGCGAAGCCAGCCTGGACAGTGCCGTGCAGCGGCTCAGTGAATGCCTGCAGGCGATTGGCAAGGTGCCGGTCGTGTGCGGCCCCAGCGCCGGCTTCATCGTGCCGCGCTTGCAGGCATTGGTGATGAATGAAGCGGCGCGCATGGTCGAGGAGGGGGTGGCGAGCGCTGCCGACATCGATACCGCCGTGCGCAATGGCCTGGGCCTGCGTTTCTCGGTGCTCGGTGCGCTGGAATTCATCGACTGGGGCGGCGGCGATACCCTCTACCATGCGTCGCACTACCTCAGCCGCGCGCTGGGCGAGCGCTTCGCGCCGGCACCGCAGGTGCAGGCCAATTTCCATGCCGGGCGCAACGGTCTGCGCGAGGGGGCGGGGTTCTATGACTATCAAGGTGTCGATACCGTGCGCTACCGCCAGCAACGCCTCGCTGCCTTCGTCGCGCGGCTGGAGCAGATGGCACTGCTGCCACGGATCGTCTGAAACGTAGGGACTACGGATGATGGGGCGGCATGCCATTCAGCGTGCCGACCCCTATTTACCTCGCGCTCACTGCAACGGTGAGAACGCCACAGGCAGGTACACCACCGACTCCATCTTCTGCAATTGCGGCGCCGAATTTTCCGGTGGCCAGACCCCGTCTTTCAACGCCTGGGTACGCACCTGCAAACGCTGCTCCAGACTCGCGTAAGGCCAGATGTGCAGGTAGCGCGGCAGCTTGCCGCTGGTGGCGTAGAACGCGGCGAACACCTGGGAGTACTGCGCGGCGGTGCGTGGCCCCACAGCCTTGCGCCAGCCGGCGAAGGTCGGCGCCAGGCCCGAGGGCACCAGGTCGTATTCGCGCAGTTCGTAGAACGGCCCGTGGTTGCCGGCCGGCAGTGGGGTCAGGAACGGGAACAAGCGGTAGTCGTCGATGCGCTGTTCCAGCAGGAACTCGCCAATCCCGAAGGCATCTGCAGCATGCAGAACGCGCTGGCGTTCGCGGTCGCGCGCGTTGGCGTCGGCGAAACGGCGCAGCACCGCAACCGTATTCTGCGGGCCGATTTCCGAGAGCCAGCAGCCGACCAGCTCGACGTCTTCGGGGGCTTCTGCGAGCGCGGCTTGCAATCGTGGCAGGGCCTGGGACGGGGTGCGCACGCGGAGGGTGAAGCGGATCAGTTCGTAGTCGTGGAGCATGGGGTGGGGGTTCCTGGCAGGACGGTGTGGGTTGAAGACGGCTGAGCGTGGGTAGGTATCTGCGTGTTCGGATCGTGTGAGGTGTTCTTTTTCCTGATCGATGCGCGGTGAGGCAGTTGGGGCCGGCTACGCCGTCAATCGCGGCTGACCGGAGCGCCGGACCGGCCGCTCCCACAAGGATCGCTTGTTCCTGCACAAAAAACGCTCTCAGGCCACCGTGCAACCTGTGGGAGCGACTTCAGTCGCGATGGACGGCATAGCCGGCCCAATGGCCGCGGCTGTGCTCTGCCTGTTGATGCGCGTGGCCCTAGTCAGGCCGGCTACGCCGTCCATCGCGGCTGAAGCCGCTCCCACCCGAACCGCGTTGCTGTCGACAAAGGCCTGATGAGACCGTTTGTGAGGGGTTCGTCAAAGACAGTTGGCTTCCCGCATGAAGGTGAAACGCTCCAGTCAATAAAAAGCCCAGGCCCTCCCCGCACGGAAAGGCCCAGGCAAAACGGTTGCCACTCAGCCTCAGGGCTGGGCCGGCTTGATGGTCAGTCAGGTCAGGGCTGGGTCGGCTTGATCGTCAGCAAGGTCAGGGTGGTGATGGCGCCCATCACGATCAGCATCACTGCCACCGGCCAGGCCGCGTGGTACACGCTGAACAGCGCGGTGGCCGCCAGCGGCGCCAGGCCACCGGAGAAGATCGAGGCCACTTCATGCCCCATGGCCATACCCGTGTAGCGCACCTTGGGCGGGAACAGCTCGCCCATCAGCGCCGGCTGTGTGCCGATCATCGCGCCATGACAGAAGGCCATGCCCAGCAGCGCCGCCAGGTACACCCAAAGCGTCGAGTGAGTGTCGAGCATCCAGAAGAACGGGAAGGCCAGCAGCATCAGGCCTACCGAGCCGATGGCATACACCGTGCGCCGGCCGATGCGGTCCGACAGCCAGCCCCAGAATACGATGGTGAAGGCTTCGACGATCATCGCCAGCATCACGCTGGCCAGCACCAGTTGCGTGTCCAGCCCGGTGAACTTGGCATAGGCGATGGTGAAGGCCAGGAACAGGTACGCGCTGCCGTTCTCGGCGATGCGAATGCCCATGGCCTGCAGCACCGCCTTGGGGTGCTCGCGCAGCACCTGCATGGCCGGGATCTTCTCCGGCGCGCCCTGGGTGGCTTGCTCTTCGACGAACGCCTTGCTCTCTGGCAGTTGGCGACGGATGTACACGCCCACACCGAAAATCAGGATGCTGGCCAGAAACGGGATGCGCCAGCCCCAGCTCATCATGTCTTCATGGGGCAGCAGCTGGACCAGATAGAACGCCGCCGCCGAGAGCACGAAGCCGCCGGAAACGCCCAGCTGGCTCCAGGCGGCAAAGAACCCCACCCGGCCCTTGGGCGCGTTTTCGCTGAGCATCAGCACACCGCCGCCCCATTCGCCGCCCGAGGCCACCCCTTGCAGGATGCGCAGCAGCACCAGGCAGATCGGCGCCAGGTAGCCGACCTGCTCGAAGGTCGGCAGCAGGCCCATGGCAAAGGTCGCCGCGCCCATGATACCGAGGGTCATCACCAAAGCCTTTTTGCGCCCGGCCTTGTCACCGATATGGCCGAAGATCAGCCCGCCCAGGGGCCGCGCCAGAAAGCCCACGGCCAAGCCTGCGAAGGCAGCCATGGTGCCCAGCACAGGGTCGGTGCCACCGGGGAAGAACAGCGGGCCGAAGATCAGCGCTGCCGCCGTGCCATAGAGGAAAAAGTCGTACCACTCCAGCGCATTGCCCAGCACCGACGCGATGACGATGCGGCGCAGGGTACGCGGGTCGGTGTCTTCACCGATGTTCGTGTTGAGGTTGGACATGTGCGTTCTCCGGGGCCGTTACCAGAACTTCCAGGTGTAGGAGGTGATCAGGCGGTACTCGTCGTAGTCGTTGCCGTAGCGCTGCTGGGTGCGCAGGTTCTTCAGCTCGAAGCCCAGGTCTTTCAGCGGGCCGTCCTGCACCACGTACGAGAGCATGATGTCGCGCTCGCTTTCCTGATCCCGCGACAGCCCCGCACCGCGGTCGATGTCGGTGCCCTTGATGTAGCGGGTGAACAGCTTGAGCCCGGGAATGCCGACGGCCGCGAAGTTGTAGCCGTAGCGCACCGACCAGCTGCGCTCATCGGGCCGGATGAAGGGCAGCCCGGCCCAGTTCGGCAGGTAGAACTGCGGCACGTAGCCGTTGAGGGTGGGGAAGACCGTGTCACCGGTCATGCGCTGGTAGCTGGCACCGAACAGGTGGCCGTTCTTTTCCACGGTCAGCAGGCCGTAGTAGGCGCGGTTGTCCACGGCACCACCGCGTGCGGCGCCGTCTTCGCGGTTGTTGAAGTAGCCGATGTCGGTCTTGAGCAGGTAGTCGTCCGCGAGTTTCACGCTGTGTTTGAGGCCGCCGTAGTCCTGCCGGTAGATGTCGTTGAGTACGCCATGGAAGTAGCTCGCCTGCAGGCCTGGGGTGAGCGCGTAGGTGGCGCCGACGAAGTCCAGGCCGTCGCTGTCCTGGCTGTCGCGTGTGCCATAGCGGTACAGGCGCTCGTGGTTGGACGACTCACGGGTGACGATCGACCAGAAACGCCCGCCGACCAGGGTCAGGTTGTCGATGTCGCGGGACTCGACCACCGCGCCCTGGTAGATCGTGTCCAGCTGGCGGCTCGGGTCGTTGGACGCGATGGGGTAGTTGGGCTTCTGGTCGCCAATCTTCACCGAGGTCTTGGCGTATTTCAGCTTCAGCGTGGCGCCCGCGCGGCCGTAGTCATCGGCGGCTTGCTGCCGCGTGCGGCTGAACGGCAAGGAACCGTCGTTGCCGGTGGAATCCAGGCGCACGGCATATTGCCCGTTGAGGTCCAGGCCGATGGCCAGGGGCGTGTCGGTGTAGCCGGATTCGAACTGCAGGTCGAAGCCCTGGGACCAGTTGCCGACCTTCGACACGGGTGCATCGGACTGGGTGAAATTACGGTTGAGGTAGAGGTTTCTCAGGTTCAGGGACAGGTGACTGTCGTCGATCACGTCGGCCCAGCCCGTGAGCGGCAGCAGGGCGCTGACGCTCAGGCACAGCGATGTCGCACGTAACGGCTTGTTCAGTTCCATGGGGTGTTTCCTGGCATGGCGATCAGCGCTGGGGTCGGCCCTGGTGGGCGGCCGAGCGGGCTGTAGGTCATGGCCCGCAGCGCTGTCGCGTATTGTTTTTGTTGTTGTCAGATATCCAGCACCAAGCGCGCACTGCGCGCCCGGGAACAGCACACGACGATCTGCTCGTTGCTCTGTTTCTCCTCATCGGTCAGGTAATGGTCACGGTGGTCCGGCTCGCCTTCGAGCACATCGCACAGGCAGGTGCCGCACACCCCTTGCTCGCACGACACCTCGACCGCGATGCCTTCGGCGCGCAGCGCCTGCAGCAGCGACTGGCCGGGCTGCACCTGCACGGTCTTGCCGCTGCGCACGGCCTGGACTTCAAAGCCTTGGCCGCGGGTGTCGACCTCGGCCTGGAAGTATTCGAAATGGATGTGCCCGGCGTCGTAACCCTGCTGCCGCGCGCCGTCGATGACCCAGTCCATGAAGCCGGCCGGGCCGCAGGTATACAGGTGGGTACCCGCTGCCGGCGAACCGAGCACTTGAGCAAGGTCCAGCTGTCGATCCGCACCGTCGTCACTGAAGTGGGTGAACACGTGGGCGGCGAACGGCGCTGCCAGCAGCTCATCGACGAAGGCGCAGCGGCTGCGCGAACGGCCCCGGTAGTGCAGCTCGAAATCCTCGCCCCGAGCGTGCAGGGCATGGGCCATGGCGATCAGCGGGGTGATGCCGATGCCGCCGCCGATCAGCAGGCTGCGCCGGGCGTCGCTGACCAGCGGAAACAGGTTGCGCGGTGTGCTGATGCGCGTCGTCGTGCCTGGCTGCAGCTGCGCATGCACCGCACTCGAGCCACCGCGCGACCGTGCATCCTTGAGCACGCCGAGGCGATAGACGTTGGCCATGGCCGGGTCACCGCACAGCGAATACTGGCGCACGACCCCTGGCGCCACATGCAGGTCGACATGGGCACCGGCCGCAAAGCGCGGCAGGGCCTGACCATTGGCGGCGGCGAGCTCCAGCACCAGCACCTCGCCGCCTTGTATCTGGCAACTGCGAACAACGACATCGAGCAACGCTTCGCTCATGACCCGGCCCTCAGAGGATGTAGCCGATGCCGGCCAGGGCATCGTCGCTGTTGATCAGGCTGATGACCTTGCGCGCGATCTTGAAGCTGTCGGCTTCGCGCTCAAGGGTGTAGGTGAGATCGGCGCTGTAGTGCTTGAGGCTTTCCTTGCGGAACTCGCGGATGTTCTGCGCGGCACGCACGGTTACCGTCTGGCCGTCGTCGCTGAGCACACGAATACGCGACAGCGTGCGCACCGTGCGCGGTTGCGGGCTGGTGGAGATCGACTCGCCGCCGGTCAGGCGCTGCACGCGCAACTCGCGCATGTGGTGGTCGTCGTAGGCGTAATTGAGGGTGTTTTCGAAGTCGGTTTCCTTCGGATTGATCGGGATGATGTAGGTGCCTTTGTCGGTCCACAGGTCGAGCCAGGCGCTGTATTCGCCGTGGTCGAGCATGTCGTTTTCCTGCCAGAGGAAGGCGGTGACGTGGGTGAGCAACTCGAGGTTGAGGGTCATCACTTGGCCTCCTGCGACATCATCTTTTTCCACTGCTGGTACGCGGCACGCATGCCGGTTTCGGCGCTGACGTCGGATACGCGTCCATCTTCGCTTTCCCGCTCACCGGGCAGGCCACGGTTGAGCATGATCCACAGGTCTTCACCGGCGCTGGCGCCTTTCTGCACCCGCTCCCAGGCCTCGGAATCGTCCGGCGTGCCGAAGCCCATCGGGCCCTGGAAGTGTTCGTGCAGGCGCAGGCGGTAGCGGTTGGCGGCTGCCGGGCCGCCGTCCATGGTGATGACCGAGTGATGGATTTCGGTTTCGGTCACCGAGATGGGTTGCAGCACGCGGAAGAAGGCCATGGAGCAGGCGACGTTGGGGAACAGGTTGAGGTTGAAGCCGGTGCCGCCGACGGCGCGGACGATGCGGCGGACCTGCTGTTCTTCGATGCCCTCGTTGCGCAGCTCATTGGCGAGGTTCTCGAAACGCTCGGGAATCGGTTTATCCAGCTCGGTTTCCAGATCAACGAGGTCTGGAATCATCACCATCACGCTGTGGCCATTGCCCAGATCCTCGACGTAGCCGGGGCCTTTGACGAAGTCGAACAGCTCCAGCGTCTGCTCATCCACCGACGACAGGAAGCTCTTGTGCACTAGCGGGAAGTGGTAGGCATCGGTGGTGTTTTCCAGCTGGATCTTCCAGTTGCCGGGGAAGCGGAAGCGGTGCTCGCCCGGCACCTTGATGCCGTAGCCGGCACCCTGTTTCATGAACAGGTCCATCCATTTTTTTGCCGCGCCGAGGAAGTCTTCCAGCGGTTCGATGGCGTCGTTGAAGGTGGCAAAGATCATCCCGGCATAGCGCTCGGTGCGCAGGCTCACCAGCGGCAGTTCGCCCTTGTCGAGGCAGTCGCCGTAGCTTTCCGGATGCGGGATACCGCGCAGGGAACCGTCCAGGGCATAGCCCCAGCCGTGGTACGGGCAGACGAAGCTGTTGGTCTTGCCTTTCTTGTGCTCGCACACCGTGGCGCCGCGGTGGCGGCAGCGGTTGAGCAGCACGTGGATGTCCTTCTTGCGGTCGCGCACCACGATCACCGGCTGCTTGCCGATGTAGGTGGTCTTGTAGCTGCCCGACTCCGGGATTTCGCTCTCGTGGGCGACCCAGATCCAGGTGGAGTAGAAGATCTTTTCCAGCTCGGCATCGAACAGGGCCGGGTCGGTGTAGAGCGAGGTGTGCACGCGGTCGGGCTGGATCAGTTCGGCCGGGTCGACGGGCAGGTTTACGGCGGGAATCAGGTCGTTCATCAGGGCACCTCTGCAAGGATCACGCAGGTGAGTCGTTCAGGGTCGTGCGGCCATCTCTGGGGGCGGCTGCTGCACGTGCTGAAGGGTCGGGGTATGGCTAGACGCGCAGCGCCAGCGGGCGGCGGCGTGGCAGTCGGAACATGCTCGGGAGGGGTAACGCGGGTAATGTGCGCACGGTCATGGCAAGGTCTCTTTCTTGTTGGTGCCCCGGTGTGCCGGTGGCTTTATGGGCTCCACGCTAAATCCGAGGGCAGGGGCACTCAATGACACAACCGGGCAAGTATGTTGCGTTTTGCGCAATGAAGCGGGTGGCAGTGCCCACGCCGTGCCGGCCTTTTTATTGACAATTCACGTAATATTTCCCACTCTTCATGCCTCTCTCACCTCTGCTTGACGCGCTTCGGCGCAGCGGGCTACGACCTGTGAATCCCCTATGTCCCGAACCCCTGTCGGCACTGTCCTGCTGTTGGCCTCGCTGACCGCGATCGTGCCGCTGTCGATCGACATCAACCTGCCCGCCATGCCCGCCATTGCCGCTGACCTTCAGGCCAGCAACAGCAGCGTGCAGGCCACGGTTGGCACTTTCCTGTTCGGCTTGTGCCTGGGGATGCTCTGCTATGGCCCGCTGGCCGACCGCTTCGGTCGACGGCCGCTGCTGCTGGCCGCAGGCGGGGTCTACGCCCTCGCCACGCTGGCGTGCATCGTCGCCAGCGACATCGATCAACTGGTGCTGGCGCGCTTCTTTCAGGCGTTGGGTGGGGCAGGGGCATCAGTGTTGGGGCGGGCGGTGGTCAGTGACCGTTTCGCCCTGACCGAAGCGGCGCGCATCCTCACCCTCATGCAGCTGGTGAGCATGCTCGCCACCTTGCTGTCGCCGATCGTCGGCAGTGCGCTGCTGGCCCTGGCAGGTTGGCGCAGCATCTTTGCCGCGCTGCTGCTGTTGGTGGTGGTGGTCATGGTGGTCACCGCCTGGCGCTTGCCGGAAAGCCTGCCGCCCACCCGGCGCAGCGCCTCGCTGGGCACCGCCTTTCTGGGCTATGTCGCGGTGCTGCGTGCGCCGCTGGCACTGGCCTACATGGGCTGCATGGGCCTGGCGCTGGGCGGCATGTTCGGCTTCATGACCGGCTCGCCGTTCGTCTACGCCGAGCACTTCAGGCTCACACCCGGGCAATACGCCTGGCTGATGGCGCTGAATTTCGTCGCGATCATCGGCCTGACCCTGGTCAACGCGCGGCTGGTCAGGCGCCACGGGCCGCAGCGAATGATCGGCATCGGCGTGCTGCTGACCCTGCTGGCCTGCGCGGGCCTGCTGTACCTCGCCCTTGCCGGGCCTGTGAACCTGGTGCACCTGGTGCTGTGCGTAATGCTCTACATCGGCGCCACTGGGCTGCTTGGGGCCAACAGCATTGCCTGCCTGATGGCGCTGTTTCCGAACCGTTCCGGGGCAGCGGCGGGGCTTGCGATTTCCACGCAGTTCGCCCTGGCGTCGGGGTGCAGCGCCATCACCGCGAGGGTGGTGGGCACCGACCCTGGGCGTTTGGCGCTGGTGATGGTCTGCGCCGGGGTCGGCAGTGCGGCGTGCTATGGGCTGGTGCTGGCGTGGCGCAAACGCAGCGGGGTGATGCGCGGCTGAACGTCAGAGGGCCAGACGCATGGCCTTGGCCATTTCCTGGGCCAGGGCACGGTCCAGCGGTTCCAGCACGCGCCCGCGACGGGTGACGATCTGTATGTCGGTGGCCTGCATGGCCGGGCAGTCGATGGCGATGGCGCGCAGCGTGCCGCCCTTGAGCTCATCACTGATCGGCAGCTCCGCCAGCAAGGTGGCGCCCAGCCCGGAGCGGGCGTAGTCGAGCAGCACCACCAGGGAGTTCGAGGTCAGGCTGGGCAGGATGTCGAAGTCGCGTCCCCGACAGGCGTCATCGACCAACTCGCGCACCCGAAACCGTGGGCCCGGCAGGGCGAGGGAGGTCTGCGCCAGCTCCTCCAGCGTGACCATGCTGCGCTCGGCCAGCGGATGGCTGCGGTGCACGATCAGGCGCAGCGGTTGCGCCAGGCTGAACAGCCGCGTCAGCCGGCCCGTGGTGCTGGGCGAAAACACCACCCCCAGGTGCGCCTCGTCCGCCGAGACCATGCGTTGCACCTCCAATGAAGGCGCGCTGATGATTTCAGCCTGATGCGCGCCGTGATCGCGCAAGAACGCCTGCAACGAATGAATCGCCCGTGCACCGAGCAGGCCTTCGCCGATGGCCATTACGGTGGTCGCGGCCTGCTGGCTGCGCAGGCCCTCGAGGGTTTCACTGAACGCGATGTAGTCGGCCAGACGGCGCGCGTAGTACGCCACTGCCGCTTCGCCGGCCCGGGTCAGGCGAATACGGTGGGTGCCTTCCTCGACCAACGCGATATCCAGCTCCTGCTCGAGCCGGGCGATCTGCCGGCTCACCGACGACGTGGCGACGCCCAGCACGTCAGCCGCTGCGCGCATGGAGCCTTTCTCGTGGCTCAGGTGCAGGTAGTGCAGGCGATGGTCAGGCAGGGGCGCGTGGCGAGTACTGAGGTGTGGCATGGGCGACCTCGGGGAGCGCGGGAGGGTCGGGACAGATCGTGGAGATTTGCAGCGGATCACGTGAAAAGTCAACTAAAGCCGGGGCGCGGAGCTCGTTATCGGGGTCATGGAGGGTCGCGATGGGCGGGTGGGGCGGCGATGGTGGGCGCAGCCGACCCAACGCTGACATTGCCTGACTTGCTACGGTGCGATGCCTGGGTCAGGCCGGCTGCGCCGACCATCGCGGCTGAAGTCGCTCACACGCCTGTCGAATCGATCGTTGCAGTGAGCTGAATGCCTGCCAGGCGAGCAGCTGCCTGATCGGAATCTGTTTAATTCTTAAGATTATTCTGTGCTTAGCAAATCCTGTATCAACACTTTTAATCACTGAATTGCATGGGATTTTTTATCAAAAAATCGTTTAAAAACATAACAGTAAGTAGGTTTTTAGCGAGGAATGGTACCATGATTTGCGTGCGAATTCACGTAAATACAGCGTGAATATTCCATTGACAATTCACGTAAATGATCGCAAATTCGGCTCATCGGCACCCACAACAAGAGAGACAGACCATGCCGCTTGAATCGACTCGCCCCCTGCACGGGGGGTGTCCGACCGCCGGACATCCCGCGTTGTTCACACCGCCTCTGGCCGGTGATGGCGCTTCCTGAGCGAAGCCGCTTCCCCCTGATCCCGCTCCACACCGCGCCTGAGACGGAGAAAGTCTATGGATACGCCTTGCCTGCGCGCAGCCTCCGGGTCTGCGCTTGCTTCGGGACCGGCCTTCGAGGCCCTGCTGGATGACATCCGCCACCGTGCCCGCCGCCACGAGTTCGACCGCCAGCGGCATTTGTCGGCTGATGTGGTCGATGCCTTCAAAACTCACGGGGTGTACCGCGCCCTGGTGCCCAAGCGCTTCGGCGGCCTGGAATGCTCGCCCGCTGAGTTCTGCCAGATGATCGAGCGCCTGTCGCATGCCGACGGCTCGGCCGGTTGGGTCGCCAGCTTCGGCATGAGCCCGGTGTACCTGGCGGCCTTGCCCATCGACACCATCACCACGCTCTACACCGAAAACCCCGACACCGTGTTCGCCGGCGGCATCTTCCCCCCGCAACCCGCCGAAGTGGTGCCGGGTGGCTTCAACGTCAGCGGGCGCTGGAAGTACTCCAGCGGCTCGATGGGCGCCGATATCGTCGGCGTCGGCATCGCCCCGCGCAACGGCGACAAGCTCGACCTGCCGCGCCTGGCGGTGATGCCGCAACGCAGTGTGCAGATCGAACAGACCTGGGACACCGTCGGCCTGCTCGGCACCGGCAGCCATGACCTGGTGGTGAACAACGTCGTCGTCGGCGAGGAGTGGACCTTCGTCCGCGGCGGCA
>NZ_DAMCCR010000062.1:0-222 GCF_032058845.1 Pseudomonas sp. | reverse complement strand
GAGCCGTTCTTCCGCTACCCATCGTTGTCGTTCGCCACCCAGGTGCTGTCAGTGGTGGGCCTGGGCGTGGCACGGGCAGCGCTCGACGAACTCTCGGGCATGGCCAGCGGGCGCTTGTCGGTGACCGGCGCCCCGGCCCTGGCCGACCGCCCGCTGGCCCAGGTCGATGTGGCGCGAGCAGAGGCCGCGCTGCGCTCGGCGCGGGCGGTCTTCTATGAATCG
>NZ_DAMCCR010000061.1:23613-27154 GCF_032058845.1 Pseudomonas sp. | reverse complement strand
GTTCGCTGGGGCTGATCACGTCCGTCAGGCGGATGCCGAACTTCTCGTTGACCACCACCACTTCGCCATGGGCGATCAGCGTGCCGTTGACCAGCACATCGAGCGGCTCGCCGGCCAGGCGGTCGAGTTCGATCACCGAGCCCTGGTTGAGCTGCAGCAGGTTGCGAATGTTGATCTCGGTGCTGCCCACTTCCATGGAGATGTTCACCGGAATGTCGAGGATCACATCCAGGTTCGGGCCTTCCAGGCTGACGTTCTCGTTCGGCCGCGGCGAGCTGGCGAACTCTTCCATCGGCATGCGACCGGGACCGGAATCGCCATTGAGCAGTGCGTCGATATCGGCCTGGCCGGCGTCGCCGGTTTCTTCCAGCGCCGCCGCCCATTCATCGGCCAGGGCCTGGTCCTCGGCGGAGGTGATTTCGTTTTCGTTTGCCATGGTGTCCTCGACAGACCTTGAATTCGGGAAAATGCGAGCGGCGCGCGGTCAGCGGCGGCCGATCGGGTCGATGATCTGCAGCGCCAGGTTGCCCTTGTGTGCGCCGAGCCGCGCCTTGAACGACGGCACGCCGTTGGCGCGCAGCACCAGGTGCTCGGGCAGCTCGACCGGGATCACGTCACCGGGCTGCATGTGCAGGATGTCGCGCAGCTTGAGCTGGCGGCGGGCGACGGTGGCGGTGAGCGGTACGGCCACATCCAGCACGTCTTCGCGCAGGGCCTTGACCCAGCGTTCGTCCTGGTCGTCCAGGTCGGACTGGAAACCGGCATCGAGCATCTCGCGCACCGGCTCGATCATCGAATACGGCATGGTCACGTGCAGGTCGCCGCCGCCGCCGTCGAGCTCGATGTGGAAGGTCGACACCACCACCGCCTCGCTCGGCCCGACGATGTTGGCCATGGCGGGGTTGACCTCCGAGTTCATGTACTCGAAGTTCACCGGCATGATCGCCTGCCAGGCTTCCTTGAGGTCGGTGAAGGCCTGGTCGAGCACGATGCGCACCACGCGCAGTTCGGTGGGGGTGAATTCGCGGCCTTCGATCTTGGCGTGGCGGCCGTCGCCGCCGAAGAAGTTGTCCACCAGCTTGAACACCAGCTTGGCGTCGAGAATGAACAGCGCCGTGCCGCGCAGCGGCTTGATCTTGACCAGGTTGAGGCTGGTGGGCACGTACAGCGAATGCACGTACTCGCCGAACTTCATCACCTGCACGCCACCCACGGCGACATCGGCCGAGCGGCGCAGCAGGTTGAACATGCTGATGCGGGTGTAGCGCGCAAAGCGCTCGTTGATCATTTCCAGCGTGGGCATGCGCCCACGCACGATCCGGTCCTGGCTGGTGAGGTCGTAGCTCTTGACGCTGCCGGGTTCGGCGGCGTTCTCGGTTTGCACCAGGCCATCGTCCACCCCATGCAGCAGGGCATCGATCTCATCCTGGGACAGCAGGTCCTGCACAGCCATCGGGCGCTCCTACTGCAATACGAAGTTGGTGAACAGCAACTGGTCGATGACCGGCTTGCCGACTTCTTTCTGCGCCACTTCCTGGACCACGGCCGTGGCCTTCTGACGCAGCATTTCCTGACCCACCGGGCTGCCGGCGAGGGTGTCGAATCCCTGCCCAGAGAACATCATCACCAGGTTGTTGCGGATCACCGGCATGTGCACCTTGAGCGCGTCCAGGTCAGCCTGGTTGCGCGCTTGCAGGCTGATGCTGACCTGCATGTAACGCTGGCGACCGTTCTGGTTGAAATTGACCACGAAGGCCGGGGTCAGGGTGTCATAGATGGCCTTGGGCTTGGCGCTGCCAGCAGCGGCCTCGGCGCTTGGGGCAGCCGGCTCGTTCTTGTGCATGATGAACCAGGTGGCGCCCACCGACAGGCCGATGGCCAGCAGCAACCCGACCACGGCCAGGATGATCAGCTTGAGTTTGCCTTTCTTCGCGGGATCTTTTTCTGCTTCGCTCTTGGCCATGCCAATAATCCGTCGTCCGTCAGGGGTTGCAGGGTGGATTACGGGGGTGGAGCAAAGGGCATGCCAATTGTCGTTGGGGGTGCGCTTGGTGCAGCACACGGCGTTGTAGCGTGGAGCACGGCTGCACGTTGCAACGAGTCGTCGGGCGGTGCGGTCAGTCGGTGCAGCGTTGGCCTAACGCCGCTGGTTGCAATCGCGTCCTTTCAGACGGTACTACCCGCTTGAGCCGGGGCGGCGTTGCCGCCCATCGCGACTGAAGTCGCTCCTACACGGACCGCGTTTTGTGGAAGCGGCTTTAGCCGCGATGGGCGGCGCAGCCGACCCAGGGCTGCAACCTCCATATCCCTGCTGTTTGGCGACGCCTGAATCGGGCCGGCTATGCCGGCCATCGCGGCTGACCGGAACGCCGGAGCTCCGCATGGACCGCGTTTTGTGGGAGCGACTTCAGTCGCGATGGCCGGCGCAGCCGGCCCGCTTTCCGCACCGCTGACCGACCGGCGCACCCCACGGCCAGCCTCAGGCGTAGTAATCCACCGCGCTGTCACCGATCACCACCTGCTGGTGCTGAACGCGGCCAGCGTCGGCGACCGGGTCGGCTGAGCCCGCTTCGGCGCGACGTGCGGCGACGCCCGACAGGCTGCTCGAGTTGCCTGACGAGTCTTGCGGGCTGTGCTGCTGTTGCTGCTGCTGGCGGGAGAAGTCCGCCACGTTGACCTCCGGCTGCTGCATCCCCTGCTGGGTGAACAGCTCGCGCAGGCGGTGCATCTGGCTGTCCAGCGCATCACGCACACCGACGTGGCCGCTGATGAAGGTGATTTGCGTGGCCTGATCGGCGGCCACGTTGACCCGCACATTGAGCCGGCCCAACTCGGCCGGTTCGAGCTGGATATCGGCAGATTTCAGGTTCTGGCTCGACAGGTACATCACCCGGTTGACCAGGCCCTCGGTCCAGGCGCCCTGGTTCATCGGCAGCGGTTGCTGCAAGGGGGTTGCCGGCTGCGCATTGGCAGTCTTGGGCGTGGCCGCCTGGGTGAGCTCAGCCAATCGGTTGGCGAAATCGTCGACGCGGGTGTCGCTGCTGGCCGATTTCAGGTCCTTGAGACCATCGTCGATCAGCCCGCCGAACGATTTCTCGCCAGGCTTGCCACCCTCGGCGTCCCCTTCCAGCGCTGCAAGCTGGGTCGCCAAGGGATTGACGGTGGTTGGCCCATCGGCGGTTTCAGCGTCAGTTGCCTGGGCGTGGGCCGAGGTCGCGCCTTGGGCCTTGGCATTCTGCTCCAGGGCCAGGCGCAAGGTCGGCATCCCCGCCAGCGCATCGGCAGCGGGATCGAAGGTTTCAGCCTGGGTCTGCGGGTCGCTGACGGCCGCTTGCAGCAGCGGCGCGACCACCTGTGCCTGGGCTTGAATCAGTTGCGCACCTGGGGCGGCGTCGGTGACCTGGCCGGCCACGAGGCTGGCGTCGCGCACGGTACTGGCGTCTTCGTCGGCCGCACCCTGGGCCGTGCCTGGCAACGTTTTGCCGCCAGTGGCAACGCCTGCGGCGCCGGGGCTTGCCGCATCGCCGGGATCAGTGGCGGG
>NZ_DAMCCR010000061.1:0-23603 GCF_032058845.1 Pseudomonas sp. | reverse complement strand
TTGTCGGCGTGGGCCGGCTTGTTGCGACCCTGCCCAGCCAATACTTTGTCGAACCCCCCAGCGCCCGGCTGCTGCGGTTTTTCCACCACGGCCGTACTGGCGCTGACAGACTGCGACACGCGCGGGGCTTGCAACAAGGGATTGGGTGCGACGGGCATTGATCGGTCTCCGCGCCAAAGGGCTGAAATGCGTCTGGCTGCTATCGCAAAAACCATAGCAAAAGTCGCGCCAGATGTTAGCCGGTGGAGAGACGGTCTTGTTCGCCGCGGTAGAAATGCTGGATTTCACGGTATTCCAGATCGATCCGGTTGATCAGGTCTTCGATGCCGTACAGCGGCTGCTGGCGCACACGCTCTTCCAGCTGACGACACAGCTCGGCCAGCCCCACCGCGCCCATGTCGCTGCTGCTGCCTTTGAAGCTGTGCGCGGCCAGGCCCAGCTCGCTGGCGTCCTTGGCATCGTGCAACTGGCTAAGGCGCCGCTCGGAGTCATCCAGAAAGGTCTGCAACAACTGTGGGTAGCCGTCTTCCATGACCTCACGCAGGTCACTCAACACCTCGTGATCGATGTGCATGTCCATCACTTGCTCACTCCCTGATCAAGCTCGATTACCTGGCTGGCGACCCCTGGCCTGCCAACCCCTCTACCCTGCATTCCCGCCATCTGCTCACTGCCCGGTTCGCCCGACCTGGTCGGCCATCGGTCGACGATCAGACGCTTGCCACCGGGGCAGGTTCCACAAGGTGGTCGAAGTGTAGCGCCCAACGTTGCCAGCGTGTGCTGATTGCGCGGAGTTCGTCGGAAAAGCCTGTGGTTCGTCTGCAAAGCGTGCCGAACGGTTGCACCCTGCGGACCGCCACTGCGCTCCACTGCCGCGCTAGGGAAACTCGTGCCGCGGCAAGCGCTGCGACAGCTCATCGAGCAGCTTCTGCTCGCGCTTGTCCTCGGCCCGTCGCGCTTCGTCCATATAGCGCTGCACCAGCTTGCGCAGCCCCTCGACCCGTGCATAGGCCTGTTGCCAGGCGCCGCGGGCATTGCTCAGATTGTTCTGGTGCCAGGTCAGGCTCTGGCGCTGCTGGCCCATAGCCGTTTCCAGCTGGCCGAGAAAGCGTTGGTAGTTGACCAGCCAGGCGCCATCGACGCCCTGCCCGCCACGGTTGATCCACTGCTGCTGGTAATCGGTACGAAACTGTTCCAGCTCACTGAGCTTGGCCTGGGCAACGTTGACCTGTTGCTGGAACTGGCCGAGGCGCTGCGCAGCCTTGCGCTCGGTCTCCTCGGCCATCTCCACCACCGGCGCCAGGCGCGCGGCACGGCTGGGCACGCTCATGACCTGGCTGCCTCAGGCTGGACCGGCGAGCGCCGCACAGACGGCGACCCGGTAGAATTGTCCGTGCATGCCATCAGATCCAAGGCATCACCCCCCATTCGTGGGGCTGGCGAACACGGCGGCCAGCTCCGCCCGGCCCTGGGCCAGGCTGACGTTTTCGTCCAGGCCCTGACGCAGGTACGCCACCAGCTTGCCTTGCAGGGCGATGGCCATATCCGTCTCCGGGTCACCGCCTGGCACGTAGGCGCCCACGCTGATCAGGTCGCGGCTCTGCGACAGGCGCGACCACAGCTGTTTGAATTTCTGCGCCTGGCGCAGGTGATCGATGTCGACCACTTGCGGCATCACCCGGCTGATCGAGGCTTCGATGTCGATCGCCGGGTAGTGCCCTTCCTCGGCCAGGCGCCGCGACAGCACGAAGTGGCCATCGAGCACGCCGCGCGCGGAGTCGGCGATCGGGTCTTGCTGGTCGTCGCCTTCGGACAGCACCGTGTAGAACGCCGTGATCGAGCCGCCGCCCTTCTCGCCATTGCCGGCCCGCTCCACCAGCTTGGGCAGCTTGGCGAACACCGAAGGCGGATAGCCACGGGTGGCCGGCGGCTCACCGATGGCCAGGGCGATTTCGCGCTGGGCCTGGGCGAAACGGGTCAGCGAGTCCATCAGCAACAGTACGTTCTTGCCCTTGTCGCGGAAATACTCGGCAATGCGCGTGCAGTACATGGCCGCGCGCAGACGCATCAATGGCGCATCGTCTGCAGGGGACGCCACCACCACCGAGCGCTTGATGCCCTCCTCGCCGAGAATGTGCTCGATGAATTCCTTCACCTCACGACCGCGCTCGCCGATCAGGCCGACCACGATGATTTCCGCTTCGGTGAAGCGCGTCATCATGCCCAGCAGCACCGACTTGCCGACGCCGGTACCGGCGAACAGGCCCAGGCGCTGACCGCGGCCCACCGTCAACAGGCCATTGATACTGCGAATGCCCACGTCCAGCGGCTGGCTGATCGGCTCGCGGTTCAACGGGTTGATGGTCGGGCCTTCCATCGGCACCCAGTCCTCGGCCTTCATCCCGCCCTTGCCGTCCAGCGCGCGCCCGGCGCCATCGAGCACTCGGCCGAGCATGCTCATGCCCATGGGCAGGCGGCCGCTGTCATCCAGCGGCACCACACGGGCGCCCGGCGCGATACCGGCCACGCTGCCCACCGGCATGAGGAACACTTTGCTGCCGGAGAAGCCCATGACCTCGGCTTCCACTTCCACGGCGTGATAGCTGTCATCGTTGATCACCTTGCAGCGGCTGCCCACCGCCGCGCGCAGGCCCTCGGCCTCCAGCGTCAGCCCTACCATGCGCAGCAGGCGGCCCTCGGCGACCGGTTGCGCGGGCAGTTGGATTGCCTCGGCGTAGCCGTCCAGACGCTTGCCGAAACTGGTGCGGTCAATGCGCATCGTCGACCTCGCGGGTGTCGTTCAGGTCGAGCGTGATATCGGCTGGCGCCGGGTGCAGCGCCTGTTCATGGAGTTGATCGAACAGTTGCGCCACGGCCTTTTCCAGACGGGTTTCCATGCTCGCGTCGATGCGGCTGTGGGCGGTTTCGATGCGGCAGCCGCCGGGCAGCAACGCTTCGTCCTCGACCAGCTTCCAGCGCTCTTCATGGCGTTCACGCAAGGTTTTCGCCACCTCGAAATCCTGCGGATTGAGGTGAATGCGGATGTTCTCGGCGCCCATCGGCAGCAGCTTGAGCGCTTCTCGCAACACGTGGGTGATCTGGCTCGAGTCGCCACGCAGCTCACGCCCGATCACCTGGCGGGCCATGTGGCTGACCAGGTGCACCAGGCTGCGCTCGATCTGCGTGTCCTGCTCGGCAATCGGTTCGAGCAACTGCTGCATCACCTGCTCGAGGCTGCCGAGCTTGGCGGCCAGGGCGGCGTCGGCTTCCTGGCGCACCTTGAGCTGAGTACTGTGGAAACCCTCGCGCTCACCGGTGGCGAAGCCTTCGTTGTAGGCCTCCTGGCGGATCGCTTCGAGCTCTTCGAGAGTGATCGGCTGCACGTCTTCGATCGGTACTTCGGCGATCTCGTCCTCGACGGGTTCGGGAGCGGCTTCAGGCGCAGGTGCCGGTGCAGGCGGTGGTGCAGGGTCGAAACTGGGCAGCGTCCAGACGTCAACGCCCTGCAGGTCGCGGGCGCGAATCAGGTCGCTGGGGTGTTGTTCTTTACTGGACATGCAGTCGGGCTCTCGAATCCGTTTTCATCCAACGCAACCTTAGTGGAGACGGTTTCAGCCGCCAATGCGTCGACCAGAGAAATCTCGGTGGGTGGCGCGCGCTGCGAGGTGACGCGTGATCAGGCAGTGGAGGCTCCATGGCAACGGCTGTCTGCGTTTTGTGGGTGCGACCGAAGCGCTTGCGTTGGGGCGGCGTTGCCGCCCATCGCGGCTGAAGCCGCTCCCACCCAATCCTGTGTAGGAGCGACTTCAGTCGCGATGGACGGCGCAGCCGTCCTGACCCAGGCGACGCGTATTCCTGGATAAGGCAAGACTGCAGCCATCAGGACCGCGTTGCTGTCGACAAAGGCCTGATCCGACCGTTTGTCAGCCCCTCGTGAACGACAGCTGGCTCCTCCATGATCGTATTGGGAGTGGCCACCGACGCTACGCCGCCGGCTCAAATCATTTCCTCGCCACCCTTGCCGCCCAGCATGATTTCGCCGGCGTCGGCCATGCGCCGAGCGATGGTGAGAATTTCCTTCTGCGCGCCTTCGACGTCGCTGACACGCACCGGGCCTTTGGCCTCCAGGTCGTCGCGCAGCAGCTCGGACGCACGTTTGGACATGTTCTTGAAGACCTTGTCCTTGACCCGGTCGTCGGCGCCTTTCAAGGCCACCACCAGCACGTCCGAGGAGACTTCGCGCAGCAGCGACTGGATACCGCGGTCGTCGACATCGCCCAGGTTGTTGAAGACGAACATCAGGTCTTCGATCTGCTCGGAGAGGTCGCCGTCGACCTCGCGGATCGAATCCATCAGTTGGCCTTCCACCGAACTGTCGAGGAAGTTCATGATGTCGGCCGCGCGCTTGATGCCGCCCAAGGTGGTGCGCGCCGCGTTGGAGTTGCCGGAGAACTGCTTCTCGAGAATCTGGTTCAGCTCCTTGAGCGCCGCCGGTTGCACGGTGTTCAGCGAAGAGACGCGCAGGATGATGTCCAGACGCACCTTGTGGTCGAAGTTGGCCAACACCTCACCGGCCTGGTCGGGATCGAGGTAGGCCACCACGATGGCCTGGATCTGCGGGTGCTCGTAGCGGATCACGTCGGCCACGGCGCGCGGCTCCATCCACTTGAGGCTGTCCAGGCCGCTGGTGTTGCCACCGAGCAGAATGCGGTCGATCAGGCCGTTGGCCTTGTCTTCGCCCAGGGCCTGATTGAGCATCTTGCGAATGTAGCCGTCGGAACCGACACCCAGACTGGTCTGGTCGCCCACGGTCTCGACGAACTCGCTCATCACCTGCTCGACCATGTCGCGATGGATGTTGCCCATCTGCGCCATGGCCACACCGACCCGCTGCACTTCCTTGGGGCCCATGTGGCGCAGCACCTGGGCGGCGTCGGTTTCGCCCAGTGAAAGCAAGAGAATGGCCGCCTTGTCGACGCGGCTGAGCTTGGCGGTTACAGCGCGGTTATCACTCATCGGCGTTGATCCAGTCCTTGACGACCTGAGCTACACGACCCGGGTCTTCGGCCACCAGGCCCTTGATTGCGTTGAGCTGCGCCTCGTAACCCTCGGTCGGGCTGGGGAGCAGGATGCTTTGCGGGCCACCCAGGCTGACACGGTCGTCGCCCAGTGCGCCGTCCATGCCGATCATCGGGCCCAGTTCCGAATCGCCCTGGGCATCGCCGGCCTTACCGCCGCGGCTGATGTTGTTCAGCACCGGGCGCAGCACACCGAACACCAGGACCAGGATGAACAGCACCCCAAGCGCCTGCTTGACGATGTCCCAGAACCACGGTTGCGAGTAGAACGGAATGTCCGCAATCACCTCGCCACGGTCGGCCGAGAACGGCACGTTGATCACGCTGACGCTGTCGCCACGGCTGGCATCGAAGCCTACGGCGTCCTGCACCAGGCGGGTGAAGCGCGCCAGGTCTTCGCTGCTCCAGGGCGCCGGGGTCGCGGCGCCGGTGGCGGCGTCGATCTTGACCTGGTCGTCGACTACCACGGCCACCGACAGGCGGGTCAGACGGCCCTGCTGCTGGCGGGTGTGGCTGATCGAACGGTCCAGTTCGAAGTTCTTGGTGCTTTGCTGACGCTTGTCGCTGGGGTACGGCGCGAGCATCGGCTGGCCAGTGGCCGGGTCCATGATCTGCTGACCGTTGGCGTCGAGCAGCGGTTGCCCCGGCTGGATGGCGCCGGCAGCCGGTGCCGCAGCCGTCGCATTCTGCGGCGCAGCGGCAGCACCCGGGGGCTGGTTGCTCAACGCGCCCGGGACACCTTGTGGGCCCTGGCTGCTGGAGCGTTGCTCGTCTACCGATTGCTCGCTGCGCAGCGCCGGCTGTTCGGGGTTGAACTGCTCGGCGGTGGATTCCACCGCACTGAAATCGACGTCTGCCGACACTTCAGCCTTGTAACGGTCGTTGCCCAGCACCGGTTGCAGAATGTTCTGCACGCGCTGGGTCAGCAGGCTTTCCATGCGGCGGCTGTAGTCGTACTGCTTGCCGGCCATGGTCAGGGCGGTGTCCTGCAGCTGCTCGGAGAGCAGATTGCCCTTCTGGTCGACCACGGTGACCTGGGACTTGTCCAGCTCCGGCACGCTGGTCGCCACCAGATTGACGATGGCCATCACCTGACCGCTTTCCAGGCTGCGACCGGGGTACATTTCCACCAGCACCGAGGCGCTGGGCTTGCGCTCATCGCGCACGAACACCGAGCTTTTCGGGATGGCCAGGTGCACCCGGGCGCCCTTGACATTGTTCAGGCTCGAGACGGTCCGCGCCAGCTCGCCTTCCAGGCCGCGGCGGTAGCGGGTGGCTTCCATGAACTGACTGGTGCCCAGGCCTTGTTCCTTGTCGAGCAGCTCGAAGCCGACGTTGCCGTCGCTCGGCGCCACCCCGGCGGCGGCCAGTTTCAGGCGGGCGCGGGAGAGGTCATCGGCCTTGACCAGCAATGCACCGGAGTTGGGTTCGACGCGGTAGCCGATATCGGCCGCGCCGAGGGTCTCGATGACCTGCTTGGTGTCCATGCCCGCCAGGCTGCCGTACAGCGGACGGTAGTCGGGCTGCTGCGACCACAGCACCACGGCAAAACCGACTGCCACGCTGGCCGCCAGCCCCACCAACAGGCCGACCTGGCGCAGCGCGGGCATGCGCGAGATGTTTTCCAGAAACCCCAATCCGGGCAGCGAAACCTTGGAGGCTGGCTTGCCGGTGGTTGCCGGTGGAGTGTCGACGGAGGCATCGGCCACTTACTGAGCCCTCAAACTGGCATCTGCATGATGTCCTGGTACGCCTGGACCAGCTTGTTGCGTACCTGCGTGAGTGCCTGGAACGACACCGAAGCTTTCTGCGACGCGACCATGACGTCGGTCAGGTCGACATTGCCCTTGCCGATCTCGAAGGCATTGGCCAGGGCGTTGGACGACTGCTGAGTGTCATTCACCTTGCCGATGGCCTGGCCGAGCATGTCAGCGAACGAATTCTGGCCCAGCTCAGGCGCAGCCACGGCTTTTGGCTGGGACATGGCTTCGGCCTGCATGGCGCGCATGTCCAGCATCAGACGATTGAATTGAACACCTTGGGTCATGGGATTCTCTCTGCGGCGGCCGCATTTTTTTGACACTCATGCGGCGGGTAAGCAGGACCTAGCAACAAGAATGCCAGTCCGAGAGTGCGCGCTGAAAAGCACGGCACTGGGCGACCAACGCGCCACGGCCTCGCAGGCGCGCGTTCGCCGTGTGGCGCGTCGCGGGCATGACGCTGGGGCAGACAAAGGCAGGCAACGACGGCCGGCGTAGCCTCCCAGTCATGACGCTGCGGCACTGTGCGACCCGCCCCGGGGCGAAATTCAGGCCAGGTAAAAAAGGCGGGGGACGCCCGGTCGAGGCCCGCCTTCCGGGATCTTTTCCACGCAGCACCAACGAGCATCAAGGCTTTTCGTACCGTGCCTGACCGCCTCAGGTACCACCAAGCCCAAGCCCCTTGACCCGGAACCCTCAGCCCTACAGCGCAGCCTCCACATCCAGCCCGGCATCGCGCATCTGCGCGAGCTTGTAGCGCAAAGTGCGCGGGCTGATGCCAAGGCGCTCGGCGGCCTCCTTGCGGCGCCCGCGTTCGCTGCGCAGGGCCTCGAGAATCACCTGGAATTCGTGGCGGCGCAGGTCATCGCCGAGCACCGCAGGCCCTGCGGGTGATGCCAGCTCCAAAGGGGCAGACGGCGCGCTGGCAGCCAGCGTGGGGGTCACGCCGGCCAGACAGAAATCCGCCGCCTCGATCATGCCGCCCTGCTGCAGAATCAGCGCACGCTGCACGGCGTTGTCCAGCTCGCGCACGTTGCCCGGCCAGGCATGCTGGCGCAGGCAGGCTCGGGCGTCGGGCGACAGGCGCACGGGGCCAAGCCGTAATTTGCTGGCATGGCGGGCCAGCAGACGTTCGGCCAGCGGCAGAATATCGTCGCGCCGCTCACGCAAGGGCTGCCAGGCCAGCGGAAAAACAGACAGGCGGTAATACAGGTCTTCGCGAAACGCGCCGGCCGCCACCTGTGCGGCGAGGTCGCGGTTGCTGGTGGCGAGCACGCGAATATCCAGGCTGATCGGCTTGCGCCCACCGACCCGCTCCACTTCGCGCTCCTGCAGCACACGCAGCAGCTTGGCTTGCAGGGCCAGGGGCATTTCCGAGATTTCGTCGAGCAGCAGGGTGCCGCCATCGGCCTGCTCGAACTTGCCCGGCTGCGCGGCAATCGCGCCGGTAAAAGCGCCCTTTTCATGGCCGAACAGCGTGGCTTCGAGCATGTTGTCCGGGATCGCAGCGCAGTTGATCGCCACGAACGGCCCATCGGCGCGCGGTGACTGCTGATGGATGTAGCGCGCCAGCACCTCCTTGCCGGTGCCGGATTCGCCGCAGATCATCACCGTCGAATCACTGCGCGCGACCCGAGCGGCCAGTGCCAGCAACTGCCGGCTGCTGGCCTCACAGGCGATAGGCCCCTGGTCGTGACTCGGGCGGTGGGCCGCATGTCGCTCGACCAGATCGAGCACCGCGCGAGGCTCGAACGGCTTGACCAGATAGTCGACCGCGCCTTCGCGCATCGCCTGCACGGCATGCTCGACCGCCGCATGGGCAGTCATCAGCAAAACAGGCAGTTGCGGGTACTGACGGCGCAGCTGGGCCAGCAACTGATGACCGTCCATGCCGGGCATGTTCACGTCACTGACCACCAGGCTGAAGCTGTGCTGGGCCACTGCCACCAATGCATCCTCGGCCGACGCCACGGCCTGCCAGGCAAACCCGCCCAGCTCCAGCGTGTCCGCCAGGGCCTGGCGCAGATTGCGGTCGTCCTCGACCAGCAGAACCGTGTGGTTCATGCCCTGCCCTCCGTGACTGCCATGCTTGACTCGAAAGCGCGGGCCAGGGCCTGGCGCCGGTGGCAGTCTTCCTCGACCCGCAGAACCTTGTGATTCATGCCCTGCCCTGCTCAGCCGGCATGCCGATGAGCGGCAGGCTGACCTTCACACAGGTACCGCGCCCGACTCGCGAGCGGATGTCGACCCTACCCTGATGCGCACGCACCACCGCGTTGACCACCGCCAGGCCCAGGCCCGTGCCCGTGGGCCTGGTGGTCAGGAACGGCTCGCCCAGGCGCTTCAACAGCGCAGGGTCGATGCCGCTGCCGGCGTCACTGATGCGCAGCTCCAGAGCCTGCTCGCGGCGCAGCAGGTGCACCTTGAGCCGCGCCGGGCCGTCACTGGCCTGCAGGGCGTTGTCGATCAGGTTGAGCAGAGCGCCGACCAGGGTGTCGCGGTTACACAGCAACTCACCCAGACGCACATCGCACTGCCAGCGCACGGCGTGGCCCTGGACATGGCTGTGGGCAGCTTGCTGCAACGCCTGGAACAGCGCTTTGGGGGTCAGGCGATCGGTCAGCGGCAGCTCGCCACGGGCGAACACCAGCATGTCGCGCACCTGATGCTCCAGCTCGTGCAGACGGTCCTTGAGCTGCCCGGCGAACCGCAGCCGTGTGTCATCGGGCAGGCTCTGCGCCGGGTCCGCGAGATGACTGGCGTAGAGCATGGCGGCTGACAGCGGCGTGCGGATCTGGTGTGCCAGGGAAGCGACCATACGACCCAGGCTCGACAACCGCTGGTGGCGCGCCAGCTGATCTTGCAGGCGACGGGTTTCGCTCAGGTCGGTGAGCAGCAGCAACTGGCCAGGTTCGGCGCCCAGTGAGCGGGTAGCGATCGACAACCGCCGCCCATCGCGCAGGGACACTTCATGGCCATCGTCGTCACGCGGCGCGAACCGCTCGGCAATGACGTCGCGCCAGCATTCACCGAGCAATGGCGCGCCCAGCAGCTCGAGGGCAGCGGGGTTGGCCTCGCTGACCGTACCGCGCCCGTCGATCACCACCACGCCACCGGGCAGCACGTCGAGCAGGCTCTGCAAGCGACTGGCCAAGCGTTCTTTCTCGGCCAGCTCGGCCATGCGCTGGGCGCTGACCACGGCCAGCTCGCCCTTCAGCTCACTGACCTTGGCCTCGAGCATGCCGTAGGACGCATTGAGCTGACTGGACACCTGACTGAATACGGCAAACGCCTGCTCCAGGCTTTCCCGGCTCTGAGGCTGGGCGGGAGGACGTTGCTGAAGTTCGGGGGCTCGGGTACGGGAGGCGGCCTGAGGCATCGGGGATTCTCGCGTGGCTGACCGTCATAAAAACGACCTGTTGGCGAGGGTGTAGCAAGGGCCGTGCCGGGGTGGGTCTAGCGCCATCCTGCGGAGCTGAACGGTGGGGCATGACGATGTCGCTGACGCAGGGGATGCTGGAGTTTGTCTGCCGGTATGGCCCGACAGAACAGTGCGACATCCAGCATCCCTGTGTGAGGCGCCCTATTCTTCGGCCGCTTCTTCCCCATCGCGTCGGCTCATGCCGTACTTGCGCATCTTCTCCACCAGGGTGGTACGGCGAATGCGCAGGCGTTCGGCGGCGCGGGCAACGATGCCGTTGGCATCGTCCAGCGCTTGCTGAATCAGGCCCTGCTCGAGACCACCGAGGTAGTCCTTGAGGTCCAGGCCTTCAGGCGGCAGCAACGCCTGGCTGGCGAAATTCGGCGTATGGCCGTTGATCGCCACACGCTCTTCAAGATCGCTGCGCAGGCTGTCGACCAACTGCTCGTCTTCATCTTCGATGTAGCGGAATTTCTTCGGCAGCTCCGCCACACCGATCACGCCGTACGGGTGCATGATGGCCATGCGCTCGACCAGGTTGGCCAGCTCGCGCACGTTGCCCGGCCAGCCGTGCCGGCACAGCGACATGATTGCCGCAGAGTTGAAACGGATCGAGCCGCGCTTTTCATGTTCCATGCGCGAGATCAGCTCGTTCATCAGCAACGGAATGTCTTCGACCCGCTCGCGCAACGGCGCCATCTCGATGGGGAAAACGTTGAGGCGGTAGTACAGGTCTTCGCGGAACGAGCCATCCTCGATCATGGTTTCGAGGTTCTTGTGGGTCGCGGCGATGATGCGCACGTCCACGCTCTGGGTCTTGTTGCTGCCGACCCGCTCGAAGGTGCGTTCCTGCAGCACACGCAGCAACTTGACCTGCATGGGCAGCGGCATGTCGCCAATTTCATCGAGGAACAGCGTGCCGCCGTTGGCCAGCTCGAAGCGCCCGGCACGGCTGGTGATCGCGCCAGTGAACGCGCCCTTCTCATGGCCGAACAACTCGCTTTCCAGCAGCTCGGCCGGAATCGCCCCGCAGTTGACCGGCACGAACGGCGCGTCACGGCGCTTGGAGTGATAGTGCAGATTGCGCGCCACGACTTCCTTGCCGGTACCCGACTCACCGAGGATCAGCACGCTGGCGTCGGTGTCGGCCACCTGCTGCATCATCTGGCGCACATGCTGGATGGCACGGCTGGTGCCGACCAGGCTGCGGAACAGGTTCGGCTCGCGCTGGCGACCGCGCTCACGCGCCTGGTCATACATTTCGCGATAGACCTGGGCGCGGTGCAAGGAATCGAGCAGCTGGCTGTAGCTGGCCGGCATCTGCAAATTGGAAAGCACCCGACGACGTAGGTCATCAGGAAACTCGGCAGAGGAAATTTCACCTAAAAGCAGCACGGGAAGGAACTCATCCCACCCAGCAACGGTCTTAAGCTGCCCGAGTACTGTGCCGGGTGCATTCACGGTGCCCATGAGCACACACAGAATCTCGCGACTTGATTGCAGCGAAGCCACTGCCTGCTGCCAGTCCTGGCTTGAGCAGGCCAGGTTGTCTTCGCCCAGGAAATTCAGCACCACCGCCAGATCGCGGCGGCGGTGACTGTCGTCATCAATCAGCAGAATCTTGGTTTCACGCCACATGCAATAGCAACTTCCCTAGTCATATCGGCGCCGGGGAGGCGAGTTCGAGATCATTCCGACGTAAACATCATCGTTAAGACGCTCGAAATACGAAAACAGCTACTAGTAAAGTAAAAAACGTCTTGGCAGTCAAATTAATGGCGCCAAGCGGGCGGTGTTCGTGCGTTATTTACCTCAGCTGAAGAGATGGTAAACCTTCGCGGCGGATTTTGCCTGATTGATCTGAGACATTTCCGTCGCGATGGCCTGACGCTCCCCTATTGTGGCGTCAAGTAAATCGCGGTAGACCTCAAGCAGCCCCTCCAGCTTGGCCTTGATCTGGGCCTCATCCACCACGTCTGCCGTCAGCATGTCGTCGATGCACCCGCGGCAGGTTTCATCGAGCTTGCCAATAGCCTCCCAATCACGCTCGCCCAAGGCGCTGAGCAGGGCATCGCGGGTCTCGTCGAATCGTTGAATGGCAGTGTTCACGACACGCTCCTTGCAGGCTTAGCCGGCTTGTTGCGCGGGAGGGATCTGGTCCCAGCCGCTCTTGACGGTGATCAGCAGCCGAGCGACTTCATCAATCATGTCGGCATCGTTGGCGATATTCGCCTGCATGAGGCGATTGGTCATGTAGGCGTACAAGCTGGCGAGCTGCTCGATGGACGCGGGATTCTCGCTCTTTTCAGCGCTGAGGCCATCACGCAGACCGATGATGATGTCGATGGCCTTGCCGATCAGCAGCCCTTTTTCCGCCACGTCGCCGCGGGCCATCGCGCCCTTGGCCTGGGCCATGCGGTCCAGCCCACCCTCCATCAGCATCTGCACCAGACGGTACGGCGTGGCTTCGGAGATCTGTGCATGGGAATTGACCTTCTGGTATTGGCGAAGGGCTCTCATGGGGTTCATCGGTGCAACCTCGTGACAGAAAAAAGAAAACGGCTCTGATGACAGTTATGTCGGCAGAGCCGCCGAGAACTTAAGCGCCTGATCAGCTATCGCTGTTGGCCTTGTTCAGTGCATTGAGGGTGGTCATGACGCTGTCGCTCTGGGCACGCAACTGGGCCACCAGGGTGTCCATGGCGTTGTATTTGTCTTGCAGAGTCTTGGTCAGGGCGGTCATGCGGTCATCGAGCGTGGTCTGCTCGGTCTTGAGCTTGTTGAGGTTGTCGGTGAGCGTCTTGGTGCGCTGGGCAAAGGTGCCGGTGGTGGCCTTGGCGAAGTCTTCGGTCGCGCTCTGCATGCGAGCCAAGAGGCCGGTCTTGCCCGTGAAGATGCTTGGCAGGTCGGCAATGTTGGTGGCCACTGCAGCGGTCCACTTCTTGTCGTCCAGGCTCAGCAGGCCGCCATCCTGCGAGGTGGTGACGCCAAACTGGGCAAGTGACTTGAACGCACCATTGCCCGACAACTGGCTCATTTCGTTGCGAATCGAGGTCACCAGCGCGCGCATGCTGGCATCGCCCGTCAATGCCCCCGCCACGGGGTTGCCATCGGTGCCAGTAGTCACCTTGGTCTCGGCGTTGATGGCGGTCATCAAGGCGTTGTAGGTGTCGACGAAGCCTTGCACGCCTGATTTGAGCGTGCTGGCGTTGGTGGTCAGCGAGAGCAGCGTCGGCGAGCGCTCGTTGCCCGACGAGTTCATGGCCGAGACCCCGACCAGCGTGATGCTCAAACCACTGACGGCATCACTGATCTCGTTGCTCTTGGAGGTCATCTTGATGCCGTCGAGCATGTACTCGGCATTGGACGGCGGGCTGATGACGCTATAGCCGGTGTCGATGCCGGAATTGCCGCCCAGGGTGATGTCCGAGCCAACCCCCATCTTGGTCGAGGTGACCACCAGGCGCGACCCGTTGGCATCGGTCAGCACGTTGGCGCTGAGCCCGGATGTGCCGAAGGTGCTGTTGATGCTGTCACGCACCTGCTGCAGGGTCGCCCCTGCCGGCACGCTGAGGTCGTAGTTCTTGCCAGACTGGGTGATGCTCAACGTGGTAGCCGAGCCCGTCTTGTTGACTACCGTGCTTGCCCCGTCGGGGTACACCTGAGTCGATACCTTCGAGGCCGTGGCCAGCTTGTCCACGGTCAGGTTGAACGCGCCATTGGCCGCGCCATTGCCGGCCTTGACGGTCGCCACCTTCTCGTCTGCAGACTTGACGCTCAGGCCGCTGAAAGCATTGTTCGTGGCCATGTTCTCCATGGCTCCACGAAACGCATCCAGCGCGGCCTGCACCTTGCCGAGGGAAGACAACGTCGTGGTCGCCTTCAGTGTCTGGGTATTGATCTGGGCCTGCTTCGGCGCTTTCTGCGCATTGACCAGTGACGTGACAATCGCCTGGGTATCGATGTTCGAACCGATACCGCTAACTGTTGAACCTGCCATCGTTGTCTCCCTGTCATTCAGTCGCTGCCAACAGCTTGACGATCACAGTCATCGCACGGCTGCGGCAACACGTTTCATGCCAACCCTACGCTTCGTCCTTGAAGAGCAGGCTGTTGGCGTCGTTGAGCGTCTGCGCCAGCTTCAGCGCAGCCTCGGAAGGCAATTGACGAATCACTTCGCCAGAATCGGTCGCAATGACCTTGACCACGACTTTACCGCTGTCGTCATCAATCGAGAATTCAAGGTTGCGCTGGTTGTCGCGAGCGAAGTCGCGCATGTCACCGACGGCTTTTTCCAGCGCTTCGCGGCTCGCTGCAGGTGCTGGCGAGGTGACAGCCGTCACCGCAGCCGGAGTATCGGGCGACGCCGCCAGGTCCGCCGAACCCTTGAGCGGCGCGATTGCCGGCAGCACGGGCGGCGTGTAGCCCGGGTTCATCTTCACGCTCATGTCCATGGGTAGAACTCCTCACGTCAGAACGGCAAAAGGGCACGTAGAACGCGCCCTTTCGTTGCTAGCCTGCCTGCGCCATTACTGAAGCAGTTTCAGGACCGAGGACGGCAGCTGGTTAGCCTGCGACAGGATCGCGGTGGAAGCCTGTTGCAGGGTTTGCTGCTTGGTCAGCTCTGCAGTTTCTGCAGCGAAGTCCACATCTTGTACGGTCGAACGTGCAGCGGTGGAGTTCTTCTGAATGTTCTGCAGGTTGTCGACAGTGGTGGTCAGACGGTTCTGGGTAGCACCCAGGCCGGAACGGACGCTGTCGATCGAGCCAATGGCCTTGTCGATCACCGCCAGAGCGTTCTGGGCGTTGGTCGCGTCGGTGACGTCGGTCTGCGAGATGGTGGTCTTGACGGAGGTAGCAGCGGTGGTACCTGCGGCAGCGAACACACTGTCAACGCCTGCGCCAGTCAGCGAGTAGCCTTTGGCGGAGTCAAGGTTCACGGCGCCGGTCACAGTGAGTGCAGTAGCATCAAGCGCAGCTTCACCACCATAAGTGCCCGAGCCATCTTTGGCAGCAACCTTGATGCCAGCGACAGAGCCTGCGTCAGCGGCGGTGAATTTCAGGTTTTCACCGGTATCGGATTTCACCGACAGTGTGCCTTTGGTTTCGTCGTAGTTGACGCTGATGCCCAGTTTGGCAGCGTTGGACTTCAACTGGTCGGCCAGGCCGGCAGTATCTTTGACACCGACGAATTTCACGGTCTGACCACCGACTTCCAGATCGAAGTTGGCAGACGCCGGGGTAGCAGCGGCGATGGCTCCGGAGTCGACCGCGAACTTGACTTCGGTGCTGGCAGTGGCGCTCAGACCGCCGACCGCGCCGCTCAGGGTTTTCGCGATCTGCTTGGCCGAGGCGCCAGCGTCGATGGTGACATCAGCGCTCTGGCCATTACCGGTCACGGTGATGGCGCCGCCCGCTACACCGGCAGCCGTCGGGGTGATGCCGACGCTCTTGACCTGCTGCGAACCAATGCTCTTGGCCGACACGTTGTCCAGCGACAGGTTGATGGTTTCGTTGGCGTTGGCGCCGACCTGAATGGCCTTGGTGCCGTACGAGCCGTCCAGCAGCTTCTGGCCACCGAAAGTGGTGGTGTCAGAAATACGGTTCAGTTCAGCGGTCAGTGCCTGGTATTCGTCGTTGTTCGACTTACGGTCGTCAGCGCTCAGCGAGCCGGTAGACGAGGACAGAGCCAGGGTACGCATTTTCTGCAGAATGTCGGTCGAAGCCTGCATCGCGCCTTCAGCGGTCTGGGCGATCGAGATACCGTCGTTGGCGTTCTTCACTGCCTGGCCCAGGCCGTTGATCTGGCTGGTCAGACGGTTGGAGATCTGCAGGCCTGCAGCATCATCCTTTGCACTGTTGATCCGCAGGCCGGACGACAGACGCTGCATCGAGGTCGTCTGGGCGTTGCTGGCCTTGGTCAGGTTGCCCTGAGTGGTGATCGAAGCAATGTTGGTGTTTACGGTTAAAGCCATGACGAAATCCTCGGTGGATGAGTTACTGCGGCTTCCGGCCTTGGCAACCGCCGGATGTGGCCTAGAGAACCTTCGTAATGTTTATCGTCGGATGCGGCCCTGGCTTGAGGGCTATTTGCAAAAAAAATTGCCACTACCGTGCCATCTTTTTGCAAATCAAGCGTTTAGCCTGTGCTGGGGCCGATGAGCGGGCACAAAAAAAGCGCCGGGGCGAAGCCTGCCGGCGCTTTTTTTGATTGTTCTGCTCAGCTTCGCGGGGCACGTGTGGCGCTGCGAAGCTCAAGCCCGGGCATCAGTTGCGCAGCAGAATGGCCGAACCCCATGACAGGCCCACGCCAAACCCGCTGATCGCCACACGCCGCCAGGTGCCGCCGAACATGTGTTTTTCCAGCAGCAGCGGAATGCTTGAAGACACGGTATTACCGGTTTCCAGCATGTCCTTGACGAATTTCTCCGGGCGCTTGTGCTCCAGCTCTTCCTCGAAGCGCCGCGCCACGGCGTCGACGATGGCCGCACTGCCCTGGTGGATGCAGAAGGCGTCGATGTCGGACGACTGCAGGTCGCTGGCCTCGAGCAGCTCGCGCAGGTGGGCAGGCACCTTGAGCAAAGCGAAGTTGAAGACCTGGCGACCGTTCATGAAGAAGGTGCCATCGCTGACCTTCAGGTGCGCAGCGCCCGACCCATCGGTGCCGAAGCGCGACTGGCCGAGCTGCCAGTCGGCGCCCTCGCCCATCCACGTGGCGGTGGCCGCATCGCCGAACAGCATCGTGGTGTTGCGGTCATTCGGATCGACGATCTTGGAGTAAGGGTCTGCGGTGATCAGCAGCCCGTTCTTCAGGCCCGTGGCTTCCATGAAGCCCTTGATCGCGTACAGGCCGTAGACGTAGCCAGAGCAGCCGAGCGATACATCGAACGCAGCGACCGAGGTGCTCAGGCCGAGCTTGTCCTGGACGATGGCCGAGGTGTGCGGCAGGCCTTCTTCGTCGCCGTTCTGGGTGACCACGATGAGCACATCGATCGACTGTGGGTCGAGGCTCGGGTTGTTGACGAACAGGGCGCGGGCCGCTTCGACGGCGAGGTCAGAGGTTTCCTGTGCAGCCTCTTTGCGCGGCAGGAAGGCGGAGCCGATCTTGCCGAGGATGAAATCTTCGTTCTTTTCGAAACGCGCACCTTGGGCGTAGTTGTCCACGCCCTGGGCCGGCACGTAGCTGGCGATGCTTTTAATGCCAATCATTCTGGCTTCCCAATCAAAACAGCCAAAGTCCGCCGCTCGCAGTGTGAGGGCGCCATGAGGAGGGGCTGGCGTGCAGATACACGACGCGCACAGATTCGTTGCCTGTATGCCGAAAGATAAAGGGCAACAAAATGCGACAGCCGCCAATAGGATACAGGGAAGATGCAGCTTTTGACTCATTGGTCACATTGAAAAGGCAAAAGCCTGGTCTTGTGTGAGCGGCTCGGGCCTTGAGCGCTTGCCGGGTTATCGCCGCGTGAAGCCGTTCGCTTGCCGACAGCGCGTCCTCCGTGGCGGCGCCAAAGCGCGACCCAGTGCGGCTGATCAGAGCGCCGGGCCGGCCGGTGCCAACGGGTCGCCTGCGCCCATCAAACCGACATCGCCTGGTTCCTGTAGGAGCGACTTTAGTCGCGATGGGCTGCGAAGCAGCCCCAACGGCTGCAGTCGCGGTTTATCTGGCGGACGCGTCGCCTGAGTCAGGACGGCTGTGCCGTCCATCGCGACTAAAGTTGCTCCCACACGGTTGCATGAGTCCAGTCCTACCGCATGCTTCTACCTCCATCACATGCCCCCTACCGCATGCTTCTACCTCCGCCTGCTTCCATTCGGTTCGCATGCGCCTGCGAAGACGACATCGCCTGCCTCCACCCCATTGGGAACGACCGGTCCGGCGTTCCAGTCACTCGCGATGGGCTGCGAAGCAGCCTCAATGGCTGCAGGCGCGTTTTATCAGGCAATACGCGTCGCCTGAGCCAGGACGGCTGCGCCGCTTCGACTGATATCACTCCCTAAAGCCATACGGCATCCCAATGGGAATACTCCCGAACACTCCTCACCAATCCTGCTCGCACCGGGTTGGCGACGATATACCTCGCCACATGGAGAACATCTTCTTCACGGCGCAGCGCGCGATCGTGATACCCGGCCTGCCAGACGCGCTGGCTGGGCACTCCAGCTCGGTGCAACGCCAAGCTGGAACGTGCCTTGAACCTGCGCATCACCTCCCCAAGGGGTAGTGCCTTCAGCTCGATCAGCCAATGTACATGATCCGGCATGACGACCCACGCCAGTGAACGGCAGGACCGCTCCAGTTCACAGCGTCGCAGTTGCTGGATGACCAATCGCGCATGATGGAAATCATGGAACAGCGATCTGCGCTGATGGGTAACGGTCGTCAGCAAGTACGACCTGCCCGCTTCCGAGTAACGGCCACGGCGAATGTCATGTGATCGGGGCTGAGGCATCTTTTTCTTCCTTGAAAATGGGTTTTTCAAGGTAGTGCCTTTTGCACGTGCAGGACGTTGCGGGAGGTTTGCCAGATATGGCGGAGACGAGTCGGCTTGGATGACGGTTGCCGCGAGGTGGGTGCTGTAAAGGGCGGAAAATTGAGGCGCGGCGCTGCCGCGCATCGCGGCTGAAAACGCAACAGGTTGGCGTGAGCTAGTCGAAATCGCTTGGGTTGAAGACTGCGATCGAGGTGGGAACAGGCGATGGGGCGCGACCATCTAGCCTGGCAGCTTAAGACTGTGGGCTGCCTCCAAGAAGCTAAACACCAATCCAATTTCTTGGAGCAGTCCCCTCTTTGGGAGCGGCCGGTCCGGCGCTCCGGTCAGTCGCGATGGCCGGCGCAGCCGGCCTGACTCAGGCGACGCGTATTGCCGGAGAAACGCGCCTGCAGCTATTAGGGCTGCTGCGCAGCCCATCGCGGCTGAAGCCGCTCCCACAGGGCCGGGGGACTTTCAGGGCCTGCGCGCGAACTTGGCGTTTGCCCGCGCAGCAGCGCCCTGCCCTTACAGCTTGTCGAACAAGCTCAACTGCGACACCCGCGAGAACGCCAGCTGCGAGGCTTCGAGCATGGCCTGCTGCAAGGTCAGGGTGATTGCGGCCTGGGACATGTCGGTGTTGCCGATGGCGTCCTGGGTGGTCTTGTTCGCAACGCCCAGGCTGGTGTTTTCCTGGCGCTGGATCTCCAGCGAGTTGCCGCGCGCACCGATCGAGCCGCGGGTGATGTCCAGCCGCTCGCGGCCGCTGGCCAGGTTGGCGACCGCCGAGGACACGGCGTTGCGCAGGTCGACGTTGGCGTTCTTGTCGTCGATGGGCGCGTCGAGCACTGCGCGCAACTTGGCCAGGGTCTGCAGCGGGTTCTGCGTCTGGTGGGTGTTGGCGGTCACCGAGAACTGGTCACCGGCCTTGGGCGCATCGCTGAGCTGGTAGGTCACCCCTGCGACCGTAAAAGCGCCGCCGGCGACCGAACCCTTGGCGATCGATTGCGCGCCTTCGGTCATCGGCTGGGCATACAGCTCATAGGTGCTGTCGCTGGTGAACTTGATCACCGCGCCGCCGCTCGGGAAGGTGCTGTGATAATCCGCCGCGTTGCTGATGGTGCTGCCGGTGATCTGCGCCGTTGACGTATTGCCGGCCGCACGGGTGGCGGTCAGGCTGTCAGGGCGCACTTCCAGTTTGAACGCATGGCCGGCCACGGCCGCGTCAGCGTTTTCACCGGGCTTGAGCGCCAGGTCGACGCGAAATTCCACCCCGCGCAGGTTGACGACATTGCCCCCCTCGGTGCTCGCGTCGAAGACCCCGTTGGTGGTGGTTTCGGCGGTGATGTCCTTGCCACTGGCATCGGTGATCGAGAACTGCGTAGAGCTGGTGAAGTTCAGCGAGTACGGCTGGCCGGAGGCGAAGCGGCTGTTGTAGGTCGGCGTCGAGGTCATCAGGCCCTGGGACAACAGTACCTTGCCGTCATCGGTCGATGGCGCGGTGAGGGTCGACTGGGTGCGTTCCTTGTTGGTCGCCTGGTCGAACACGCTGAAGCCCGAGTCGTTGGTGGCCAGGCTCAGGGTGTCGGACACCTGCAGGCTCAGCTGGGTCTGGTCGCCCTGGAAGGTGTAGGTGCCATCGGCATTGCGCACATACGGCGGTGTGGCGCTCTTGGAGCCGCCGAACATGTAGTTGCCGTTGGCATCACGCGAGTTGAGCAGGCCGAACACGTTGGCCTCGATCTCTTTCAATTCGCTGCTGACCGAAGTGCGGTCGGCATCGGTCAGGCCAGCGCCGCCGGCACGGATGGCCAGGTCGCTGGCGCGCTGCAACGCATCGTTGATGGTGGTGAGCACGCTCTCCTGCTGCAGCAGGGCGTTGCTGACGGTGTTGATATTGCCGCTGTACTGGCCCAGCAGCGCCTGCTGCTGTTGCAGTACCAGCAAGCGCGCCGCGCCGACCGGGTCGTCGCCAGCGCTCTGGATGCGTACGCCAGAGGTGACCTGGTCGTTGGTCTTGGCCATGTCGGAGAAATTCTTCGAATAGCTGGTGGCGCTGGCGTCGTAGAACTGAGCAGTCGAGATGCGCATGGTCAGCTCTCCTTCAGAGTGCGTTGATCAAGGTTTGGAAGGTTTCCTGCGCCGCCTTGATGATCTGCGACGACGCGGTGTAATAGTGCTGGAACTTCACCAGGTTGGCCGCTTCGTCATCGAGGTTGACCCCAGACACCGCGCCGCGGCTTTCCTTGGCCGACTTGAGCACCGCATCGGTGGCGGTGCCATCGATCTTGGCCTGGCTGGCCTTGGCGCCGACCCGCTCTACCAGCGACGCATAAGACGACGTGAAGCTGATCCCGCCGCCGGAATTGGTGCCCACCGTGGCTTTGGTCTGCAGCGCCAGCAGTTGCGTGGCATTGCGGTTGTCGGCCTTGCCGTCGGTGTTGAACGACAGGCTGAAGCTGTCATTGCCGTTGGGGCTGCCACCAATGCTGGTGTCGAGGCTGAAGCTGCGCGGCTGGCCATTGCCATCGAGGATCGGCGCGCCACTGGCATCGCGCATCGGCACGCTGATCGAGAGCTTGTTGTCCTGCCCCGGCACGATACTGCCTTTGCCGATCGAGGCGCCCTTGGCATCGAACACGGTGTAGCCCTGGGCGCCGTTGGCGGCAGCCTGGAACACGATGCGCACGGGCATCGAGGTGCGCATGGCGTCGCGGGCGATGGCGGTATCGGCACCGCCGTAGATGTCCAGGCGCTCGGTCAGGGTCGGTTGGGCGATGGTGCCGGTGCCGCCGTTGCCGCCATTGGCGGCCGCCGTCACGGGCGCAGCGAAGGCCAGTTTGTTGGCGTCGAGGGTCACGGTGGTGATGGCCGCCGCAGCCGTACGGGTCGGGATCACCTTGAAGCTGTCACCGGCTGCCAGCGCGCCGCCCTTGAGCGCCAGGCTGAAGCCGTCAATCACCGGCGCAGGGTCGGCACTGAGGTCGAAGTTGCCCATGTCGGTACCATCGGAGCGACGCACGCTGTACTGCGTGCCGCTGCTGAACTTGACTTCGTAGTCGTAGATGCTCAGCGCGCCGCTGTTGCGGATGCTCACGTCGAGGTTGCCGGAGCCGGCGCTGTTGCCCGACGACGCCAGGCTGCGCTGAGCGATGGCCGTGGCGCTGTTGATGCTGGAGAACAGGTCGGCACCGAACTGGCCGTTGGCATCCAGACCCTGGCCCAACTGCGAGTTGATACTGTCGGTCACCACCAGGGCCACCCGGCCCAGCTCGTTCATCGCCGGCGCCAGCACGTCGTTGCGGTAGCGCAGCACGCCGCCGATCTGGCCGCCGGTGATCACCGAAGTCACGTCGGAACTGAAGTTGGGGTAATCGATCTTGATGCTGGCCTGGCTCTTGTCGGCGCTGCCCGGCTCGACCGACAAGGTATTGGCGCGCACGCCGGTGACCAGCGCCTGGCCGGTGCCCAGTGACACATCGAAATTGCCATCGCGTTCCTGCACCGTCACGCCAACCAGCTCGTTGAGCTGGCGTACCGCTTCGCCGCGCGCATCGAGCAGGCTGTTCGGGCTGCTGCCCGAAGCGCTCTGCTGGACGATCTGGCGGTTGTACTCGGCGATGTTGGCGGTGAGCTTGTTGACTTGCCCGGCCACGGTCTGCAGCTGCGAGTTGATCTGCTCGTTCTGCTGGTTCATCTGGCTGGAGACCGCATTGAAGCGGTTGCTCAGGGTCTGCGCCTGGGTCAGCAGCAATTGCCGCGAGGCCACGTCAGACGGCGCCGCAGCGGCGGTCTGCAAGGCCGAGAAAAAGCCTGTGAGCACCGAACTGATACCGGTATCACGGTCAGCCAGCAGCTTGTCCATGCCGGTGATCTGGTCCTGGAACGCGGTCGCATCAGCCTGCAGGGAAGTGGCCGACTGCAACTGGTTGTCCAGGTAGGCGCTGTAGATGCGGCGCACTTCAGACAAGGTGGTGCCGGTCCCCAGGAAGCCCACGCCGATGTTCTGCGACGGGCTGCTGGTCTGGATCGTCTGCTGACGGGAATAGCCCGACGTCGCGGCGTTGGCGATGTTGTTGGAGGTCACCGACAACGCCGCTTGGCTGGCAGCCAGGCCGCTCAGCCCGATCGAGATCAGATTCGTCATGCGTCAATCCTTATAGAGTCGTTGCAGAGCCGGCCATGGCGTATTGAGTGGTGGGTTGCAGCTGCCTGGCAATGCTGATGATCTTGCGCGCGTAGTCAGGATCGGTGGCGTAGCCGGCCTTCTGCAGCTCTTTGGCAAACTGTTCCGGTTTATCGGCAGCGGCCACCGCATCTTTATAGCGGCCGTTGTTCTGCAGCAGGCTGACCAGGTCATGGAAGCTGTCTTCGTAAGACTCGTACGAGCGAAACGCCGCACGCTCCTTGACGAACTTGCCTTCGCGGAATTCGCTGGTAATGGCGCTGGCCTCCCCGCCCTGCCACTTGCCGGTGGCCTTGATGCCGAACAGGTTGTGGCTGCTGCTGCCATCGGCGTTACGCATCACCGATTTGCCCCAACCGGTTTCCAGCGCGGCCTGGGCGACCAGGTAGCGCGGGTCGATGCCGATACGCTTGGCGGCCTTTTCAGCCATCGGCAGCATGGTGCTGACGAATTCGTCGCTGCCCGAGAACGCTTTCTGTGGGGCCAACGGCGGCTGCGCCACGGTCCGGCCAAGGATCTGCGTGCCGGTGGCCGGTGCAGCAAAGGTCTGCGCCACGGCGCCGTCAAGCTTGACCCTGGCGTCACGGCCGCGCAGCGCCGGGGCCGCTGCGGCTTCGGTCGAACTGCTGGCCGAGGGCACGATGCCTGCCAGCAGACGGTCGGTGAGCTTGCCCGGCAGGGCCAGGC
>NZ_DAMCCR010000060.1:0-27339 GCF_032058845.1 Pseudomonas sp. | reverse complement strand
CCGCGATGCCGCCACCGCCGTGCCAGAAGCCCGGACGGCTCAGGTAATCACCGGCCTGGCCGATCAGCGTGGCAGGGCTGTCGTCGAAGCTGATTTCAATGCTGGCCGTACTGGCCATGCCCACCGCCTGCCAAACCTCGGCATCGGAGCGCTGGCTGGCGTGGTGCAGGTCCAGGGCCACCAGATACGGCTGGTCATCCTCACCCCAGGCAGTGAGCAGCGCCCGGTCGATCCGCGCCCGCGCATTCGGCGGCTCCGCCGCCCACACGCCCCAGATGCCCGTGCGCGCAAACCCCACGGGCGCGCACTCGGCGAGAATCGCCAACGCGTCGGTATGGCCCTCGTATAGCTTGGCCAGCGCCAGGTCACAGCCGGCGACCTGGGCGAGGGTCTGCCAGCGCTGCAAGGTGCGGCCCTGGCCGGGCAGCGGCAGTGTATCGAAATGGCCGCTGCACAGCGCCTGCATCAGGGCCAGCAGGGCAGGGTCGAGGCCGGGCGCGCTGGCGCGCTGGGCGAAGTCGTCGAGCAGCACGCTGAACGAGGGGAGGGGCGTTGCCTGGGAAGCGGTCATCGGTTCAGGTCCATCAGGGTTGTTATCCATTTATCCAGTGAGCATGGCCTGCGGCTCAGTCATCGAGCCCGAGCTGGCGGCGCATGCGTTGCGTGATCGATTGACGTGTGGTGGCAAGGTCCGCCCAAGGGTCCTCGATTCGTGCCAGGCGCTCGAGCAGGCTGTCCATCGTCCACTGATCGGCGGACTTGAGCGTCTCGAGCTCCTTGCGGGCGATGGGCACCGACACACGCAGGCCCTCGCGGGCGCGCAGCGAATAGGCGCACACCGTGGTGGCGCCCAGCCCGTTGCGCAGGTAATCGATGAAGATCCTGCCGACGCGGTTCTTCGGTCCGGCCACGGCGCTCAGGCGCTCGGGGAACAGCCCGGCAAGGTGCTCGACGATGGCCTGGGTGAATGCCTTGACCTCGTCCCAGCTCGCGCGACGGGTCAGCGGCACGACCAGGTGCAAGCCCTTGCCGCCGCTGGTCTTGAGAAACGTCTTGAGGCCCAGGGTATCGAGCAGGGTGAGGGTCAGCTGGGTCGCTTCGACCATCGCTTTCCAGGGCAAGGCCGGGTCCGGATCGAGATCGAGGACAAAGCGGTCGGGCTTGTCGAAGGCCTTGTCGGTGGCATTCCAGGTGTGCAGTTCGATCGTGTTCATCTGCACCGCGCCGAGCAGGGCCGCCGGGGTGTCGAGGGTCATCGCTGCCTGACCGGCCTGGGTTTTGCTGAACGTATGGGTGTCGGGCAGGTTGAGGTGCTCGGCATGCTTCTGGAAAAACAGTTCCCCGCCCAGACCTTCAGATGCCCGCACCAGGGCCACGGGGCGGTGCTCGAGGTGCGGCATGATCCACGACGCAACCTGGGCGTAGTACTCGGCCACCTGTTGTTTGGTGACGCCGGTGCTGGGGTCGATGATGCGTTCAGGGTGGGTCAGGTGCAGATCGTCTGCGGATTGACGGTCGTGTGTCGCAACCCGGCGGGTTTTCTTGGGTTTGCCGTCAGGGGCGGCCGCGGGCTGCGCGCGTTCGTGATCGATGCCATGGGCGGGTTTGTCGTCGCGCAGGCCATGAAACACCGCGTGGCGGACGATGCCGCCACGGGTCATCTGCGCATAGGAAATCTCCGCCAGCAAGCTGGGTTTTAGCCAGTGAACGCCCCGAGCCGCGGCGCCCGTGAGCGGTTTGTCCAGCGTAGGCTTCGACGCCTTCAGTGCCTTCAGGCGCTTGTGCAGCTGTTTCAGCGTTTCGCTGCTGAACCCGGTGCCGACCCGGCCTGCGTAGCGCAGGTCGCCCTGATCATCGTGCAGGGCCAGCAGCAGCGCGCCGAACCCTTCGCGGCTGCCTTTGGGGTCGGTGTAGCCAACGATGATGAACTCCTGGCGCTGTTGGCACTTGAGCTTGATCCAGTCGCTGCTGCGCCGCTCGCGGTAGAGGCTGCCCGCGCGCTTGCCGATCAGCCCCTCGAGCTGCAGTTGGCAGGCACTGGCCAGAAGCGAGTCCACTGGCGCTTCGAAATCGGCTGAGAAGCGCAGGGCGTCGTCTTCATGCTGGTCCAGCACCTCACGCAGGGCGGCGCGTCGCTTCTGCAGCGGGGTGTCGCGCAGGTCCTGACCATTCAGCCAGGGGGCGTCGAACAGGTAGTAGGTCAAGCGGCTGTCGTCGTCTTCATCGAAGGCGTTCTGCAATGCCTGAAAATCCGCAACGCCGTCGTCACCGGCTACCACCACCTCACCGTCGAGCCAGGCGGATTTCAGTTTCAGCTGGCGCAAGGCCTTGATCTGGCGCGGCATCCTAGCGCTCCAGTCATGGCCATTGCGGGTGAACAGGCGGATGTCCTTGCCATCGATGCGTGCCAGCAGACGGTAGCCGTCGAACTTCACTTCATAGTGCCAATCGCCTGCCGGCGGGGCGTCTACCAAGGTGGCCAACTGCGGGCTCAGCTGGTCGGGCAGGGCCGCCTTGCGCTGGTTGGCAGGTGACGCTTTGGCGGGGGTTTTCCGCTTGGCAGTGGTGGGCTTCTGCGCCAGCACCTGGTCGCTGAGCACGCTGTCGGGCAGGGCGTCGACGATGCAGTAGTCGTCTTCACTGCGCGCTTGCTCATCATTGGACTTGATCAGCAGCCACTGTTCCTTCTTGCCAGCCAAGTGCGTGCGCACCAGGTTCCAGGTGCCAGAGAGCTTTTCCCCTTGCAGGCGAAAACGCAGCTTGCCCTTGGCGTAGTCCGCCTGCGCATCGCCTTCGGGTTCCCACACGCCGCGATCCCAGACAATCACATCTCCTGCCCCGTAGTGGCCTTCGGGGATATGCCCTTCAAAGCTTGCATAGTCGAGCGGATGGTCTTCGACATGCACCGCCAGCCGCCGTTGGGTCGGGTCCAGCGACGGGCCCTTGGGCACCGCCCAGCTTTTAAGGGTGCCATCCAGCTCCAGGCGGAAGTCGTAGTGCAGGTGGCTGGCATCATGCTTTTGAATGCAGAACTGCAGCGCCTGAGACCTGCGCGCTTTACGGCCTTTGCCCGCAGGTTCGGGCGTGGCAGCAAAGTCGCGCTTGCGCTGGTACTCCTGCAACGGCTTGGCCATGGCGTGGGCTCCGGAAGACGATCGGGTAACCGACTGTATTGGCTGGGAGCGAGCTGTTCAGAGCGGAGTTCAAATTATCCGGAGACGATGCGACGCGCGAGAAACTGAATCATTGCAGTGCAGGTGCAGTCGACCATATGGACTTAATTCGATGGAGTGCCGTCATGGCCCGTACAGACGATCCGAAACCCTATACCCCGTCCGAGATCGACACGACCGAAGACCGCATGGGCAGTGTTCACGAGCTGGATTTCGACAAGGACGTGGACGGCCCGCGTGGCCGCATCGGCGACGAACGTCCCGAGGGCGAGGTGGATCATGAATTTCCTGAAGAGCGCGTGGCGCGGGCTGGCATGAGCGGCGGCGAAGCGCTGACCGAAGGCCTGCACGAGGATGGCGTGACCGACGACGACATGAGCCCGGAAACGTTGCTCGACGAGACCGGCGCACGTGACCCGTTCGAGCCTGGCGACGGCGGCGGCCCGGCGGATCTCGAGTTGCGCGAGGTCGATGCCGATGAGGTTGGCCTGGGCACCGGTCTGGACGAAGCCGAAGAGGCGCATGTCCATCCCCTGGATGGCAAGCCCTGGTCGGATGACGAGATTCCGGACGACCGGAATGATGTGTGAAATCAACCGAGGAAAGCACGATGACTAACCAGAAATGTGCCTGCCCAACCTGCAACTGCGAACTGGACAACCATGCGGTGGAGCGGGGCGGTCAGCGCTACTGCTGCGATGCCTGCGCCAGCGGCCATGCCAACGGTGAAGCCTGCCAGATGGGCCAGTGCGGTTGCGCCAAGAGTGCCAGTGGTGGCGATCGACGTTCCAGCTGAGGGCCTGAGCCAGGCCTAAGCCTGCGCAGCCTTGCAGGGGGTACGCCACCCTGCAGGTTGCGCTGAGTTTACGAGTATCAGGCTGGCTGCGCTGGCCACCGCGGCTGACGGGAACGCCGGACCGGCCGCTTCTTCAGTGTCCATGTCCCTTCATCTCGGCTGACCAGGGCACCGGACCGACCGCTCGCACAAGGGTCGTTTTTCTGTTTGACCCGCGCTGCCACTGAAACCCTTCAGGCAGCCCCCGACAATACTTGGTATGGTGCCGCCCATCGTTTGCCGAGGTGTCGATGTTCTACCTGCCCCTGACTCATGAAGACGCTGAGGCGCTGGCCTGCGGCGATGACCTGTGCCTGCTGGATGAGGCCGATGCCTTGCAAGCCGCTGCGGTGTTGTTCATCCAGCACCTGCCACGTCTGGCCGCCACCCTGCCTGCGGTCGAGGCGCTGGAACGACGCTTCGCCGAAGTGCTGGCCATTGCTGACGAGGTCGAGGCGAGCGCTCCAGGAGCCTTTGTTCTTCAGGTAAAACAACGCTTTGCGCGCGACACCTTCAGTACAGGCTTAAGTCTACTGGGTGCCAGCAGTATTGGCCTGCTGGACGCGCAGTTGGCCATCGACCGGGCCACCTTGCGAACCAGCGAGGGTGGCTGGAACTTCGCCTTTTCCCCGGCCTACCGCCAGCAGGTGACGCCCTTGCACGCGGCCGCGTTGCCAGGCCTGGCCAGTGACCTGGTGCTGAGCGACCCACAGCAGCGGCTGCTGCATGAATTCCTCTGCGGGGTCGAGGAGTCGGTGGCGGTGCAGGGATTCGCTGGCACCGGCAAGACCTTCCTGATCCATCAGCTGGCACGCCTGCTCGACCCGGCCTGCACCCTGCTGCTGGCCCGCACCGAAGGTCAGCTGGCCGCGCTCAAGGCGCGGGTCAAGGATGCCGAGGCGTTTACCGCGCTCACGTTCGGTCAGTTGGCCGACTTGATCCTCGACCGCGATCAGACCCGCCAGGGCTGGAAGATACGCGACCGCTACCGCACCAAGCTCACCTGGCGCCCGCAGGATGCCAAGGTGGTGCAGTGGCTGGGCATTCCTGACATCGGCCCACTGGCCGCGCCCGACGTCGTGGCACTGTGTATCAGTGCGGTGCGCAGCTTCTGCCACGGCAGCGACACGCAGGTGCAACTGCGCCACCTGCCATGGGCCGGGCCGGGCTTCACGCCACTGGACCAGGAAGTGCTGCTGGAAATGGCTCGGCGTTACTGGCAGGAGTTGATCCGCCCTTCGGCGCGGGAAGTGCAGTTGCCCGTGCGCGACTACCACCGCATCAAGCTGCTGTCGTTGCTCGATGAGGTGATCGAGGGTCGCTTCAGCCACGCCATCGTCGATGAGGCCCATGAGCTGTCGGCGCCCATGCTGGCGATTCTCGACCGTAGCCCGCAGTCGGTCATTGCCCTGGGGGATGAGCTGCAGAACCTCAATGGCCTCAGCGCGCACCACGGCAGCTTCATTCGCCAACGCACGATTGCCCGCTCGCTGCGTGCGGGGCCAGCCATGGATGCGGTGCTCAACCCGCTGATCCAGGCTCACCCCTCAGCGATTCAGGCGGCTTTCGCCGGCACCGCCGAGCACTACACCCGGGTCAGTTTCTACGATGCCGTCAGCGTGCCGGAGCACCCGACCGTGCTGCTGGTGGACGATGAGTGGGGGCTGTTCGGCTGGTTCCAGCGCCTGGCCCACCAGCAAGTGCCGTTCATCCTGCTGCAGGGCGCACGCAAGGACTTCGAGCTGTTCGTCGAGGACTGCATCGAGCTGTTTCGCTTCGGCACGCGGCCGCGCCATCACCTGCTGTTCCGCTATGCCAGCTGGCAGGCACTGGAGCAGGACAAGGGCGCTGATCGTGCGTTCGCGGCCGTGGCCAGCCTGCTGCGCAAGGGCTACACGGCCGAACATTTCGCCAAAGCCAAGAGCCAGTATCGCTGGACCAAGACCGCCACGTTGTTCCTGGCCCGCGTTCAGGACGTGAAAAACCGCGAGTTTTCACGGGTGATGGTGTCGCCGGAGCTGATGGTGGCACCCACCACGGGCGGTGGGCGCAACGAACGGGCACGCACCCTGGCCGGGTTGTATACCGCCTGCTCACGCGCCCGGCACGAACTGATCGTGCCGGGCGGGATGCTGGATTGGGTCAAGGATCAGGGCCGCGGCTGAGGCGCGACCCTGTGCTTCAGTTGCGGTCCAGCCAGACGGTCTGAACGTTGGTGAACTCACGCACGCCAAAGTGCGACAGCTCACGGCCAAAGCCACTTTTCTTCACGCCACCGAAGGCCACGCGGGGGTCAGAGGCACAGTAGCCGTTGATGAACACACCGCCAGTGTCCAGCGCAGCGGTCATGCGCTCGGCACGCGCCACATCGGCGGTGTAGATCGTCGCAGCCAGGCCGAAGTCGCTGTCGTTCGCCAGTTCAACCGCGTGCTCGGCGTCACGGGCGCTGATGATCGCTGCGACCGGGCCGAACAGCTCCTGTCTGAACGCCGTCATGTCTGGCGTCACGTCGCCCAGCACGGTCGGCGCGTAGAAATTGCCCACCCCGTCCAGTTTGTGACCACCCAGCAGCACAGTGGCGCCTTCGGCGATGCTGGCTTGGACCTGGCCGTCGAGCTCATCGCGCAGGTCGAAGCGGGCCATCGGGCCGATGTAGGTGTCGTCTTGCAGCGGGTTGCCGATCTGCAACGCGCGTGTCGCTTCGACAAACTTGGCGGTGAAGGCGTCTACCACGCTGTGCTCGACGATCATGCGTTTGGCCGCTGCGCAGACCTGGCCGGTGTTCTGGTAGCGACCGATCACCGAAGCTTTCACGGCCGCGTCCAGGTCGGCGTCTGCCAGCACGATGAACGGGTCGGAGCCGCCCAGTTCCAGCACGCATTTTTTCAGCGCAGCACCCGCTTGGGCGCCGATGGTCATGCCAGCGCGCACGCTCCCGGTGAGCGTCACGGCAGCGATGCGCGGGTCGTTGATGGCGCGCGTCACGCCCTCTGGGGTGACGTTGAGCAGTTCGAACACGCCCTGCGGCAGGCCGGCGTTCTTGAACAGTTCCAGCAACAGGTAAGCGCTGCCCATCACGTTGGGGGCGTGCTTGAGCACGTAGGTGTTGCCGGCCAGCAGCGCCGGCACTGCACCGCGCAGCACCTGCCAGACCGGGAAATTCCACGGCATCACGGCCAGAATCGGCCCCAGTGGGCGGTATTCGATGCGCGCAGTGGCAATTTGCGTCGCTTCCGGGGCGAGCATTGCCGGGCCGTGTTCGGCATACCAACGGCACAGACCGACACATTTGCTGACCTCGCCACGGGCCTGGCTGATCGGCTTGCCGATTTCCCTGGCAATCATCTGCGCAAAGGCTTCACTGGTGGCTTCAAGCGTATCGGCCAGGGCGGCCAGGTGAGCACTGCGCTGGCTCAGCGAAACCTGGCGCCACTGGCGGTAGCCGTCAGCAGCGCGTTGCAGGGCGGCCTCTTCGGTGGCGGCGTCGTCAAAGGCGTAGTGACCGATCTGTTCGGCGGTGAACGGGTCGACGGAAATCGCGTGGGTCTGGCTGCTGATCGTGGTCATGGCGGCACACTCATGCTCATGGGAAGTGCTGCCAGACTAGTGGTGTGCTGCATTGTTGAAAACTGAATAATAATGAGCGAAACATTCACGTTTGGAGAATGACTGTGGATCTGGTGCAACTGGAAATCTTCAAGGCGGTGGCCGAGCACGGCAGCATCAGCGCTGCGGCGCAGCAGATTCATCGCGTTCCCTCGAACCTCACCACGCGCATCAAGCAGCTCGAAGAAGACCTTGGCGTCGACCTGTTCATCCGTGAGAAGAGCCGCCTGCGCTTGTCACCCGCCGGCTGGAACTTCCTGGAGTACACCCGGCGCATTCTGGAGCTGGTGCACGAGGCGCGGCTGACCGTGGCCGGCGAAGACCCGCAGGGCACCTTTGCCCTGGGTTCGCTGGAAAGCACCGCAGCCGTGCGCATTCCGGCGCTGCTGGCGGCTTACAACCAGCGCTATCCGAAAGTCGACCTGGACCTGTCTACAGGCCCCTCCGGCACCATGCTCGAAGGCGTACTGGGCGGGCGGTTGGTCGCGGCGTTCGTCGATGGCCCGGTGCTGCACCCGACCCTGGAAGGCATGCCGGTGTTCGAAGAGCAGATGGTGATCATCGCGCCGCTCAACCACGCCCCGGTCACCCGCGCCCAGGATGTCAACGGCGAGAACATCTATGCGTTTCGCGCCAACTGCTCCTACCGCCACCATTTCGAGAACTGGTTCGTCAAGGACAGTGCTGTGCCGGGCAAGATCCACGAGATGGAGTCCTACCACGGCATGCTGGCCTGCGTGAGTGCAGGCGCCGGGCTGGCCATGCTGCCGCGCAGCATGCTCGACAACATGCCCGGCTGCAGCATGGTCAGCGCCTGGCCGATGTCGGAGGACTTTCGCTACCTCAAGACCTGGCTGGTCTGGCGGCGCGGAACGGTGTCGCGCAGTTTGAGCATGTTCATTCAGCTACTGGAAGAAAAAGCCGCGGCGGGCGCTTGAAACCGGGCGGTTCGCTTGAGTCGCAATTACCCCACTGGCGGTTGTTAGCGCCACCGGTCAGCTGGCCGGTGGGGCGATCGAATCAAGCACGTTCGCCGCACTCCGACCCTATGTACGGCATGTTGTCGTGCATTTTCTGAAGCCACACAGGTGAAAGATCATGGACAAGAAAGACAGCGGCAAGACGAGCGATAAATCCGGCAGCCAAGGCTCCAAGGCCGGCGGCGGCAATGGCGGCAACTTCGCCAATGACAAGGCGAAAGCATCCGAAGCCGGCAAGAAAGGTGGGCAGGCGAGCAAAGGTGGCGCCGGCGGCGGCAAAAGCTGACAACGCAATGTGCTGACAAGCGCAGTGCCGGCCCTCGCTGGCACTGCGATTTTTTTGCCCATAGGTTCATGCAAGGAGCCCCCATGGCGAGAGCGATCTGGAAAGGCGCCATCAGTTTTGGTCTGGTACATATTCCCGTCAGCCTCAATACCGCCGTCAGCGCAGAACGTGTCGACTTCGACTGGCTCGACAAGCGCAGCATGGACCGCGTCGGCTACAAGCGCATCAACAAGGCCACGGGCAAGGACATCGACAAGGACAACGTGGTCAAGGGTATGGAGTACGAGAAGGGCCGCTATGTGGTCATCAGTGAAGATGAAATCCGCAAGGCCCGGCCTGAAGCCACGCAAACCATCGATATCTTCTCCTTTGTCAAGGCTGCCGACATCCCGCTGCAGCACTTCGACACCCCTTATTACCTCAGCCCCGACAAGCGCGGCGGCAAGGTCTACGCCTTATTGCGCGAGACCTTGGAGAGTACCGGCAAGGTGGCCTTGGCCACGGTCGTGCTGCACACCCGCCAGCACCTGGCGCTGCTGCGCCCGCTCAGGGACGCGTTGGTGATGATCACCCTGCGCTGGCCGGATGAAGTGCGCGGCCTCGATACCCTGGAACTGGACCAGAAGGTGACCCAGGCCACGCTCAGCAAACAAGAGCGGGACATGGCCAAGCGCCTGGTGCAAGACATGAGCGGCGACTGGGCGCCGGAGGAGTACCACGACGTATTCCGTGACACGATCATGCAGCTGGTGCAGGAGAAGGCGCGCAAAGGCAAGCTCAGTGCGGCGAAGAAGAGCAAGCCTGCCGGGGGTGGCAAGAGCGCCGACATCGTTGACCTTACCGAGCTGCTCAAACGAAGCCTGGCTGGCAAAGCCCCCGCGAAAAAAGCCGCTGAGAAAAAAGCCTCTGACAAGAAACCGGTCTCGGCCGTGGACAAGAAGCCAGCCAAAAGCCCGCGCAAGGCGTCTTGACCGGCCGAGTGGATCAGTGACGCTGGGCGATCTGGATGAGGTTGCCGCAGGTGTCATCGAACAGCGCTACGGTGAATGCGCCGGTGTCGGTGGGCGTCTGGGTGAACTTCACGTGCGCCGCGCACAGGCGCTCGTATTCAGCCTGCACGTCCTTCACTTCAAAGGTCATGGCGGGCAGCCCGTCAGCCATGATCGCCGCCTGAAAGTCACGCGCAGCAGGGTGCAGGTTGGGCTCCAGGGACAGCTCGACCCCATGGGGATCGCTGGGCGAAGTAAAGGTCAGCCAGCGGTGTTGGCCCATCGGTACGTCCTGCTTGGGCTCGAGCCCCAATACGTAATGGTAGAAGGCCTGCGCCTTGGCTTGATCAGTGACGAAGATACGGGTGACGACGATCTTCATAGGCTTTTTCCTTGCTCGGTAAGAATTATTTCCTACAGGTAAAGCGGCTCAACTGCCAGGTATCGACGGCGCAGGGCCGGGTGCTGGCTTCACTCGAACCAGTATTCATGCATGCGTTCGAGGAACTCGTCGGTCAGGTCCACGCCACTGGCATTGCCCAGCACGGCGTCGACGCTGCACTCCGGGCAAACGGCGGTCTGCTCGTCGTCCGTCCATAAGGTGATCTTGCCGGGTGCGTAGCGCGCTTTGCAGTTGAAGCAGGCGCAGTAGGTGCTGGCAAGCAGTTGCTCGCGATTCCAGGAGGAAAAGCGGTGAGCATCGAGGATGTCATGGTTCACGAATCTGCTCCGTCAGAGATCAGGGAAGGACCTGGCACTGCGCAACGTCAGAGAAACCGAGGCGCAGCAATTGTCCGGTCACATGCCAGTCTGATGGGCGCGGCGCAAGGAAGGTTCCGCAGCGCTTGCTGCCTGCAGGGTGCGTGTGATGATTCGCGGGAACCTGGCGTGAGGCGTCAGTCGTTGCCGTCTACGTGGCCCAATACCGATTGCTGCAGGTCAGTGATCAGCAGCTGGCTGTCACGGCCTTCATCGGTCAGCGACATCTCTGCCAGCGGCATGTCCTGGCTGCGCAGGATCGAGCGATTGGCGCCGGGCTGCACCAGCGAGCTGAGCTGCTCGCCCTGGTAGAAAAATTGGGTGGTTTTGCGGGGCTGGGTCATGGGGAGGGTGTCCTGTCGGTCATTGACGCGGTCTGGGCGCTCACGCTGATGGGGCTCAAGCCTGTGGGAAACCCGGCCACTGCGTCAGAAGCAGACACCGCTGACGCAGGCGGGAGATGACCGAATGTTGCAGCCAGCAACGGCAGGCGACAACTGACACAAATACCAGGGCCGGCCTCACCTTGGCGCGGCCACACCCGCCCGGTCTGGCCGGGCAGGGTACGCACCTCAGCGTTTGGGGTTGAGCGTGAGGTGGGCGTGGCGGTTGACGTCCTTGTACAACAGGTAACTGAACGGCCCCGGGCCACCGGCGTAGCAGGCCTGTGGGCAGAATGCGCGCAACCACATGAAGTCACCGGCTTCGACTTCCACCCAGTCCTGGTTCAGGCGGTAGACCGCCTTGCCCTCGAGCACATACAGGCCGTGCTCCATGACATGGGTTTCAGCGAACGGAATCACGCCGCCCGGCTTGAAGGTGACGATGTTGACGTGCATGTCATGGCGCATGTCGGCCATGTCGACGAAGCGCGTGGTGATCCAGCAGCCTTCGGTGCCGGGCATTTCGATCACCGTGGCGTTGTCACGATGCGTGACGAACGAGGTCGGCGCCTCCAGGCCGTCGACGCGTTGATAGTGCTTGCGCAGCCAATGGAAGCTGACGGTGCTGTCACTGCGATTGCGCAGGCTCCATTCGGCGCCGGGGGCGATGAACGCATAGCCGCCGGGGGTCAGGGTGTGCGCCTGGCCCTCCAGGGTGATGTCGAGCTGGCCTTCGACCACGAACAACACGGCCTCGGCGTTGGCATCCAGTTCCGGACGTTCGCTGCCGCCTTCGGGGGCGACTTCGACGATGTACTGGGAAAAGGTCTCGGCGAAACCGGTCAGCGGCCGGGCGATGACCCACATGCGCATCTTGTCCCAGAACGGCAGGTGGCTGGTGACGATGTCACGCATCACGCCCTTGGGAATGACGGCATAGGCTTCGGTGAACATGGCACGGTCGGTGAGCAGCTCGGTTTGAGCGGGGTGCCCACCGTGGGGGGCGAAATAGGCGTGCTTGGACATGAATGGTCTCGACTTGTTGTTCTCTCCCCGTGCCGTGGACCGCACCGGCCGGTGCGCCGCAGGGAAGGCGTGATCAGCATAGGGGGGCACGGTCGGCATCTACAAATTAAATGTCAGAATGCTAGCTATTTGTAAGTTGAATGCATGTTGACGTGGCGTGAGCGCTTCAGCTGGGCAAGCGCGAGCGGCGCCCCGGCAACAGCCCCAGCACCATCACGCAGCCGAACAGAATGACGCCGCTGCCCAGCGCCTGCAGCAGGCTGAGCGCTTCGCCAAGGAACAAGGCGCCAACCAGCACCGCGACCAGTGTCACCACGAACTCCACACTGATCGCCCGAGTGGCGCCAATGCGTGCGACCAGGCCAAAGAACAGCACATAGCAGGTGGCGCTCATCACGCTGCCGCTAATCAGCAGGTAGCCCCAGTCCAACGCCTGCGGCACGCTGGGCAGCGGCACCCACCACAAGAGCGGCAGCAGCATCACGCCGCCCGCCAGGAACGAGCCGCCGGCCACGGTCCACGGGTCACACTGACGCAGGTGCAGCGCGGCATGGTTGCTGCCATAGGCCGCCGCCAGCGCACCGCCGATCGAGGCGAGACAGCCTTTGATGAAGTCGGCATCGACCGTCTGCGCGGGAAAGCCCACCAGCATGATCATCCCGACCAGGCCCAGCAGCAGGCCGAGCACGCCCTGTCGACTCAGGGTTTCCAACCCTAGCACGCGCCCGATCAGCATCGAGAACAAGGGAATGGTGGTGACGAAGATGGCCGCCATCGCCGTACCGATGCGCGGGGTGGCGTAGGTCATGCCCGCCAGCTGCCCCGCGACGGTCGTGGCGCCGACGACCAGCAAGGGCTTCAGCACCGGCCGAAAACGTGGCGCGCGGCCCAGCAGAAGGCTCAGCAGCACCAGCGTGGAGCCGGCAAACAGCGCGCGCAGGCTGACCGCGCCAACCCAGCCGAACGCGTGCTCGGTATGCAACACGACCAGGAACGACAACCCCCAGGCGATGGCAAGGAACAGGTAGATGGCGATATCGCGGGGCTGCATGGCGGGTATCCGGCGAGCAAGGGAAATGCGCGAGGCTAGCGGGCAGAAGGGGTGTGGGCAAGCACCAGCGCTGGGGCTGGCGTACTGCGCAAGCCTGCCATGGCGCGGCTAAAACGCCCGGTGGAGACATTCATTCCGTAGCCTGGAAGCCGCGCGGAGCGAAGGAGTCGTCCGCGCTGTTCTAGAATCTACTTTAAATAAAATGGATTAGATATAGATGCTAAGTATATGAAAAGCATCTATTTATTGGATTTCGAATGCTGTGCGCATTGCTCGTAGTACGTCTTCTTGATCTCCGCCGGTGGCAAGCGAGACCGACTGTTGTAGGTCTGCTCAGTTATGCCCATGGCCGTCATGCGCATCCATGACTTGGGGAATTTCTGATTCTGCAGGCGCTTGCGTTGAGTATAGAGATTGACCTTGGACAGCTTGGCCTGCTGCGCTGTGGCCGCCACTTGCGCGCCCCAGGCGCACAATTGCTGGTCGTGCTGGGTCAGCGCGCGGGCGTGCGCCTCCATGCTGAGTACGCTGAGCAAACCGAGGGAAGAAAGTAGAAGTCGCCGCATGTTGCTGTCCTAAGCACCTGATGAGGTTCAAGTTTGAACTGCTCGGGCTCAGCGCAGGGCCATCACTTTGCTGTCAGTGTGTCGAGAGGAAAAGTCTGAAAGATATGGCGAGAGGGTGCACACCTCTGAGCAGCCGCCTGCTACTCAGAGGGAAACGCTGTGCGATCAGGCGCAGAGCGCTTGGCGGTCGGCATGCGACTGGCTCGCGCGAGTGCGGCAGGCATCGCCGAAGGCCTTGAACAACGCGATGGAGTCGGGGTTGCTGGCCGCTTGCCACTCAGGGTGCCACTGCACCGCAAACAGGAACGGTGACAGGCTCGGTCCATGGATCGCCTCGACCAGGCCGTCTTCGGCCACGGCGACCGCTTCGAGCCCCTGGCCAAGCGTGCGCAGGCCCTGGCCGTGCAGGGAGTTGACGCGAATATGCTGGGTGCCCAGTGCGCGCTCGAGCCAGGTGCCCGCCGTGATGGTCACGCCATGGGCGGGCGCGTACTGCTGCTCGACCGGATCTTGCGGGTTTTCCCGATGGTCATTGAAGCCCGGCTCGGCGTAGACGGTCTGATAGATGTCGCCGCCCAACGCCACGTTGATCTCCTGCATGCCACGGCAAATGCCGAAGATCGGCAAGCCGCGGGCCAGGGCCATTTGCACCAGGGCAATGTCGAAGGTGTCACGGTTCTTGTCCTGGGCCTTGCCAGGGGTCTGGTTCTCCTGGCCATAGAGCGCTGGGTCGATGTTGCTGCCTGCGCCGGTCAGGTACACGCCGTCGGCCATGGCCAGGTAGGTCTCCAGCTCATCGGTACCACAGCAGGTGGGCACCAGCACCGGCACGCAGCCGCCGAATTCGACCAGAGGGGTAATGTATTTGTGGGTCATGACCTGATAGTCATGACCTTTGCGCTCTTGGGTACCCATGGTCATCAGGACCACCGGTTTGCGCGCAGAAGGTTGGGCAGAAGGGTGGATAGTGCCGCTATTGCTGTTGGACATAAGTCACCTTGGGACATGTCGTGCACGGTGCTGCAGGGGCGCCTGGCAGCGCCTGCCACACCGTGCACTGCCGGTGCAGCAGGAGCTGCTGCCAATCCGGTCGGGGGTGAACACAGCTTGCCAGAGCAGTTCGAGATGTCAAACCGCGGAACCTGGCTACAGCCCTCGTAAAATGGGCGCTTGGAGGCGCTGCAAGCCCCGGGTGGCAAGGCTTTGAGCGGGCTTGTACGACGCTACCGTGAGCCACGCAGTTGGTTCATTGCAGCCGTGCAAAGAGTGCCTCGGTGACGGCTTGGTCTTGCCCGGTGCATTGCAGCGAGGCCTCGGCGAGGCCATGCTGGTGCCCTTTGGCCACCTCTGGAAGGAACCTGTCATGTCTGCTGCTGATTCTGCGTCCACGGTTCGCATCCCCTTTGATGAGCTGGCAGCGCTGCTGCGCGGCATCTTCCAGCGCCATGGCTGCTCTGATCCTGTTGCGGCGGTGCTGGCCCACAATTGCGCCAGCGCCCAGCGTGACGGTGCGCACAGCCATGGTGTGTTTCGCATGCCGGGCTATGTATCGACCCTGGACAGCGGTTGGGTCGATGGCCGTGCCGTGCCGCAGGTCAGCGACGTAGCGCCAGGCTACGTCAGTGTCGATGCCGCCGGCGGTTTCGCCCAGCCGGCACTGGCTGCTGCCCGTGCGCTGCTGGTCAGCAAGGCGCGCAGTGCCGGCATCGCGGCGCTGGCCATCCACAACTCCCACCACTTCGCAGCCTTGTGGCCGGATGTCGAGCCCTTTGCCGAAGAGGGCCTGATCGCCCTGAGCGTGGTCAACAGCATGACCTGTGTGGTGCCACATGGGGCACGAAGGCCGGTGTTCGGCACCAACCCGATCGCGTTTGCCGCACCCTGTGCAGGGGAGGCACCGATCGTCTTCGACATGGCCACCAGCGCCATGGCCCACGGCGATGTGCAAATTGCCGCGCGGGCGGGTCAGGCCTTGCCGGCGGGTGTTGGTGTGGATGCCGCTGGCGAGCCGACCACTGACCCGCAGGCGATTCTCGAGGGCGGGGCACTGTTGCCGTTTGGCGGGCACAAAGGCTCGGCGCTGTCGATGATGGTCGAGCTGCTGGCGGCGGGGCTGACGGGCGGGAATTTCTCGTGGGAGTACGACTGGGCCAGCCATCCCGGGGCCAAGACGCCCTGGACCGGGCAGTTGATCCTGCTCATCGATCCCGACAAGGGCCAGGGTGAGGCCTTCGCCAAGCGCAGCCGCACGCTGCTCGAACAGATGCAAGGCGCCGGCCTTGACCGGCTGCCAGGGGAGCGTCGTCATCGCGAGCGGGCGCTCGCCCAGGCGCAGGGCGTGGCGCTGCAAGCCACCGAGCTGGAGCGCCTCAGGCAGCTGTAACGGCGACGTGCAATGCGCCAGGCCGGCCGGCCCGGCGTTTGCTGCGCCCTCTGCTGCGCGTGCTTGCGGCACAGCAGCCCCGACGCCTGTGGGGCAGGCGCGGTGGGGCCTGCTCCGACGTGAGCGAGGCGAAGGCAGGCCGGGTGCACCTTCGCAAGCAACCTTTGCATCGCAGTGATGTTCCTTGGCGGGCGGGGCAGGTATGCTCGGTGCAGTCTTTCCCTCCCTGAGCCAAGGAGCTGTGCGCTGTGTTCAAACATGTCGATGCCTATGCGGGCGACCCGATCCTCTCGTTGATGGAAACCTTCAAGGCCGATCCGCGCGCCGACAAGGTCAATCTGAGTATCGGCCTCTACTACGATGAAGCCGGCGTGGTCCCGCAACTGGCAGCGGTCGGCGCGCTGGAGCAGCGCCTGGCCGACCAGCCGCACCAGGCCTCGCTGTACCTGCCGATGGAAGGCATGGCCAGCTACCGTCAGGCCACCCAGGCGCTGCTGTTCGGCGCCGATCATCCTGCGCTGCAGGCCGGTCGTATCGCCACGGTGCAGACCGTTGGCGGCTCCGGTGCCTTGAAGGTCGGTGCCGATTTCCTCAAGCGCTACTTTCCGCAGTCGCAGGTCTGGGTCAGCAATCCGACCTGGGATAACCACCGCGCCATCTTCGAAGGCGCTGGCTTCACGGTGCACACCTACCCCTACTTCGACACCCAGAGCCGCGGCCTCGACTTCGCCGGCATGCTTGCCAGCCTGCAAGGCCTGGCGCGCCACAGCATCGTGCTGCTGCACCCCTGCTGTCACAACCCGACCGGGGTCGACCTGAGCCAGGCGCAGTGGCAGCAGGTGGTCGAGGTGGTCAAGGCGCGCGAACTCATCGCGTTCCTCGACATTGCTTATCAGGGTTTTGCCGAAGGCCTTGAAGAAGACGCCTACGCCATCCGTGAAATGGCCCGCGCGGGTGTGCCGTGCCTGGTCAGCAACTCGTTCTCGAAGATCTTCTCGCTGTATGGCGAGCGCGTGGGCGGCCTGTCTGTGGTCAGCGATGACGCCGACAGTGCCCAGCGTGTGCTCGGCCAGCTCAAGGCCACCGTGCGCCGCAACTACTCCAGCCCGCCGTGCCATGGCGCGCAACTAGTGGCCGGTGTGCTGGGTGACAGCGCACTGAACGCGCAGTGGCAAGGCGAGGTGCAGGCCATGCGCCAGCGCATTCTCGACATGCGCCAGGGCCTGGTGGACGTGCTCGCCGAGCTGCTGCCCGGGCAGGATTTCCAGTACCTCCTGCGCCAACGCGGCATGTTCAGCTACACCGGCTTCAGCGTGGCGCAGGTGCATCGACTGCGCGACGAGTTCGGCGTGTACCTGCTCGACAGTGGGCGAGTGTGCATGTCTGGGTTGCGCCAGGACAATCTGCGGCGGGTAGCCGAGGCGTTTGCGGCGGTTTGATTTCAGGTGAACGCGCGCCTCTGGCCTGAGCCAGCTCAGGCCAGAGGCGCGGTTGCTGAATACTTTGACCGACCTCTAAGTCATCTATCGAATTGGCATAGGTTCGTGCCGCAGGCCAGTTCAGGCTCGAGCTACAGCAATCTGTAGGAGCGACTTTAGTCGCGATGGACGGCGTAGCCGGCCCAATGGCTGCAATTGCGCTCTGTCTGTTGATACGCGTGGCCTGAGTCGGCCCGGCTGCGCGGGCCATCGCGGCTAACCGGAGCGCCGGACCGGCCGCTCCCACAAGGATCGCTTGTTCCTCCACAATAAATGCGCTCAGGCCACCACAACCCTGTAGAGCGAGCTCGCTCGCGAAAACAGCCCAGGCACCGCAGTGTGTCAGGCATGTACCTCATCGTTGTGCGCGCGACTGAAACGCCACTTAACTTTCACCCTGGTGCCCATAGTGCTCTGGGCTATTGAAATTCTCCAACCGCGCATCCCCCTCGGCACACTCCACTCCCACCAGCACCCCGCGCCTTAGGGCCTTGTGCAAGCTGCGCTCACCCTCATCCCACGCCTGTTGCAGCATGTCCAAACTGCTACGCGGCACCACGCTGAACATCGGCTGCCAGAACCCGCTCTGGCGCACCATCGCGGCGCCGTCGGCGCTGACGGCCAAGGCCAGCAGCTCATCGAGCAGCGCGCGATCGATCCGCGGAGTGTCGCAGGCCAGTACTGCCACCCAGGGGCACTGCGCCACCGCCAGCCCGGCCAGCACGCCCGCCAGAGGCCCTGGGAAATCCGCCTCGGCGTCCCCCACCCATTGATCGGCGTAGGCGGCGTACTGCGCTTGGTTACGGTTGCAGGAAATGATCAGGTCATCGGTCCAAGGCCGCACGACGTCGTGCAGGTGGGCAATCAACGGCCTGTCGCGCCAGAGGATCAGCCCCTTGTCACGCCCACCCATGCGCTGGCCGCGGCCGCCGGCGAGGATCAGGACTGAACAACAAGAACGTGCTGGCATAAAAAAGGGCTCCGGACATCAGTGCCCGGAACCCTCCCATGCTGCCTGTGGCTTGTCCAGCGCCAGCCTCAGGCCTCACCTGCGGACAGAGCGCAAGTGCCAGTCCAAGCCACCCCTAGCGCCGAGGGCCATTGCCAGTCCAAACTAGACCTCACACATGAGCGCCATTGCCAGCCCAAGCCACCCCTAGCGCCTGAGCGCCATTGCCAGCCCAAGCTACACCTCGCGCCTGGGCGCCACTGCCAGCCCAAGCCACCCCTAGCGCCTGAGGGCCATTGCCAGTCCAAGCTAGACCTCGCGCCTGAGCGCCACTGCCAGCCCACGCTACGCCTCACGCTTGGGCAGCAGCACCAGCACACGCATCAACCTTCACGCTTGAACACCTGCCATCAGCCGGTCAGTCAGCGTCCTTCCGGCCAGGCTCGACCGGCACTTGTGACGCGGTGGCAGGCTTGCGCCGCCCCGTGAGGCGCATCACCACCACGAAGAACACCGGCACGAACACCACTGCCAGGGTGGCGCTGAGCATGCCGCCGATCACCCCGGTACCGATGGCTTGCTGGCTCGCCGAGCTGGCGCCGCTGGCGATGGCCAGCGGCACGACGCCCAGGATGAACGCCAGCGAAGTCATGACGATAGGGCGTAGCCGCAGGCGCGCGGCTTGCAGCGCCGCATCACGTGCATCGACGCCTTGGTCGACCAGGGCCTTGGCGAATTCGATGATCAGGATCGCATTCTTCGCCGACAGGCCGATCAGGGTGATCAAGCCCACCTTGAAGAACACATCGTTGGGCATGCCGCGCAGCGTCACCGCCAGCACCGCGCCCAGTACCCCGAGCGGCACCACCAGCAGCACCGCCGTAGGGATCGACCAGCTTTCGTACAGCGCTGCCAGGCACAGGAACACCACCAGCAACGACAGCGCCAGCAGGATCGGCGCCTGGCTGCCGGATAACCGCTCCTGCAGCGACAGCCCGGTCCATTCCAGGCCAGCCCCGGCAGGCAGTTGATCGACGATGCGCTGCACCTCGTCCATGGCCTCGCCCGAGCTCAGGCCTGCCGCCGGCTCGCCAGAGATCGACACCGCCGGGTAGCCGTTGTAGCGGGTCAGTTGCACAGGCCCGGTCACCCAGCGCGCGCTGACGAACGCGGCCAGCGGCACCATCTTGCCGCTGCTGTTGCGCACGTGCATTTTCAGCAGGTCTTCGACCTGGCTGCGTTGGTCGCCTTCGGCCTGTACCACCACCCGCTGCATGCGCCCCTGGTTGGGGAAGTCGTTGACGTAGCTCGAGCCCACGGCGGTGTCGAGCACTGCACTGATGTCGCCGAACGACACGCCCAGGGCATTGGCCTGGCGTCGGTCGATGTCCAGTTGCACCTGCGGGCTTTCCGCCAGCGAAGACTCGCGCACGTTGGTCAGCAGCTTGCTTTCGCCTGCTGCAGCCAGCAGCGAGTCGCGCGCCGCCATCAACTGTGCATGGCCCAGCCCGCCGCGGTCCTGCAGGCGGAACTGGAAGCCGGTCGACTCGCCCAGACCATCGATCGGCGGCGGCAGCACGGCAAAGGCCACGGCGTCCTTGATCTGGCTGAACGCCGCATTGGCACGGTCGGCGATCGATTGGGCGCTGTCGTCGCTGCCACGCTCGGACCAGTCCTTCATCGTGGTGAACGCCAGCGCCGCGTTCTGGCCGCTGCCGGAGAAGCTGAAGCCGAGGATCACCGTGGTGTTGGCCACGCCCGGTTCATCCGCGTTGTTGGCCTCGATCTGCGCCGCCACCTGCTCGGTACGAGCACGGGTGCCACCCGGCGGCAGCTGGATGTCGGTGATGGTGTAGCCCTGGTCTTCGGTGGGGAGAAAGTCGCTGGGCAACTGGCTGAAACCAAACACCAGCGCGCCCACCAGTACGGCGTACACCAAGAGGTAGCGGCCGCTGCGGGCCAGTGCATGGCCCACCCAGCCTTCGTAGCCATCGGTCATGCGCGCGAAGCGCCGGTTGAACCAGCCGAAGAAGCCACGTTTTTCATGCGCTTCGCCCTGGGCGATCGGCTTGAGCAGGGTGGCGCACAAGGCGGGGGTCAGGCTCAGGGCGAGGAACGCCGAGAACAGGATCGACACCGCCATCGACACCGAAAACTGCTGATAGATCACCCCCACCGAACCGCTCATGAAGGCCATCGGCAGAAACACCGCCACCAGCACCAGCGTGATGCCGATGATCGCGCCGCTGATCTGGCCCATGGCCTTGCGTGTGGCGTCCCTGGGTGAGAGGCCTTCCTCCGCCATGATCCGCTCGACGTTCTCCACCACCACGATGGCGTCGTCCACCAGAATGCCAATGGCCAGCACCATGCCGAACAGCGTCAGCACGTTGATCGAAAAGCCCAGCGCCAGCATCACGGCGAAGGTACCCATCAGTGCCACCGGCACCACCAGGGTCGGGATCAGCGTGTAGCGGATGTTCTGCAGGAACAGGAACATGACCGCGAACACCAGCAGCATGGCCTCGAACAACGTCGTGATGACCTGCTTGATCGAGACTTTGACGAACGGCGAAGTGTCGTAGGGGATGTCGAACTGGGCGCCGGCAGGGAAGAACCTGGCCAGCTCATCCATCTTGCTGCGCACCAGGGTCGCGGTTTCCATGGCGTTGGCGCCCGGCGACAGCTGCACGGCGAAGGCAGTGGAAGGCTTGCCGTTCAAGCGCGTGCCGAACTGGTATTCCTGCGCGCCCACTTCGACCCGCGCCACGTCACCCAGGGTGACCACCGAGCCGTCCGGGTTGGCCCGCAGTACCACGGCAGCGAACTGCTCAGGGGTGCTCAACTGGCCGTTGACCACCACGCTGGCGGTGATTTCCTGGGTCTTGCGCCCTGGCAGGTCACCGATGCTGCCGGGCGCCACCTGAGCGTTCTGCGCCACGATGGCCTCGGTCACATCGGCCGGGGTGAGGCTGAAACCGATCAGCTTCTGCGGATCGATCCAGATGCGCATGGCCCGTTCGGAGCCATACAGCTGCGCCTTGCCCACGCCCTTGATGCGCCGGATCTCGTTCATCACGTTGCGCGCCAGGATGTCGCTCAGGGCGGTTTCATCCAGTTGGCCGTCGGTGGAGGTGAGGGTGCCCAGCAGCAGAAAGCCGGTGGAAACCTTCTCCACTTGCAGGCCTTGCTGAGTGACCGGGCGCGGCAGGCGTGACTCGACCACTTTCAGGCGGTTCTGCACGTCCACCTGGGCCAGGTCAGGCGTGGTGCCGGGCTGGAAGGTGGCGGTGATGGTGGCGCTGCCCAGGCTGCTCTGGGATTCGAAATACAGCAGATTGTCGGCGCCGTTGAGCTCCTGCTCGATCAGGCTGACCACCGTTTCATCGATGGTGGTGGCCGAAGCGCCGGGGTACACCGCGTAGATCTCGATCTGCGGCGGTGCCACGTTGGGGTACTGCGCCACCGGCAGCTTGGGGATCGCCAAGGCGCCGGCGAGCAGAATGAACAAGGCGACGACCCAGGCAAAAATGGGCCGATCAATGAAGAACTGCGGCATGGGTCAGCTCCTCACTGGCCAGCGTGGGTGGCGACGGCAGGCGCTGCGTCAGCGCCTTCGACCTGCACCTGATCGCCAGGCTTGACGTGTTGCAGGCCTTCGACCACCACACGCTCACCGGCCTTGAGGCCCTCACGGACGATCCAGCGGTCGCCCTGCACGGTACCCAGGGTTATCTGGCGCTCGCTGACCTTCGATTCGGCATCGACCACGAAGACTTTCGGCATCCCCGCGCTGTCACGGCTGATGGCCCGCTGCGGCACACTGATCCCCTTGGGCTGCACCGCCTGTTCCAGGCGTACGCGCACGTAGCTGCCAGGCAGCAGGTCGAGGTCCGGGTTGGGAAACTCGCTGCGCAGGGTGATCTGGTTGGTGCTGGCATCGACGCTGATGTCGGAGAACAGCAGCTTGCCAGGGTGCGCGTAGGGCTGGTCATCGTCCTGAATCAGCGTGACCTGCGCCTGGTCCTGGCCGACCTGCTGCAGCTGCCCGGCGCGCATGGCGCGGCGCAGGTTGTTGATTTCCCGGGTTGATTGCGTGACGTCGGCGTAGATCGGGTCGAGTTGCTGAATGCTTGCAAGCGGGGTGGTTTCACCCTGGCCGACCAGCGCACCTTCGGTGACCAAGGCACGGCCGATGCGCCCGGAAATGGGCGCGGTGACCGTGGCATAGCCCAGGTTCAGGCGTGCCCGCTCCAGTGCAGCCTTGGCTTCGGCAACGGCGGCGTCAGCCTGCAGGAAGGCGGCGCGGGCGTTGTCGGCCTCTTGCCGGCTGATGGCGCTTTCTTCGACCAACTGGCGATAGCGCTGGTCCTGCAGGCGGGTCTGGTAGCGCGTGGCCTCGGCGCGGGCGAGGGCCGCGCGGGCGCTGTCGTGATCGGCCTTGAACGGTGCCGGGTCAATCAGGAACAGCACATCGCCTTTCTTGACGTCGCTGCCTTCGCGGTACACACGCTTGAGCACCACCCCGGCGACCCTGGCGCGGACTTCGGCCACCCGCGGCGCCATGATCCGTCCGCTCAGCTCGGTGCTGATTGCCAAAGCGCGCTCTTGCAGGGTTTCGACCCGCACCTGGGGCGCAGGGGCTTTCTGTTCTTCTTCGTTGGCGTCGTTGCAACCGGCCAGGGCCAGGGTCAGCAACGCGAGCAGCGCCACGGGGCGCAGACGAGCGGGGAGTAAAGTGGGCATGCGGACCTTCCCGATAATGATCGAGCGTATCCTACGGCAAGTATTCCCTGGTGGTTGTTAAGCTCTGTAGGACGTGTGTGAAAAACTGTGAAGAATCCGGCTAACGTTACGTAGGATTCTTTATGCTGGCCACGTTGCCACCGTCATTGAAGCCCTTATGCCGAATATCCTCCTGGTCGAAGACGACAGCGCCCTGTCTGAATTGATCGCCAGCTACCTGCAGCGCAATGATTTTCACGTCCGGGTCATCGCCCGGGGCGATCAGGTGCTCGAAGAAGTTCACCGGCAGCGCCCTGACCTGGTGGTGCTCGACCTGATGCTGCCCGGCCTGGACGGCCTGCAGGTCTGTCGCCGTCTTCGCCAGGAAACCCAGAGCCTGCCGATCCTCATGCTGACCGCACGCGACGACAGCCATGACCAGGTGCTGGGCCTGGAGATGGGCGCCGACGACTATGTCACCAAGCCGTGCGAGCCGCGCGTGTTGCTGGCGCGTATCCGCACCTTGCTGCGCCGTAGCAGTGTCCACGAACCGCGGCTGGAGGCCGACCTCATCGAGATCGGCGGGTTGCGCATCGACCTTGCCGAACGCACCGTCAGTTGGCGCAGCGAGCCGGTAGACCTGTCCAGCGGCGAATACAACCTGCTGGTGGTGCTGGCGCGCAACGCCGGCGAAGTGCTCAGCCGCGACCGCATTCTTCAGCAATTGCGCGGCATCGAGTTCAACGGCACCGACCGCTCGGTGGACGTGGCCATTTCCAAACTGCGGCGCAAGTTCGATGACAGCGCGGGCGAGGCGCGCAAGATCAAGACGGTGTGGGGCAAGGGCTACCTGTTCAGCCGCAGCGAGTGGGAGTTCTGAGGCGCCATGCTCAAGCTGCTGGTGCGCCTCTATCTGCTGATCATCCTGGCCTACGCCGGGGCGATTCTGGTCATTCCCGATACCATCGTCAGCATCTTCAGCGGCCGCTATTCGGCCTACAACCTGGACATGGCCAAGGGTGTGCAGTCGCTGCTGGTGCAGCAGTTTCGCCAGGCGCCACGCGCGCAATGGCCCGCTGTGGCAGCGGAGTTGAACGGCCGTTTTGCGCCCATCGAAATCAAGCTGCTGACGCTCGATCAGGCCAAGCTGTCCGGCGCTGAGCGTCAGCGTCTGCTCATCGGCCAGAATGTGGTGCGCCTGGGCGACTGGGGCTTTTATCAGACCGCGCTGGCGCCCATCGCCGACGGCTGGCTGGTGAGCCTGTACAACCCACCCGACCCGTTGGACATCAACGTGCTCTCGTGGGGCGTGACGGTGCTGATCGGTGCGGCCCTGCTGGGCTGTATGCTGCTGTGGGTGTGGCCGCACTGGCGCGACCTTGAGCGCCTGAAGAACACCGCGCGTCGCTTGGGTCGGGGGCATTTGAGCGAGCGCACGCAGATTTCGGCGCATTCCAACATCGGCGAGCTGGCGCGGGTGTTCGACACGATGGCGGGCGATCTGGAACGTCACCTCAACCAGCAGCGCGAGTTGCTCAATGCGGTGTCCCACGAACTGCGCACGCCGCTGACCCGCCTGGATTTCGGCCTTGTGCTGTTGTTCGACGAAGTACCTGCCGCCAGCCGCAAGCGCTTGATGGAACTGGTCGGGCATGTGCGCGAGCTGGACGAGCTGGTGCTGGAGCTGCTGTCTTATGGGCGCCTGGAGAACGCCGAGCAGTTGCGAGAACGGGTCGAGGTGTCATTGCCCGAATTGCTCGACAGCGTGCTGGGCAGCTTCGCCGAAGAGCTGGACAGCCGCGAGGTGGCCTGGGAAGTGCACTTCGATGCAGCCGTATCGCGTTTCGTCCTCGATCCTCGGCTGACGGCCCGCGCCGTGCAGAACCTGGTGCGCAATGCGATGCGCTACTGCGATGCGCGGCTGCGCCTGCAGGTGAGCCTGGAGGCCGATGGCGGGTGCCGGTTGAGCGTGGAAGACGATGGCATCGGTATACCGCCCGCCGAGCGCGAGCGGATCTTCCAGCCGTTCTACCGCCTGGACCGCAGCCGTGATCGCAGTACCGGCGGTTTTGGTCTGGGCCTGGCGATCAGTCGACGGGCCATCGAGGGGCAGGGCGGCACCTTGACAGTGGAGCCCTCGGCATTGGGCGGGGCACAGTTCGTGATTCGTCTGCCGGCGGGGTGAGCCATGACGTCGCCGGTCTCGGCGGTTTCGTGCCGGCAACAGAGGATTCGACGACTGGCCGGGTTGTGAAGCAGGTCAGCCTTGTGGCCCTCAAGCGCCACGAGTGCCAAGGGCTGCACAGCCAACGGGGGCCGCGCCATGGCTGCGCTTCAGACAATCACCAACAGCCAGCGCCAGCCGCTGCCAATGGTGCACGCGACTCAACTGGCATGGGCGACTGAGCTGTCCTCCAGCGCCTCTACCCCAGGGTCCTCGTCCGGCAGCGCCGTGATCACGCTGAAGTCCGTCACCTCGACCTCTCCGCCGCCATACCCCAGCAGGTGAAAGGAAAACGCCTTGCGCAGGGTCGGGTTGTCGAAATCGAACTGCATGTCCAGTGGCTGATCGGCCGTCACCTGCATTTCCTCGGGCAAGCCCAGGGGCACGTCCTGCTCGAACTCCTTGGCCTTGAGCTGGATGTAGGCGGTGTGCGCCGGGTCGAGCGCGCGGACTTTCAGGCGCACGCGGGTGCGCGTGCCTTCGGGCATCTCCAGGTACTGCGCACCGATCAGGTTGTCGGCCCAGTCATCGCGAATCTGCTGCTGCAGGGCAATGGGCGCCGGGCCGCCGAACTGGTAGCGCAGGTTCAGCGGGGTATTGAGCAGTGACTGGTCGAGCGCCTCGGCCAGCCCGGTGATCTGCGGACCGCTGGCGGCCGGGGCCTGCCCGAGGTAAGTGGCGCGGTCAGCGATGAAGCCGGGGCTGGCGTAGCGCCGGCAACGCTGCTGGAAATCGCATTCGGTGAACGTGCCCTGGCCGTCGTGGTAGCGCAGCATGCCGTTGGTGAACGAGATCATCTCGCGACCGCTGTCGTAGCTGCGAAACAACGAACGGCCGCTGAGCGAGGCGGGAATCGGCAGGGCGAAATAGTCGAGCAGCGAGGTGGTCAGGTCGACATGGCCGTAGGTGCCGGGCTTGAGGTGCGGGAGCTGCGCCTGCTCAGGGGCCAGCGTGAGGTTGAAGCCCCACGAGGACGCCAGGCGTACGCCATCGATGCCATGCGATTCATCCGAGGTGATGACCACCAGGGTGTCCTTGAGCACGCCCTGGCGCTCGAGCCCGTCGAGGAACCGCCCCAGGGCATCGTCCAGGTGAGCAACGGCGGCCTGCTTGGGCGAGCCGTAGCGTTGCAGGTATTCATCAGGTGCCGAGTACGGCTGATGGGTGCCGACGGTGAGCAGGGTCAGCATCCAGGGCTTTTTGGCCTGGCGCAGCGTGCCGACGTAGTCCAGCGCACCCTCGAAGAAGGCGCGGTCATCCTTGCCCCAAGGGAATTCCAGGTAGTTGTCGTTGCTGAACCATTCCTCACCGTGCACGGCGCCGAAGCCGATGTGCGGCATGATGCGGTCCTTGGCCATGAAACGCAGGCCGGCACCCTGCAGGTAGTGGGTGGCGAAGCCGGCCTGCTGCAGCTGGGCCGGCAGGCAGTCGTTGTTGCGCGTTTGCTGGGTGAGCAGCTCGACGCCTTTGGGCGTGCCGTTGGCGAGTTTGTCGTAGTCGCCGCAGAGCATGGCGTACAGGCCGCGAATGGTCTGGTGGGTGTGCACCACGTAGTCCGGGGTGTTCATGCCACGCTTGGCCCAGCGGCTGAGGTTGGGCATGAGGTCCTGGTCGAAGCGGCTGTGCAGCGCTTCGCGGTTGGGCCGCACATAGGCGCCGGGAATGCCTTCGAGGGTGATCAGCAGCAGATTGCGCGCTTTGCCGGGGCCCTCGAACAGACGCTGGCCATTGAGGTCGGCGTGGGTCAGACCGGCCGTGGCCAGGGCCGGCGGTGGGGTGTCGGTGCCGAGCCAGTGGGCCAGCTCGCGCTGCACCTCGCCAGTGCCTGCCGCGAGCAGCTGGTGGCTGAGGTTGTACTGGCGCCAAGGCTCGGCCTCCGACGGCAGCACGTGCTGCCCGGCCCAGTGCACGCCGAACAGCGCCAGC
>NZ_DAMCCR010000059.1:0-27760 GCF_032058845.1 Pseudomonas sp. | reverse complement strand
AAGCTGGTTGCGGGAGCCGGATTTGAACCGACGACCTTCGGGTTATGAGCCCGACGAGCTACCAGACTGCTCCATCCCGCGTCTGTGGGGCGCATTGTACAGAACTGCGGATTGATGGCAAGCACTAATTCATTGATGTACAAGAATTTTTTCCAGGACAACAAAAAAGGCCACTGGGTTAGCAGTGGCCTTCTTTTTAAAGCTGGTTGCGGGAGCCGGATTTGAACCGACGACCTTCGGGTTATGAGCCCGACGAGCTACCAGACTGCTCCATCCCGCGTCTGTGGGGTTGGATTCTACGGATATTCCTACGGCTGTCAAGAGATTTCCCTAGAAAAGTCTTTCCCCCTCAACGCTTTAGCGACATCGACGACGCAATCCTGCCGACCGTCAGCCTCGCTTCGCGGGGCGCTGGTTGGTGAATCGCCGCATGCGCTATGATCTGTATGAATTTACAGTGTTGGTTGTCAGCCATGTCAGTGCGCAAGATCATTCATGTCGATTGTGACTGCTTTTATGCAGCCATCGAAATGCGTGACGACCCCAGTCTGGCAGGTCGGCCGATGGCAGTGGGCGGCTCGGCGGATCGGCGCGGTGTCATTGCCACCTGCAACTACGAGGCCCGTGCCTATGGCGTGCGCTCGGCCATGTCCTCACGCCATGCGCACAAATTGTGCCCTGATCTGCTGATCGTCAAACCGCGTTTCGAGGCGTATCGCGAGGCCTCCCGGGAAATTCAGCAGATCTTTCGTGACTACACCGACCTGATCGAGCCGTTGTCGCTCGATGAGGCCTACCTGGATGTCAGCGACAGCCAATGGTTCGCCGGCAGCGCCACACGCATCGCCGAAGACATCCGCAGGCGCGTCGCCAGAAACTTGCGCATCACCGTCTCGGCAGGCGTCGCGCCCAACAAGTTCCTGGCCAAGATCGCCAGTGACTGGCGCAAGCCCAATGGATTGTTCGTCATTACCCCGGCTGAGGTCGAAGCCTTTGTCTCTGCGTTGCCGGTGGCGCGTTTGCATGGCGTAGGCAAGGTCACCGCCGACAAGCTCAGCCGCCTGGGCATCGTGACCTGTGAAGACTTGCGCCCTTGGGCGCGTCTGGCGCTGGTGCGCGAATTCGGCAGCTTCGGCGAGCGCCTCTGGGGCTTGGCCCGGGGCATCGACGACCGCGTGGTGCAGGCCGACAGCCGGCGTCAGTCCGTCAGTGTGGAGAACACCTACGACACCGATCTGCCCAACCTCGACAGTTGCCTGCAGCGCCTGCCCGAGCTCCTGGCCACGCTCACCGAGCGTATCGCGCGGATGGACAGCAGCTACAAGCCCGGCAAGCCGTTCGTCAAGGTCAAGTTCCATGACTTCAGCCAGACCACCCTCGAGCAGGCGGGTGCGGGGCGCGACTTGCACAGTTATCAGCAACTGTTGAGCCAGGCCTTCGCGCGCGGCGCCAAGCCGGTGCGCTTGCTCGGGGTAGGGGTGAGGTTGCTGGATCTGCGCGGTGCCCATGAACAGCTGGAGCTGTTCATGGAGCCGCACGAAGGGTAGGGCTGGGCGGATTACTGGGCGCCGGGATCGGCGACCAGGCGGCCGGTCTGCCTGGCCAGGGCACGAACCAGCTCGCTTTGCAGTTCCGGGTCGTTGCGGGTGAGCTCGATCAGGCTCTGCTCAAGCTCGCTCGCCTCTTCCTCCAGGCCCAGTTCGGACAGGCGCTTGACACGGTGCACCCACTGGCTGACGTCATCGTCTTCGAGGTCATCGAAGATCAGCTGATGGGCTTCGAGCAACTTGCCGCGCAGGCTACTGCCCAGCAACAGGCTGGCATCGCCGCGCACGCCGTTGTCTTCATCGAGCACTTGCAGGTGCAGGGTGCCGATGTGCTTGAGGTTCTGCTCCGAGAACGGGCTGTCAAGCAGGTTCAGGCGCAAGATACCGGCCCGGTCAGTGGTCAGTTCATGATTGACCTTGCCCGCCATGACCTCGACCAGACGCTCGCTCCAGGGCAGGCTGGTGAACTCCTCACGTCGGTCCTTCTGCACTTCGCTGATGCCTGCCAGGTTCTGCTGCGCACGCCCGTTGGACTGCACGTTCATGAACGGGTTGAGCCCGGCGATACCGTATTCCAGCCAGTCATGGGTGACGCTGTCTGGCAGGTGGCCGAAGGTGATCAGGTTGACCGCATTGGCACCTACGCCGGCGACCACCGCGACCGCGCCGAGGGGGATCTCGTAGACTTCCCGCCACGGCTGGTAGGGGGTATAGCGGTCGTAGTGGCGGGTCACCTCGAACTCCGTGACCTCGAAACGCTTCTGCTCGGTAATGCGCACACGCCGTTGCGGCAACTCCATCACTTTGGGGTCGCCTACATCGATGTGCAGCGTGTGCTCGAGCAGCTTGCGCTCGACACGGTCCTCGTGGTCACTGCGTTGCGACATCTGATTGGCACAGCCGCCGAGCAGCAGGGCGCCGCTGAGCGCGGCGCCCCCCAAGGTAAAGGTACTTCGCTTGAACATGGTCACCCAGGCGTTGGCTATCAGCGGCGGACTCGCGCTTGCAGGAAGGTCAGCACCTCATTGATCGCCAGCGGTTGGGCGTCCTGTTCGGTGCGGTGCTTGTACTCCAGGTTGCCCTCGGCGAGCGAGCGATCGCTGATGACGATCCGGTGCGGGATGCCGATCAGCTCCATGTCGGCAAACTTGATGCCGGGGCTGGTCTTCTTGTCGCGGTCATCGAGCAGCACTTCAAAGCCGGCAGCGGTCAGCTCGGCATACAGCTTGTCCGTGGCTTCACGAACTGCCTCGGTTTCATAGCGCAGCGGCACCAGCGCGATCTGGAACGGCGCCAGAGCGTCGTTCCAGATGATGCCCTTGTCGTCATGGCTCTGCTCGATGGCTGCCGCAACGACGCGGGACACACCAATGCCATAGCAGCCCATCGAGAGCACCACCGGTTTGCCGTTTTCACCCAGCACCTGGCACTTGAGCGCCTCGCTGTACTTGGTGCCGAGCTGGAAGATATGGCCCACTTCGATGCCACGCTTGATGACCAGGGTGCCCTGGCCGTCAGGGCTTGGGTCGCCCGCGACCACATTACGCAGGTCGGCGACTTGCGGAACGGGCAGGTCACGCTCCCAGTTGACGCCGAAGTAGTGTTTGTCATCGATGTTCGCACCCACGCCGAAGTCACTCATCAAGGCGACCGAACGGTCGATGATGCATTCCAGCGGCAGGTTCAGCGGGCCGAGCGAACCTGCGCCTGCGCCAATGGCGGTGCGCAGGTCATCTTCGGTGGCCATGACCAGTGGCTCGGCAACCTGCTCGAGCTTCACCGCCTTGATCTCGTTCAGCTCGTGATCGCCGCGCACGATCAGCGCGACCAGCTTGCCTTCTTCGGCGCCGCGCACGATCAGGGTCTTGACGGTCTTCTCGATCGGCAGGTCGTGCTGCTCGACCAGTTGCGCGATGGTCTTGGCATTCGGCGTATCGACCAGGCGCAGCGCTTCGGTAGGCGCGGGGCGCACGGTTTCGCGTGGGATGGCTTCGGCTTTCTCGATGTTGGCGGCGTAGTCGGAGCTGTCGCTGAAGATCACATCGTCTTCGCCCGAAGACGCCAGGACGTGGAATTCATGGGAGTAGCTACCGCCGATGGAGCCGGTGTCGGCCTGCACAGGACGGAAATCCAGGCCCAGGCGGGTGAACACGTTGGTGTAGGCCTGGTGCATGCGGTCGTAGGTGTCTTGCAGCGACGTTTGATCCGCGTGGAAGGAGTAGGCGTCCTTCATGATGAATTCGCGGCCGCGCATCAGGCCGAAACGCGGACGGATTTCGTCGCGGAACTTGGTCTGGATCTGGTAGAGGTTCAACGGCAGCTGCTTGTAGCTGGAAAGCTCATTGCGCGCCAGGTCGGTGATGACCTCTTCATGCGTCGGGCCCACGCAGAACTCGCGGTTGTGGCGGTCGCGGATGCGCAGCAGCTCAGGGCCGTACTGTTCCCAGCGGCCGGACTCCTGCCACAGCTCGGCAGGTTGCACGCTAGGCATCAGCACTTCCAGCGCGCCGGCGGCGTTCATTTCCTCGCGGACCACGTTCTCGACCTTGCGCATGACCCGCAGGCCCATGGGCAGCCAGGTGTACAGGCCGGAGGCCAGCTTGCGGATCATGCCGGCACGCAGCATGAGCTGGTGGCTGATGACGACCGCGTCGGCAGGGGTTTCTTTTTGAGTGGCGAGCAAGAATTGACTGGTGCGCATGGGGAGCCGTGTCGATTGCCTGAGTGTTTGGAATGACCCGCATTGTACGGGCGGGGAGAGAAGGCGTACAGGATGCCGCACAGGCCTTGCCTTGTCAGCCGTAATGGCCAGCCAAGAAAAAGCCCGGCAGATGCCGGGCCTTCTCGGGTGCAGGGCATTGCAAGCCTGGGCTTACAGGATGCTTAGCGGGTACTCGACGATCAGGCGCAGTTCGTCGATCGAAGCCGAACCGTAGTAAACGCCATCGGAAGAGCGGTAGGTGGCCTGGCGGACACGGAAGCTCAGGTCCTTGGCCGGGCCCTGCTGCAGGACGTACTTGACGTCGATGTCGCGTTCCCATTCCTTGCCGCTGTTGGTGCCTTCAACGTGGGCGTCATAACCGCGGACATAGCGGGTCATGAAGGTCAGGCCAGGTACGCCGTACTCGGCCAGGTTCAGGTCGTAGCGAGCCTGCCAGGATTTTTCGTTCTCGGCGTTGAAGTCCGAACGGGCCACGGAGTTGGACAGGAAGATCGAGCCGCCGCCGTCTACGCCGTAGGCATAGTCGCCATCACCGGTTACACGCTGGTGGGCCAGGGTGAAGGTGTGGGCGCCGATTTTGTACGCACCGGACAGGCTGTACGCGGTGTTGTCGAGCTTGTCACCGTCATAGGCTCTGACTTCGTTCGAACCGTCGCCCTTGGTGTTGTAGACGTTGAAGTCGAACACCAGGCCCTGGTTATCGGAAATCGGCAGTGCCCAGTTCACGTTGCCGTACCACTTGCGCCAGTAGTCTTCGACGTTGGAGTGGTAGACGCTGGCAGACAAGCCGTCGGTGATGGCGTAGGTACCACCGATGACGTCAGCTTCTTTCAGGTTGAGGCTGTCGTGGCCAGTGCGGTTCTGAGCGTTCAGGCCGGTGAAACGGCCTGCCTGCAGGGTCAGGCCCTTGATTTCGTTGCTGGTGATCAGCGCGCCTTCAGCGACTTCTGGCAGCAAGCGGCTGTCATCGGTAGCGAACACAGGCATTGCGGTGAACTGGTTGCCGACTTTCAGCACGGTGTCGGAAACGCGGAACTTGATTGCAGCGCCGCCTTCGGAGAACTCATCTTGCGAGCGGCCATCAGAACCGGTCGGGAACATGCCGGTGCCTGCACGACCCTTGCCGCTGTCGAGTTTCAGGCCAAGCATGCCGATGGCGTCAACGCCGACACCGACGGTGCCCTGGGTAAAGCCGGATTCGTAAGTGCCGACGAAGCCCAGGCCGGTTTCTTCCACGCGGCTTTTGCCAGCCTCGTTGTTACGGAAGTCGCGGCTGAAATACAGCATGCGAGTCTTGACGTTGAGCTTGCTGTCTTCGATGAAACCCTTGGATTCGTCTTGCGAAGAGGCGATTGCCAGCTGCGAGGTCCCTGCCGCAACGGCCAGGGCGATCATGCTCCACTTCATCACGCGCATCGTGATTTGCTCCTTTGGTTTTAGGAAGAGTACCGCTGCGCCCGGTTTTCTAGTTATTGGGGCAGCTCTTTCTTGTTATGTCGGCGTGGAGGTATAGCACGCCAACTTGTACTTTGCGATACGGCAAAATCGACACGTTCAGACGGATTTGACGTCGATCAAAAGCGACTGTTACGGGCAGTACATCGACCACTTTCCAGTGTTGCGCAGCAACGCGCTGTTCGAACCCACGACAGGTTGGCTCGAGCATGAACACTGCCAGGCACACCGATGTTTCAAGAAACTCTCAGCGTCACCGAGTGCCGATTGGAGGGTGGCTGAGCTGGTTGGAAGCGAATGCAACAAGCGTGCTCATTTTCACATTCTATTGATGTTTTTTTCACATCCGCGGCGTGCAAGCCTCGAGAGGGCCGTGTTTTCAAGGGTTTCACACAGGCCTGGTATACCGCGACGCAGCGCTTGACCCCGTGCCCGCACCTTGAGGGAACTCAGTGTGTTACCGGTGCTTGTTGAAGTTGAGTAGTTTACGCTGCTCTGCCCGTACTTGATTCTCATTAGCGGCGCCGCATTGGTGCGAAAAGTAGCGACTGTTACCCCTATCGGTGCGTCACCTGGTTCAGTTGCCCGATTTTGGGGCGCTTTGGCAGTTTGTCAGCGGTGGTCATGTGCGGATTCGTCAGTCACGGTATCCTCACCTCCAGTTACGAAGCCTGTAGGCCATTGGTTAAGGAGATTTGCGGTGTTTGTCCTGGATTCGCGTTTGCAACAGGATTCAATCGAGCTGGGTCATCTTCAATTGTGCAGCGTGCTGCTCAGCAAGGATGCCAACTATCCCTGGTTCATCCTTGTGCCGCGTCGCTCGGCGGTGAGTGAGCTGTTCGACCTGGATGAGGCTGACCAGCTTCAGCTATGGGAGGAAACCACCCGCTTGGCTGCAGCGCTGAAGTCCGCCTATGGCGCCGACAAGATCAACGTCGCCACGCTGGGCAATGTGGTCAGCCAGCTGCACATGCATGTGATCGTGCGCATGCGCGATGACGCTGCCTGGCCTGCGCCCGTGTGGGGGCGTGTGCCTGCGAGCGATTATGTCGCCGAGCAGGTGCGGGCTACGCGTGCACGCATCAAGGCGTTGTTGGGCGAGGGTTTCACCGAGGTGTGCACGACCGAGGTTCGCCATGACGCTTGAAGATCAGCTCATCGAGCTGCAAACGCGCCAGGCCTTTCAGGACGACACGCTGCATGCGCTGAATCAGCAGGTGTTCGAGCAGGCGCAGAAGATCGAACGCTTGCAGCAGCAGATGCAGCATTTGCTCAAGCGTTATGACGATCTGGTAGGGCAGATGGGTGTCGAGGGCGACGAAGCGCCGCCGCCGCATTATTGAGTGCAGTGGCGATGCAGGGCGCAGTAGCAGGGCCAGGCATCGCCAGCAGCACTGGAAGGCTCAGCGCCGGTTGATGGCGATCACATCCTCGGCTTGTAGCCCTTTATCGCGGTGCATGACCGAGAACTCCACGCGTTGCCCTTCGACCAGCACACGATGGCCCTCGCCACGAATTGCGCGAAAGTGCACGAAGATGTCGTCGCCAGAATCGCGCGAGATGAAGCCGAAGCCTTTGGAGGTATTGAACCACTTGACCGTGCCGGTATCGCGGCCGTTGTCTTCGCTTGCAGCGGCCTGGCCGCTGCTGTAGGCCTTGCGCGGTTTGCGCACGAAGCCGACGGCCAGGTGCACCGCGACCGCCAGGGTGGCGCAGAGCAGGGCAGGCACGTTGCCCAGTTCGGGTCGGGCCAGCAAGGTGACGGTTTGCAGGATGACGGCCAGTACCAGCAGCGTGCTGGCAAGGCGTTGCAGATGTTGCCGCGCCCCGCGGTAGTACATCGGCAGCACGGGGGCCAGCAGCAGGTTGAGCAGGCCGAGCAGGACCAGGTAGCCGGCTTTGTAGGCTTCGGGTTGTTGCAGGAACGGGAGGGTTTCAGTTCTGAGGCTTGGGATCGAGGCAAGCAGCAGTGCTGCAACGCCCGTCACCAGATGGACGATCTTGAACATGGGTGGGCTCACATTGATAAGGTCAATCACAGGAAGAGCTGGCAGCGCGGTGCGCAGGAATGTAGGCGCGATCACATGGCAGTCCAGCCTATGCACCCGGCATTGACAATCCGCACGGGTGGCACGCTGCCTATTTAACCGTAAAGACGCCGGCTTCTCAAACCATCGGGTGCGGCGATTGGCGCAAGGTGGGAACCCGACAGGCACCGGCAAGTCTTGATACAGTATTGGCTTGATCATCAAGCGTTATGCAAAAGGGGAGATCCATGGCAATTGATATCGGTATTAATGAAGACGATCGCAAGGCCATTGTCGATGGCCTGTCGCGGCTGCTGTCGGATACCTATGTGCTGTATCTGAAAACCCACAATTTCCACTGGAACGTGACCGGTCCTGCGTTCCGCACCCTGCACCTGATGTTCGAGGAGCAGTACAACGAGCTGGCGCTGGCAGTCGATGCCATTGCCGAGCGCATTCGTGCCCTGGGCTTCCCGGCGCCGGGCTCGTACGCCTTCTATGCCCGCCATTCCTCGATCAGCGAAGAAGAAGGCGTGCCGTCGGCCGACGAGATGATTCGTCAACTGGTGCAAGGCCAGGAGGCCGTTACGCGTACAGCGCGCAGCGTCTTCCCCGCGGTCGAGAAAGTCAGCGACGAGCCTACCGCTGACCTGCTGACCCAGCGCATGCAAGTCCATGAAAAAACGGCGTGGATGCTGCGTGCCTTGCTCGAAGGCAAATAAGCCGTCGTTGGCTCGACGCCTTACGCGTGTTTCCAAGTGCCCGGCCTGCGCATGCAGGTCGGGCACTTTCGTGTCGGGCGCAAACGCTTCCCGCTGCATCCTCTGAAAGCTTCGAGGCCTGATGGGCAGACGCCCGCGGCATGAAGCGGGTTCTCGAACCAGGAGGCAGGTGATGGAGGCAAGGGCGGTGACACCCCGGCAGACGGCAGCACAGCGGGGCTGGCCAGGCAAGCAATGCATTGACCCGTTTGCGATGGACTTCGATATGCAGCGCGCGTGTCCGGTGTCACGCTCGGTGCGGCTCAATGGGTTCTCGACGTGCCTGAGGCTTGAGCGGGTCTATTGGCATATTCTCGACCGGATCGCCGGCGCCAATCACTGTTCGGTCAGTGCAGTGTTGTCTTATCTGGATCGTGAGGTGCATTTGCGCCATGGCGGCGTCAGAAACTTCAGCGGGCTGGTCAGGGTGGTTTGCGTCGCCTGGTTGCTGGATCCGCCCGACCTGCAATGAACAGGAAGCTGCACGGCACTCTCTAACCCTATATAATCCGCGTTTTTGGCTGCTCCGGCAGTCAGCATTGTGGTTATGAGAAACGTCGATGCCCCTTTATGACTATCAATGCGCCGCCTGCAATCATCAGCTGGAGGCGCTGCAGAAAATCAGTGCAGCGCCACTGACCGATTGCCCGGCTTGCCAGGCGCCCGAACTGAAGAAGCAGCTGTCCGTGCCGGGGTTCCGCCTGGGCGGCGCCGGTTGGTACGAGACCGATTTCAAGACGGGCGCCAAGAAGAACCTGGCCAGCGGCGACACGTCCGACTGAGTTGAATTGCAGTGACAAGGTCTTGCAGTATGGGCCTCGAGCCAGCCAGACCCCACCGAATACACGATCACGAGAAGCGAAACCACCATCATGATGCGCAGCCACTATTGCGGCCAACTGAACGAGAGCCTGGACGGCCAGGAAGTCACCCTTTGCGGCTGGGTCCATCGTCGCCGCGACCACGGCGGGGTGATCTTCCTCGATATCCGTGACCGCGAAGGCCTGGCCCAGGTCGTCTTCGATCCTGATCGCGCCGACACCTTTGCTGCCGCCGACCGCGTGCGCAGCGAGTATGTCGTGCAGATCACCGGCAAGGTCCGTCTGCGCCCGGCCGGCGCGGGCAATGCCAACATGACCTCCGGCGCCATCGAGGTGCTGGGCTACGAGTTGACGGTGCTGAACGAGGCCGAAACGCCACCGTTCCCGCTCAACGAATTCTCGGACGTCGGCGAAGAAACCCGCCTGCGCTACCGCTTCATCGACCTGCGCCGTCCGGAAATGGCCGACAAGCTGCGTCTGCGTTCGCGCATCACCAGCAGCATCCGCCGCTTCCTCGATGACAACGGTTTCCTGGATGTCGAGACGCCGATTCTCACCCGCGCCACGCCTGAGGGCGCTCGTGACTACCTGGTGCCAAGCCGCACCCACGCCGGCAGCTTCTTCGCCTTGCCGCAATCCCCGCAGCTGTTCAAGCAGTTGCTCATGGTCGCGGGCTTTGACCGCTACTACCAGATTGCCAAGTGCTTCCGCGACGAAGACCTGCGTGCCGACCGCCAGCCGGAATTCACCCAGATCGACATCGAGACCAGCTTCCTCGATGAAGCCGAGATCATGGGCCTGACCGAGAGCATGATCCGCAAACTGTTCAAGGAAGTGCTGGACCTGGAGTTCGGTGACTTCCCGCACATGACCTTCGAAGAAGCCATGCGCCGCTACGGCTCCGACAAACCCGACCTGCGCAACCCGCTGGAACTGGTAGACGTTGCCGATCAGCTCAAGGACGTCGACTTCAAGGTCTTCAGCGGCCCGGCCAACGATCCCAAGTGCCGCGTTACCGCGCTGCGTCTGCCAGGCGGCGCCAGCATGCCGCGCAGCCGTATCGACGAGTACACCAAGTTCGTCGGTATCTATGGTGCCCGCGGCTTGGCGTACATCAAGGTCAACGAGCGTGCCAAGGGCGTCGAAGGCCTGCAGTCGCCGATCGTCAAGAACATCCCGGAAGCCAACCTCAACGTGATCCTGGATCGCGTGGGTGCGGTAGACGGCGACATCGTCTTCTTCGGTGCCGATAAATTCAAAGTGGTCAGCGAAGCACTGGGTGCCTTGCGCATTCGTCTGGGCCACGACTTCGAGCTGCTGACCTGCGAGTGGGCACCGATGTGGGTCGTCGACTTCCCGATGTTCGAGGAAAACGAAGACGGCAGCTTCAGCGCGCTGCACCACCCCTTCACCGCGCCCAAGTGCTCGCCTGAAGAGCTGGAGGCCAATCCGGCTACCGCACTGTCGCGTGCCTATGACATGGTGCTCAACGGCACCGAGCTGGGTGGCGGTTCGATCCGTATTCACCGCAAGGAAATGCAGCAGGCCGTGTTCCGCCTGCTGGGCATCGAGGCGGCCGAGCAGGAAGAGAAGTTCGGCTTCCTGCTCGATGCGCTCAAGTTCGGTGCGCCGCCCCATGGCGGTCTGGCCTTCGGTCTCGATCGTCTGGTGATGCTGATGACCGGCGCCCAGTCGATTCGTGAAGTGATCGCCTTCCCGAAAACCCAGAGCGCGGCGTGTGTCATGACCCAGGCGCCAGGGCTGGTGGATGCCAAGGCGTTGCGCGAACTGCACATCCGTCTGCGCGAACAGACCAAGGTCGAGTAAGCGCGGCTGCCGGGGGTGTCGACCTGAATGGTTGCACCCTAGGCTCTGTACGAGAAGTCTTGAGACGAAGGTCAGGCAAGGCGAAAACCGGCGAGGAAGCGGAGTGTACTGGAGTACATGAGCATTCCGAGCTGGTTTTCAACGCAGCATGAACGAGTATCAAGGCTTTTCGTACAGAGCCTAGTAGACACTGCAGGTTTCCCGTTCCGCCCCGTTCAGGGGCGGGGCTGTTTCTGTTTCAAGGATTTGGAGTCGTTATGGCTGGTCATTCCAAGTGGGCGAACATCAAGCACCGCAAAGAGCGCCAGGATGCCAAGAGAGGCAAGGTCTTCACCAAGTGGATTCGTGAGCTGACCGTCGCTGCCAAGCAAGGTGGCGCCGACCCGGCTTCCAACCCGCGCCTGCGTCTGGCCCTGGACAAGGCGCTGGGTGCCAACATGAGCCGGGACATCATCGATCGCGCCGTGGCACGCGGTGCTGGTACCAATGAAAGCGACAACGTCGAAGAGCTGAGCTACGAGGGCTATGGCCCGGGCGGCGTGGCGATTCTGGTCGAGGCCATGACCGACAACCGCAACCGCACGGCGGCAGCGGTTCGTCATGCGTTTTCCAAGTGCGGCGGCAACCTGGGCACCGATGGGTCCGTGGCGTATCTGTTCGAGCGCAAGGGCCAGATCAGCTTCGCCTCGGGCGTGGATGAAGACGCGCTGATGGAAGCCGCGATGGAAGCCGATGCCGATGATGTGGTTGCCAACGACGACGGCTCGTTCGACGTGTTTGCCTCGTTCAACAGCTTCTATGCCGTGCGTACGGCCCTGGATGAAGCGGGTTTCAAGGCAGCCGACGCAGAGATCGTCATGCTCCCTACCACCAGTGCCGAGCTGGATCAGGACGGTGCCGAGAAGGTGCTGAAGCTGATCGACATGCTGGAAGATCTCGACGACGTTCAAAACGTCTATTCCAACGCGCAGATCTCCGATGAGGTCATGGAACAGTTGGGTTGATGTTCGCAGGTTGGCTGGCAGCGCGCTGCACTCCCTGCGCTGCCCGCCCGCCGCATTTGGCTACATTCAGGATGTACCGGCGCGCTCAGGCGCCTTTTTTGGTTTACAGGCGTTATGACACTGATTCTTGGGATAGACCCCGGCTCGCGCATCACCGGCTACGGCGTGGTGCTGCAGACGGCCCGCGGTTGCGACTATGTGGCATCGGGTTGCATTCGCACAGGGGAGGGCGAGCTGCCTCAGCGCCTGCAGATTGTCTTCCGTGGGGTGGCTGAGGTCATTCGCCTGCATGGACCGGTCACGATGGGCATCGAACGGGTGTTCATGGCCCGCAACCCTGACTCTGCGCTCAAGCTAGGTCAGGCCCGAGGCGCGGCCATCGTGGCCGCCGCCGAGGCCGGTCTGGAGGTGGCGGAGTACAGCCCCACCCAGATCAAGCAAGCGGTGGCCGGTACCGGCGGTGCCAGCAAGGAGCAGGTCCAGCTGATGGTCATGCACTTGCTCAAACTGACCCAGAAACCGCAGATCGACGCCTCCGACGCCCTGGCCATTGCCTTGTGCCATGCCCACACCCGGTCCAGCCTCGTGCCTCACGGTCTGGGCGCTGCACGCCGCCGTGGTGGCCGCCTGCGGCTGTAGAGGCTTCATGCGCTGATACATGTTTTCGGACCTGGGGAGCACTTGCCCCAGGCATTTGCTGATAGGGTGAGGCGGTCGCAAGGCCCCCTCCACGATTAAAGGAACGACACGTGATTGGACGTTTGCGCGGCACCTTGGCGGAAAAACAGCCGCCGCATCTGATTATCGACGTCAACGGCGTTGGCTACGAGCTGGAGGTGCCCATGACCACGCTCTATCGGCTGCCCAAGCTCGGCGAAACCGTCACGCTGCACACCCATCAGGTGGTGCGCGAAGATGCCCACCTGCTGTATGGCTTTTTTGAAAAGCGTGAGCGCGAGCTGTTTCGTGAGCTGATCCGCTTGAACGGCGTGGGCCCCAAGCTGGCGCTGGCCTTGATGTCCGGGCTCGAGGTCGATGAGCTGGTGCGCTGCGTGCAGGCCCAGGATGCCTCCGTGCTGGTGCGCGTGCCGGGTGTCGGCAAGAAAACCGCCGAACGCCTGCTGGTCGAGCTCAAGGATCGCTTCAAGGCCTGGGAAACGTCCCCGGCCATGTTCACCCTGGTCTCCGACGGCCCGCTGCCCCTGGCTGCAGACTCCAGTGCCGAAGCCGATGCCGTGAGCGCGTTGGTGTCACTGGGCTACAAGCCGCAAGAGGCGAGCAAGGCCATCGGCGCCATCAAGGACAAGTCCGGGCTGAGCAGTGAAGAGCTGATCCGCCGCAGCCTCAAAGGGATGATCGTCAAGTGATCGAAGCCGACCGACTGATCGCTGCCAGTGGTCGCGACCGCGAAGAGGTCCAGGACCGGGCCATTCGGCCGCTCAGCCTGGACGACTACATCGGTCAGCCGGTGGTGCGCGACCAGATGGGGCTGTTCATCCAGGCGGCGCGTGGTCGCAACGAGTCGCTCGACCACACGCTGATCTTCGGCCCTCCGGGCCTGGGCAAGACCACGCTGGCCAACATCATCGCCAACGAAATGGGCGTGTCGGTCAAGAGCACTTCAGGGCCGATCCTCGAGCGCCCGGGTGACCTGGCAGCGATGCTGACCAACCTTGAACCCCATGACGTGTTGTTCATCGACGAAATCCACCGGCTGCCGCCTGTCGTGGAGGAAGTGCTGTACCCGGCCATGGAAGACTTCCAGCTCGACATCATGATCGGCGAAGGTCCGGCGGCACGCTCCATCAAGCTCGATCTGCCGCCGTTCACTCTGGTGGGCGCAACGACTCGTGCCGGCATGCTGACCAACCCCCTGCGCGACCGTTTCGGGATCGTTCAGCGTCTGGAGTTCTACAGCAACAAGGACCTGAGCACGATCGTCACCCGTTCGGCGGGCATTCTTGGCCTGCCCATCGAGCCGGAAGGCGCGTTCGAAATCGCCCGGCGGGCCCGCGGTACACCGCGTATCGCCAACCGTCTGCTGCGCCGCGTGCGCGACTTCGCCCAGGTCCGAGGCAAAGGGCATATCACCAAGTCCATCGCGGACATGGCGCTGAACCTGCTCGATGTCGACGAGCGGGGTTTCGATCACTCCGACCGCCGGCTGTTGCTGACCATGATCGAGAAGTTCGACGGCGGTCCGGTCGGGGTCGACAACCTGGCGGCGGCGATCAGCGAGGAGCGTCACACCATCGAAGACGTGCTCGAACCCTACCTGATTCAACAAGGCTACATCATGCGTACACCGAGGGGGCGGGTCGTCACGCGGCACGCCTACCTGCACTTCGGATTGAACATTCCGGGGCGGTTCACCGAAGGGGGAGAATTTTCCGACCCGGTCGACGAATAGTCGATCAAAACCGCTTTTGCGTGGTCCTACCGCTGGCAGTCGACGACTGGACCAAGCGTTGGATGACCCTTGAAAAAACAGTTGTCCTGGCGGATTGGCAAGCCGAGGAGTAAGCACTAGAGTATGCGCGCGCAAAATGAGCTGGAACCGTTCGCACATCGCTGTCGCGTCTACTACGAAGATACGGACGCCGGTGGGGTGGTCTACTACGTCAACTACCTCAAGTTCATGGAGCGTGCGCGCACGGAGCGGCTGCGTCATCTTGGTTTTTCTCAAGTACAACTGGCACAACAAGATCTTCTGTTCGTCGTCCATTCAAGCGAGGCCCGTTACCTGGCGCCGGCGCGGCTGGACGATGAACTGCGGGTAACCGCGCACGTGCGTGAGCTCAATCGGGCCAGCCTGCGTTTTGTTCAGCAGGTCTGGCGCGAGCGGGATCAGACGTTGCTTTGTGAAGGGCAGTTTCTGATCGCAGCAGTGCGTGCCGACACATTCAAACCCCGGGCCATCCCTTCGGAGCTGCGTAACGCCTTCCTGGCGGACAGCCTGGGTAATCAATCGAACGCAGGAGAATAAGCGTGGAAGCAAACGTCGTCGACCATACCTCCATGTGGAGCCTGGTCGCCAATGCCAGTATCGTGGTTCAGCTGGTCATGCTGATTCTCGTGGCAGCCTCGGTGACCTCGTGGATCATGATCTTCCAGCGCAGCACCATGCTGCGCGCCGGTCGTCGTGCGCTGGACGCTTTCGAGGAGCGGTTCTGGTCAGGCATCGATCTGTCCAAGCTGTATCGTCAGGCGGGCAGCAACCCGGATCCTGACTCGGGTGTCGAGCAGGTGTTTCGCGCCGGCTTCAAGGAATTCTCGCGTCTGCGTCAGCAGCCGGGTGTCGATCCCGATGCGGTGATGGAAGGTGTCGGTCGCGCCATGCGCGTTGCCATTTCCCGTGAGGAAGAAAAGCTTGAACAGAGCCTGCCTTTCCTCGCCACCGTCGGCTCCACCAGCCCCTACATCGGCTTGTTCGGGACCGTGTGGGGCATCATGAACTCCTTCCGTGGCCTGGCCAGCGCCCAGCAAGCGACCCTCGCCACCGTGGCACCGGGCATCGCCGAGGCCTTGATCGCGACGGCCATTGGCCTGTTCGCGGCAATTCCAGCGGTCATCGCGTACAACCGATTCGCCGCGCGCAGTGAAACCCTGATCGGCCGTTATTACACGTTCGCCGATGAGTTCCAGGCCATCCTGCACCGCAAAGTGCACACCAGCGAAGAGTGATCAGGTAGAAACCCATGGCCCGAGTTCGCCAGAAACGCAAGCCGGTCGCCGAGATGAACGTGGTGCCTTACATCGACGTGATGTTGGTGCTGCTGGTCATCTTCATGGTGACCGCCCCCATGCTCAATCAGGGCGTGAAGGTCGACCTGCCCAAAGTGTCCAGTGAGGCGTTGCCTCAGGACAACAACGTGCAGATCCTCACCATTTCGATCAAAGCCGACAAGACCTACTTCTGGAACCTTGGCAGTGAGGTCGACACCGACAAACAGATGGACAAGGCCATGACGCTCCCGGACATGACCAACGCCGTGACCAAGATCATCGCTGCCGGACGTGACCAGGGCAAACAGACCCAGGTGTTCATCCGTGGCGACAAGAGCGTGGATTATGGCGCGGTGATGGGCGCCATGGGTGGGTTGCAGAAAGCCGGTGTCGGTAACGTTGGCCTGATCACCGAGGCGCCCTGATGCAGCAGCGAGAGCCCTCCGCCTCGGAAAGCTACTTCTGGCCCAGTGTCTGGGCAGTCGGCCTGCATGTGCTGGTGTTCGGCATGCTGTTCGTCAGTTTTGCCATGACGCCGGAACTGCCGCCTTCCAAGCCCATCGTTCAGGCTACGCTGTATCAGCTCAAGTCCAAGAGCCAGGCGACCACCCAGACCAACCAGAAGATTGCTGGAGAGGCCAAGAAAACGGCTTCGCGCCAGACCGAAGTCGAACAGCTCGAGCAGAAGAAGGTCGAGCAGGAGGCCGTGAAGGTCGCGGAACAAAAGAAAGCCGACGCTGCTCAAAAAGCCGAGGCGGCTCGCGAGGCTGCCGAGGCCAAGAAAGCGGACGAAGCGGCCAAGGCTGCCGAGGCGAAAAAAACCGCCGAAGCCAAAAAGGCAGATGAAGCCAAAAAGGCGGATGAAGCCAAAAAGGCGGATGAAGCCAAGAAAGCCGAAGAGTCGAAAAAGGCTGCGGAAAAACAGCAGGCCGACATCGCCAAGAAAAAAGCTGAAGAAGAAGCGAAGAAGAAAGCCGAGGAAGAGGCCAAGAAAGCGGCCGCTGAAGAGGCGAAGAAGAAGTCGGCGGAAGATGCGAAAAAGCAGGCCGCTGAAGACGCCAAGAAAAAAGCAGCCGAGGACGCCAAGAAGAAAGCGGCAGCCGAGGATGCGAAGAAGAAGGCAGCTGAAGAGGCCAAGAAGAAGGCCGCTGCAGATGCGCAGAAGAAGAAAGCCCAGGATGCAGCACGCAAGGCGGCAGAAGACAAGAAAGCTCAGGCCCTGGCCGAGCTGCTGTCTGACACTACCGAGCGTCAGCAAGCGCTGGCGGATGAGCAGGGTGACCAGGTGGCCGGCGACTTCGACGACCTGATCCGAGTGCGCGCCGCAGAAGGTTGGGCACGACCACCATCCGCTCGCAAGGGCATGACCGTCGTGCTGCAGATCAACATGCTGCCGGACGGTACAGTGACCGGCGTGAAGGTGCTCAAGTCCAGTGGTGATGGGCCGTTCGACAGTTCGGCAGTGGCGGCAGTCAAGAACATTGGTCGTTTGACCGAAATGCAAGGCTTGAAGCCGAACGAGTTCAACCCGTATCGGTCATTCAAGATGACATTTACTCCTGAGGATCTTGCGTTGTGATTAAACGTCTGAAAGGACTGCTTGTCTTGCTCTGCTGCGTGGCAGGCATGGCGGTGGCAGATGAAAAGAACATCCTGGTCACCAGCGGTAGCGACCGGGCCACGCCCATCGCCGTTGTGCCATTCGGTCTGCAGGGCGGCAGTGTGTTGCCTGAAGACATGGCCGAGATCATCGGTAACGACCTGCGTAACTCGGGCTACTACTCGCCGATTCCGCGTCAGAACATGATCAGCCAGCCGAGCCAGGCCAGCGAAGTCATTTTCCGTGACTGGAAAGCGTTGGGTGCGCAGTACGTGATGGTCGGCAGTATCGTGCCATCGGGCGGTCGTCTGCAGGTGCAGTACGCACTGTTCAACGTGGCGACCGAACAGCAGGTGCTGACCGGCAGCGTCTCGGGAACCACCGATCAGTTGCGCGATATGTCGCACTACATCGCTGACCAGTCTTTCGAAAAACTGACCGGCATCAAGGGTGCGTTCTCCACGCGCATGCTGTACGTGACGGCGGAGCGCTTCTCGGCGACCAACACGCGTTACACCCTGCAGCGCTCCGACTATGACGGCGCCCGCGCGGTAACCCTGCTGCAGTCGCGTGAGCCGATTCTGTCGCCGCGCTTCGCGCCGGACGGCAAGCGCATTGCCTACGTTTCGTTCGAGCAGAGACGCCCACGGATCTTCGTGCAGCATGTCGATACCGGTCGCCGTGAACAGATCACCAACTTCGAAGGCCTCAACGGTGCACCTGCCTGGTCGCCCGACGGCTCGCGCCTGGCGTTCGTGCTGTCCAAGGACGGCAACCCGGACATCTATGTCATGAACATGGGTTCGCGCCAGATCAGCCGCGTTACCGCTGGCCCGGGCATCAACACCGAACCTTTCTGGGGCAAGGATGGCAACACCATCTACTTCACCTCCGACCGTGGCGGCAAGCCGCAGATCTATAAAACGTCGGTCAGTGGTGGCGGTGCCGAACGTGTAACGTTCGTCGGTAACTACAATGCCAACCCGAAGTTGTCGGCGGATGAAAAGACCCTGGTCATGATTCATCGCCAGCAAGGTTTCACCAACTTCAAAGTGGCGGCACAAGACTTGCAGCGCGGAAGTGTAAAGATTCTCTCAGAGACCAGTCTTGATGAGTCGCCTACTGTTGCGCCTAACGGCACCATGCTAATCTACGCCACCCGCCAGCAGGGCCGGGGAGTCTTGATGCTCGTGTCCCTAAACGGACGCACGAGGCTCCCGCTTCCTACCGCTCAAGGCGAAGTCAGAGAACCGTCCTGGTCCCCTTACCTGAACTGATTGCGGCGTAATATTTTTGCTTAACACACTGGGGTTTCATTAGGAGTTTCATGATGCAAATGCTGAAGTTTGGTAAATTCGCTGCGCTGGCACTGGCCATGGCCGTAGCAGTAGGTTGCTCCTCCAAGGGCGGTGATAACGCTGGCGAAGGCAACGGCGCTGCCGTTGATCCTAACGCTGGTTACGGCGCCAACACGGGTGCTGTCGACGGCAGCCTGAGCGAAGAAGCTGCTCTGCGCGCAATCACCACCTTCTACTTCGAATACGACAGCTCGGACCTGAAGCCAGAAGCCATGCGCGCTCTGGACGTTCACGCCAAGGACCTGAAGTCCAACGGCAGCCGTGTTGTCCTGGAAGGCAACACTGACGAACGCGGTACTCGCGAGTACAACATGGCACTGGGCGAGCGTCGCGCCAAGGCCGTTCAGCGTTACCTGGTGCTGCAGGGCGTTTCCCCTGCTCAGCTGGAACTGGTTTCCTACGGCGAAGAGCGTCCAGTTGCTACCGGCAACGACGAACAGAGCTGGGCCCAGAACCGTCGCGTAGAACTGCGTAAGTAAGTTCCTATGCGTAAATGCCGCCTTGCAGTAACCGTCCTCGCACTCAGTCTGCCGTTCACGGCAATGGCTGCGGCTCCTATCGTCGATGACAACGCGAGCAGTTATCCGCCCGCGGGTTACGGCACGAGCGGCACTTATGCCGGTGCAGGGGCTTCAACCCCTGCTTCGGCACAAGGGCAGCTGTTCATGCAGTTGCAACAGATGCAAGACCAGATCTCTCGCCAGCAGGGCATCATCGAAGAGCTGCAGAACGATGTTGCGCGCATGAAGAAAGAGTCTCTGGAGCGTTACCAGGATCTCGATGGACGCATCAGCAGCAATGCTGCGCCTGCGGCCACGCCTGACAATTCTTCTACCGGCAGCGCACCTGCTGCGGGTACGGCAAGTGGCGACAGTGGTGCCAGTGCCAAACCAACCAGCTCCAGCGAGCCGGGTGATCCTGCGAAAGAGAAGCTGTATTACGACGCTGCTTTCGACCTGATCAAACAAAAAGACTTCGACAAGGCCAGCCAGGCTTTTGGCGCGTTCCTGCGCAAATACCCCAGCAGCCAATACGCTGGCAACGCACAGTACTGGTTGGGTGAGGTAAACCTGGCAAAGGGTGACTTGCAGGGCGCAAGCCAGGCGTTCGCCAAGGTTGGCCAGGCTTATCCCAAGCACAGCAAGGTGCCTGATTCCCTGTACAAACTGGCGGATGTCGAGCGTCGTCTCGGTCACACCGACAAGGTCAAAGGCATCTTGCAGCAAGTGGTCAGCCAGTACCCTGGTACGTCCGCTGCGCAGCTTGCCCAGCGCGACCTGCAACGCTTGTAATCGGCACCGTTCGAAAGAAACCCGCGCTTGCCGCGGGTTTTTTCGTTAGACTCTGCGCCCTTTTTTCAATCAGTACGCTGTCCCGGATAACGCGATGTCGAGTCCGTGTCAGTGCCTCACGGAGGCGGGCAGCCTGTGTAGCTGCTTTGCCCTAGGCGGATCATGCAAGACACATTACGCATCACTGAAGTCTTTTACTCGTTACAGGGTGAAACGCGAACGGCTGGGTTACCGACTGTTTTCGTGCGCCTGACAGGCTGCCCGCTGCGCTGCCAGTACTGCGACAGCGCCTACGCCTTCACCGGCGGCACGGTTCGCACGCTGGATTCGATCCTGGAGCAGGTGGCCGGTTTCAACCCGCGCTATGTCTGCGTCACCGGTGGAGAACCGTTGGCCCAGCCCAATGCCCTGCCACTGTTGCAGCGCCTCTGCGATGCCGGCTACGAGGTCAATCTGGAAACCAGCGGTGCGCTGGATATCTCGGCGACCGATACGCGCGTGAGCCGGGTGGTCGACCTGAAGACGCCGGCCTCGCTGGAGTGCCATCGCAACCGCTACGAAAACATGGAGCACCTCACCCGCAATGATCAGGTCAAGTTCGTGATCTGCTCGCGGGAGGACTATGACTGGGCAGTGTCCAAGCTGATCGAATACAACCTCGACCAGCGCGCGGGCGAGGTCTTGTTCTCACCCAGCCACAACCAGGTGAGCAGCCGCGATCTGGCCGACTGGATCGTCGCCGACAACCTGCCCGTCCGCTTCCAGCTGCAGTTGCACAAGCTGCTGTGGAACGACGAGCCCGGACGCTGATTGAGATGCTGATTGAGGAGTACACACTATGACCGATAAACGCGCAGTGATCCTGCTGTCTGGCGGGCTGGATTCCGCGACCGTGGTGGCCATGGCCAAGGCCGAGGGCTACCAGTGCTATACCATGAGCTTCGACTACGGCCAGCGGCACCGTGCCGAGTTGGATGCCGCGTCGCGGGTAGCACGCGATCTGGGTGTGGTGGAACACAAGGTGATTGGCCTGAACCTGAATGGCATCGGCGGCTCAGCGCTTACTGACGTCAGCATCGACGTGCCAGAAGCGCCGACCGAAGGCATTCCAGTGACCTACGTGCCCGCGCGCAATACGGTGTTCCTGTCCCTGGCGCTGGGGTGGGCTGAGGTGCTTGAGGCGCGGGATATCTTCATTGGTGTGAACGCGGTGGATTACTCGGGATACCCCGATTGTCGGCCCGAATTCGTGGAAGCCTTCGAGCGCATGGCCAATTTGGCCACCAAAGCTGGCGTGGAAGGCAATGGCTTCGCCATCCGCGCGCCTTTGCAGAACATGAACAAGGCCGAGATCATCCAGGCCGGTGTCGCCCAGGGCGTGAATTACGCACTGACTGTGTCGTGCTATCAGGCAAATGACGCCGGTCAGGCCTGCCGCAAGTGCGACAGTTGCCGCTTGCGCGCCGAGGGATTCCGCGCTGCCGGTGTGCAAGATCCTACGCCTTATTTTCAATAATCTAGCTGTAGGGTATTGATTTCCTTCTGGAAATCGATATTATACGCGCCATCAAACGGGTCGTTAGCTCAGTTGGTAGAGCAGTTGGCTTTTAACCAATTGGTCGTAGGTTCGAATCCTACACGACCCACCATTTTCAAAACGGATGTGTGTTCAGAAGGGCAGAGTTGAGCGGTAACTGCTCGATCGACATGCAGCCGTCTGCGGCAATCAGTGGTTTTTGTTGTCGCATGCTGTCAATGTGCAACGGTTTCTAGCTGCACATGCCGGGGTATAGCGCAGTCCGGTAGCGCGCCTGCTTTGGGAGCAGGATGTCGGGAGTTCGAATCCCCCTACCCCGACCACATTCAACGAAAAAAGGCGCCTCTATGGCGCCTTTTTTCGTTCTTGTCCGGCGTGGAGGAAACGCCATCCTGTGAGGGGAAGCCCAGGCGCTGACGCCCGCCGCGCAGATGGCTCAACAGGCGCAATCCCCGCGTGCAGCGCACCGCGCATCCCACTCAGCGCGTGCCACTGCCCTGGACACCTTGACGCCTTGTCAGCAAAGCCTTAATCGTGTGGCTCGACTCACTGGTTCGGATGGTTTTTCCATGCTGCCCACTCTCTCGCCGGCTTCCACCCTGCAGCGTGCCCGGCTGCGCCTGCTCAATGGCCGGGTCGGCCTGGCGCTGGTCGCGGCCCTGTCATTCCTGGCAGGCATGACCGATGCCGTCGGCTTCATTTCCACTGGCGATTTCGTCTCGTTCATGAGCGGCAATACCACGCGCATGGCGGTTGCCATCAGCGAGGGGCAGGGTGCCAGCCTGGTGCGCCTGGCGCTGGCCATCGTCTGTTTCGTGGTGGGCAATGCGCTGGGCGTCGTCCTGGCCCGCGGCCTGCGTCGGCGTGGTGCGCCGCTGCTGCTGCTGGTGGCGATCATCTTGGCCTGTGCTGCGTTACCCGGGCTGTGGGCATCGGCGGCCCTGGCCTTGGCCATCATCGCCATGGGGCTGCTCAACGCGGTGGTCGAGCAGGTCAACGGGCTGCCGATCGGCCTGACCTACGTGACCGGAGCGTTATCACGGTTTGGTCGGGGCCTGGGTCGCTGGCTGATGGGCGAACGCCGCACGGGCTGGCGTGTGCAACTGGTGCCATGGGGCGGCATGCTGCTGGGTGCGGTCTTCGGTGCCTGGGTGCAAACACGCCTGGGTATCGCTGCGTTTGGGGTGTGCGCGGGGGTCACGCTAGTGCTCGCAGGCGCAGTGTTGTTCATTCCGCGCAGTTGGCAGCGGGGCTACATGGCGCGCTGAGCGCGATCGCACGCGGCCGCATTGCGGCGCCCGATGCGCGGAACGCTTGCCAGCCGATGTTTCGCCATGCAGATTTGTCGCTTTCCCACCCCATGGAGTTTTTCATGAGCGAGCCTTACCAGGACGTAGCCCGATGAGTCAGTCTTCCCAGTTCAGCTTGCTAGGCACGCGGCGCTTTCTGCCGTTCTTCGTGACCCAGTCCCTCGGCGCCCTGAATGACAACCTGTTCAAGCAGTCGTTGATTCTGGCGATCCTCTACAAGATCAGCCTGGAAGGTGATCGCTCGATCTGGGTCAACCTGTGCGCCTTGTTGTTCATTCTGCCGTTCTTCCTGTTTTCCGCGCTGGCCGGGCAGTTTGGCGAGAAGTTCGCCAAGGATGCGCTGATCCGGGCGATCAAGCTGGCCGAGATCGTGATCATGGCCATTGGTGCGGTGGGCTTTGTCACCAGCCATCTGGAGCTGATGCTGCTGACCCTGTTCGCCATGGGCACCCACTCGGCGCTGTTCGGGCCGGTGAAATATTCGATACTGCCGCAGACACTGCGCGATGACGAACTGGTCGGCGGTAATGGTCTGGTGGAAATGGGCACGTTTCTGGCGATCCTGGCCGGCACCATCGGTGCCGGCATCATGATGTCGTCCAGCGACTACGCCAGCGTGGTGGCCGGCGCCATCGTCGGCACGGCGGTGTTGGGTTACCTGGCCAGTCGCTGGATTCCGCGCGCGGCGGCCGCGGCGCCGCAGATGGTGCTGGACTGGAACATCTTCAAGCAGAGCTGGTTGACCCTGCGCCTGGGCCTGGGGCAGACGCCAGCAGTGTCGCGCTCGATCGTCGGCAACTCGTGGTTCTGGTTCGTGGGCGCCATCTACCTCACGCAGATTCCGGCCTACGCCAAGGACTGGCTGCACGGCGACGAGACCGTGGTCACGCTCGTGCTGACGCTGTTCTCGGTGGGCATCGCCGTGGGCTCGCTGCTGTGTGAACGCCTCAGCGGGCGCAAGGTGGAGATCGGCCTGGTACCGTTTGGCTCGTTCGGCCTGACGCTGTTCGGCTTGCTCTGGTGGTGGCACTCGGGTGATGTGCCGCCACGTGATGTGCCCTATGACTGGCTGGCGCTGCTGGGCTTGAGCAAGGCCTGGTGGATCATGCTGTCGATCGTGGGGTTGGGCGTGTTCGGTGGCTTCTACATCGTGCCGCTGTACGCCCTTATTCAGGCGCGCACGCCGGAAGATCAGCGTGCACGAGTGATTGCAGCCAACAACATCCTCAACGCATTGTTCATGGTGGTGTCTGCACTGTTGACCATCGTGCTCCTGAGCCTGGCCGAACTGAGCATTCCCCAGCTGTTCCTGGTGGTGTCGCTGCTCAACATTGCGGTGAACGCATACATCTTCCGCATCGTGCCCGAATTCACCATGCGCTTTCTCATCTGGCTGCTCAGTCACTCGATGTACCGGGTCGAGCACCGTGCGCTGGCGCACATCCCAGAGGAGGGGGCGGCCTTGCTGGTGTGCAACCACATTTCCTATGTGGATGCGCTGCTGCTGAGCGGCGCGATTCGTCGGCCGATCCGCTTCGTCATGTACTACAAGATCTTCCGCATTCCGCTGCTCAACTTCATCTTCCGCACGGCCGGTGCCATTCCGATCGCCGGGCGCGGCGAGGATGCGGTGATCTACGAGCAAGCGTTCGCGCGCATTGCCCAGTCCCTGCGAGACGGCGAGCTGGTGTGCATCTTCCCTGAGGGCAAGCTGACCGCAGACGGCGAAATCGATGTGTTCAAGAGTGGCGTCAAGCGCATCCTCCGGGAAACGCCCGTACCGGTGATTCCGCTGGCGCTGCAGGGGTTGTGGGGAAGTTTCTTCAGCCGCGATCCGGGCAAGGGTCTGTTCAAGCGGTTCTGGTCGCGAGTGACGGTGGTGGCCGGGGAGGCTGTCGCCGTAGACGCCGCGCAACCGGACATGTTGCGTCAGCGAGTCGCCGCATTGCGCGGCGACCGTCGCTAGAGGAAATCGCTGAGGGTCAGCTCGCGCTGACCTTCAACCCGATCAGGCCCGCCACGATCAACACCACGCTGGCGATCCGGATAGGTGCCATGGATTCGCCGAACAGCAGGATGCCGGCGATTACGGTGCCGACCGCGCCAACGCCGGTCCACACCGCATAGGCGGTGCCCAGCGGCAGCTCTTTCACGGCCATGCCCAGCAGACCGATGCTGACGATCATGGCGCCGATGGTCAGTGCAGTGGGCAGGGGGCGGGTGAACCCGTCGGTGTACTTCAGGCCGACGGCCCAGCCGATCTCGAACAGACCGGCGCAGAACAGGATGATCCAGGACATGGGTGTCTCCATCTACGTGAGGCTCAGGCTGAAAGATCTTGAGACACAGGGCAGGTGGGTTTCAATGCAGCCTGCCTTGGGTATCACGCCTTCCAGCACTGGGCCAGAGGATGGGGCCGTCCCCGAATGATCACGCCAGGCGTCGTGAGGTCGTCCTCAACTGTGGGCATATCCTGCCCACCCTCGAACACCTGAGCAACCCTCTATTGCCGGTCTGAAGCCTCAGGGCCGGTTACGGCGGGGTCTTCGAGCTTGCGGAACCACGTGGAGAGCAACGCCCCGGAAATGTTGTGCCACACGCTGAACAGCGCGCTCGGCACCGCAGCCAGTGGCGAGAAATGCGCCGCCGCCAGTGCCGCGCCCAGCCCGGAATTCTGCATGCCGACTTCCAGCGCCAGCGACTTGCGCTGAGCCAGCGGCAGCTTGCACAACTTGCCGGTGAGGTAGCCAAGCAGGAAGCCAAAGCTGTTGTGCAGGATCACCACCGCCATGATCAGCAGACCGGACTCGGCAATTTTCGCCTGGCTGGCCGCGACCACGGCACACACGATCAGCACGATGCTCACCACCGACACCAGCGGCAGTACCTGCACCGCCGCATGCACCTTGCTGCCCAGCAAGCGCTGGGCCAGCACGCCGAGCACGATCGGCAACATGACCAACTGCAGGATCGACCAGAACATGTCCATGAACGAGACCGGCAGCCAGGCCGAGGCCAGCAGCCAGATCAGTGCTGGCGTCAGCAGCGGCGCCAGCAAGGTGGTTACCGCCGCGATGGCCACGGCCAGGGCAAGGTCACCCTTGGACAGCCAGACCATCACGTTCGACGCCGTGCCACTTGGGCAGCAGCCGACCAGAATCACGCCCACGGCAATTTCCGGCGGCAGGTGAAACAGCTGACACAGCAACCAGGCCATGCCCGGCATGATCACGAAGTGGGCGACCACCCCCAGCAGCACGCGCCAGGGCTGTCGGGCCAGCGCGGCGAAGTCATCGAGCTTGAGGGTCAGGCCCATGCCGAACATCACCAGGCCCAGCAGCGGCACGATCGCGCCTTTGAGGCCGAGGAACCAGTGCGGCTGAAGAAAGGCCAGGCAGGCGAACACCAGCACCCACAAGGCAAAGGTGTTACCGACGAAGCGGCTCAAGGCGGCGAGTGCACGCATGGGGACGGTCCTTGTTGTTATCGCGTTATAAAGAAGCGTGGCGTAGAGCACAGGGCAGGGCGGTCTGGACTTGCCACGCCCTGCACGGTGTCAGGGCGGTCAGACGCCCTGCGGGATGTCTTCGCCGCCCAGGGCTTCGAACAGGGCCGGAAGGAACTCGGTAAAGGTCATCATCATCAGCTGGAAGCTGGCATCGAACTGTTGCGCGGCCTCTTCGCCGCCGTCCTGTTCGGCCTGCTCCTGCAGCAGCTCTTCGAACTTCAGGCGCTTGATGACGGTTTTATCGTCGAGCACGAACGACAGCTTTTCCTGCCAGCCCAACGCCAGCTGGGTGACCACCTTGCCAGTGCTCAGGTGCAGCTGGATTTCTTCGCTGGCCAGGTCCTGGCGCTTGCAGCGCACGGTGCCGCCATCTTCATGAGTGTCGCGCAGCTCGCACTCGTCCTGAATGATGAAGTCCGCAGCCGGCTGCTGGGTCTTGACCCAGTCGGTGAGTGTCGCACTGGGGGCGATCTTCACGGTCACCGGGCGCACCGGCAGCGAGCCCATCACTTCGCGCAGGGTCGAGAGCAGGTCTTCGGCGCGCTTGGCGCTGGCCGAGTTGACCAGTACCAGGCCCAGGCGCGGGGCGATGGCGGCGAAGATCATGGCGCGACGAATGAAAGCACGCGGCAGGAAGGCCTGGACGATCTCGTCCTTTATCTGGTCGCGTTCCTTCTTGTAGACCTTGCGCATCTGCTCGGTCTCGATCTCTTCGACTTTCTCCTTGACCGCATCGTTGACCACGCTGCTGGGCAGAATGCGTTCTTCCTTGCGCGCGGCGATCAGCAGGAATTCACCACTGACATGCACGAGCGGGGCATCTTCTCCTTTGCCGAACGGGGCGACGAAGCCATAGGTGGTCAGCTCCTGGCTGGCGCAGGGGCGGGCCGGCTTGCTGGCCAGCGCGGCCTCCAGCGCTTCAGGCTCGAAAGCAACATCCTGGGTCAGGCGATAGGTCAGCAGGTTCTTGAACCACATGAGGGGGTAACTCTCCTTAATGCATGAGGCGGGCATTATTCTCTTATGGACCGGCACAGACCAGCCCTGTCAGAGCGCTATCAGCCACGCTTGAACGACGCGAAACAACAGACACGCTAGGTCATTGAAAGGCCTGAAAAATTTTTTGAAAAAAGTGCTTGCCAGGGTAGGGCCTCGTCCGTAGAATGCGCGCCACACCGAGACGAAAGGGTGATTAGCTCAGCTGGGAGAGCATCTGCCTTACAAGCAGAGGGTCGGCGGTTCGATCCCGTCATCACCCACCACTT
>NZ_DAMCCR010000058.1:0-28470 GCF_032058845.1 Pseudomonas sp. | reverse complement strand
CGCGCAGCGCCCCGCGCCCGCCGCTCGCCATACAGCACGAGCATGACGAACAGCAGCAGCAAGCTGGCCAGCTGGGCTGCGCTGGACAGGCTGAAGAAGCCGTACCAGGTCTTGTAGATCGCTGTGGTGAAGGTGTCGAAGTTGAACACCGCCACCGCGCCGAAATCTGCCAGGGTTTCCATCAGGGCCAGGGCGATACCTGCACCGATCGCCGGCCGCGCCATGGGCAGCGCGACTCGCCAGAACGCCTGCAGCGGCGACAGGCCGAGCACGCGCGCGGCCTCCATGAGGCCCCGCCCTTGCGCCAGAAAGGCGCTGCGTGCGAGCAGGTAGACATAGGGATAGAACACCAGCACCAGTACCACGATGACCCCGCCGGTGGAGCGCACCCGCGGCAGGCGCATGGGCCCGAACACTTCCCGCAGCGCACTTTGCACGGGGCCGGCGAAGTCCAGCAGGCCGACGAAGACGAACGCCAGGACATAAGCCGGAATGGCGAACGGCAGCATCAGCGCCCAATCCAGCCAGCGCCGCCCGGGGAATTCGCAGAGGCTGGTCAGCCAGGCCAGGCTGACCCCCAGAAGCAGCACGCCAGCGCCTACGCCCAGCACCAGCGTCAGCGTATTGCCCAGCAGGCGGCTCATCTGCGTGTCGAGCAGGTGCGACCAGATTTGCAGGTCGATGCTCTGCCATGACAAAGCCAGTACGCTCAGCGGCAGCAGCACCAGGGCAGCGCAGAGGCCGACAGGCACGTACCAGCGGCGTTGTGGGGCATGGGACACAGCAGGGCTCTCGGTATCGTTTGGGCTGTTGTTCACGCCGCCAGGGGCGTGTCGTTGAATCTGCGCTGCGGGTATCAGGGCGGCTTTGCGACTGACTGGAGCGCTGGACAGGGCGCTTTTGCGAATCTTGGTTGAATCAAGACGTTATGGGTTGTTTTGTGAGGATGGTATTGCGGCGGTGGTCGGAGTAGCCGGCGTTATGCAGGCGCCCATGACTTCATGTAGATAAAAGGTCGCAGCGCTAGGGCGGCTATGCCGCCCATCGCGGCTGAAGCCGCTCCTACAGTCGCGCCTGCAACGGGTCCGCGGTCGCAGACATATGCGCGGCGCATCCAGCCCTCGCCTCAGTTCCAGCCTGCGCGGTCCATCAGCCGGATCGCTTCGGCCTGGCGCTTGCCGGCCACCTCGACCGGGATGCTGTCGGCCTTGAAGCTGCCCCAGGCCGCCACTTCGTCAGACGGCTTCACCTTGGGGTTGGCCGGGAATTCCTGGTTCAGGTCGGCGAACAGTTTCTGCGCCTCTTCACCGGTCATCCATTCCACCAGGCGGGTGGCCGCTTGCGGGTGTGGGGCATGTTTGGTCAGGCCGATGCCGGACAGGTTGACGTGTACGCCACGGTCGCCCTGGTTGGGCCAGAACAGCTTGAGCGGCAGCTTCGGGTCAGCCTTGTGCATGCGCCCGAAGTAGTAGGTGTTGACCACACCGACATCGCACTGCCCGGCAGCGATGGCTTGCAGCACCGCGTTGTCGTCCGAGAACACGTCGGTGGAAAGGTTGTCGACCCAGCCTTTGACGATCTCTTCGGTTTTGCCTTCGCCGTGGGTCTCGATCAGCGTGGCGGTCAGCGACTGGTTATAGACTTTCTTGGCCGTGCGCAGGCACAGGCGCCCCTCCCATTGCTCATCGGCCAGCGCCTCGTAGGTGCTGAGTTCCTCGGGTTTGACCCGCTCGGTGGCGTAGACGATGGTTCGCGCGCGCAGGCTCAGGCCGGTCCAGTCGTGGGACGAGGCGCGGTATTGCGCAGGGATGTTCTGGTCGATGACGCTGGACTTGATCGGTTGCAGAATGCCCATCTGCTCGGCCTGCCAGAGGTTGCCGGCGTCGACCGTGAGCAGCAGGTCGGCCACACCGTTCTGGCCTTCGGCCTTGATGCGCTGCATCAGTGGCGCTTCCTTGTCGGTGATGAACTTCACCTTGACGCCGGTCTTGGCCGTGTAGGCATCGAAGACCGGCTTGATCAGCTCGTCGATGCGCGAGGAATAGACCACCACCTCGTCCGCTGCCTGGGCAGTACCGCCGAACAGGGAGAGGGCCAGGAAGGCCCAGACAGGCTTGCGTGACAACATGGAAAGCGCTCCTCGGGACATGAGAGGCGCAAAGGGTAGTGGTTCTTATTCGCCAGCTCACCCGCTGAGCAGTTACCGGATGTTGCCGAGGCGCAGCAAGGGCTGCGCGCCAGGGTCAAGCCCGGGCCAAAGCCGGCAGGTCGCCGGTCAGGCCAAGCGCCTGACGCACGAACAGCGCCTTGGCATCGGGCACTTGCTCGACCAGCTTCAAGCCGGCATTGCGCAACCAGCGCAGCGCCAGCCGATCGTTCTGGAACAATCGCTCGAAGCCTTCCATGGCCGCCATCAGCGCCAGATTGTGCGGCATGCGCCGGCGCTCGTAGCGGCTGAGCACCTTCAGGTCGGCCAGGCGCTCGCCGCGCTCACGCGCGTGCAGCAGCTCTTCGGCCAGCACCGCTGCATCCAGAAAGCCCAGGTTGACGCCCTGCCCGGCCAACGGGTGAATGGTGTGCGCAGCATCGCCGATCAGCGCCAGGCCTTCGGCCACATAGCGCTTGGCGTGGCGCTGGCGCAGCGGCACGCAGACGCGCGGGTCGGCGTGCAGCACGCCACCCAGGCGCCCCTCGAAGGCGTGCTCGAGCGCCAGGCAGAAGCTGGCATCGTCCAGGGCCATGGCGCGCTCGGCCTCTTGCGGGGTGATCGACCAGACGATCGAGCACCAGTCTTGCGCACCGTCGCGCTCAAGCGGCAGGAACGCCAACGGCCCGTGATCGGTGAAGCGCTGCCAGGCTGTACGCCGATGCCCCTGGCTGCAGCGCACACTGGTGACGATGGCGTGGTGCAGGTAGTCCCACTCGCGGGTTTCACTGCCGGTCAGCCGACGCACTGCCGAATGCGCGCCGTCGGCGGCCACCACCAAGGGGCTGCGTATGCGCTGACCATCGGCCAGCGTCAGCAGCCAGTCATCGCCGGAGCGGCGCAGGTGCTCCAGGCGCGTACCCGGCAACAGCCCGATGTCGCTGCCTTGCAGGCGCTCGATGAGACCGTCCTGAACCACACGGTTTTCAACGATATGGCCGAGCACATGGGCGTGCACGCTGGCGGCGGAGAAATGGATTTCGCCGGTGCCGGTGCCGTCCCACACGTGCATGTCCGAATAGGGCGACACACGCCGGGCCGCGATACCCTCCCAGGCCCCCAGGCGCTCGAGGATGCGCTGGCTGGCCGCAGACAGCGCGCTGACCCGTGGCTCGAACGGCGCCGAGGCCGCGAACGGCTCCACTGTCAATGGGCCGGCATCGAGCAAGAGCACCTGCAAACCGCTGTGGCGCAGTGCCAGGGCCAGGGCGCTGCCCACCATGCCGGCACCGACAATCACCAGATCTGCGCGGGTTTCCATGCTTTACGCCTGCCTTGTTTGCGGCTTGAGCCGCACATAAAGAGTTTTGTCGACCCGCGCGACCAGTTCCCCGGCCTCGTCACGGATGTCGACCTGAAGCCTGGGCAGGCATTTCTTGCCCCCGGCGGTCTGTTGGCGGATGTCGTCGAGCAAGGCGTCATCGACCTCGAACTCGGCGTACACCGTGCCTTTGCCAGGCGCGATGAAGTCGATGCTGGCGGCCTTGTCCCAGACGATGTACTCGCTGCCCAACTGCTCGATCAGCAAGAGCATGTAGAACGGATCGACCATCGAATACAGGCTGCCGCCAAACTGCGTGCCCACATAGTTGCGGTTCCACAGCGTGAGCTTCATGCGCACCTGGATGTGCCGCAGGTCCGGGCTGATCGACAGCACGCGCACACCCGCGCCCAGGTAGGGCGGGTAGAGATTCAGCAGCCAGCGCAGCATCCGCGCGCGACGCGCACGCTTGCGCGGATCGCTCATACCCCGCCCCGCGGCTCAGGCCGCGTGCCCAGCCCCATGGCCTGACGGGCGAACCAGCTTTTCGCCGGTGGCAGCAGGTCGAGCCCGAGCAGGCCGAGGTTGCGCGCAGTGGCCAGCGCGCCGCGGGTGCTGCCGAACAGGCGGGTGACCTGGTCGGAAAAGCCCACGGTCAGGGTCTGGTCGAGACGTTGCCGGTGCAGGTAACCCTGCAAGGTGGCCAGATCGCCGGGCACGGCGGGCCCGGCAAGCAGCGCGTCGGCCAGGGCCTGGACGTCTCGCAGCGACAGGTTGAAGCCTTGCCCGGCAATCGGGTGCAGGCTGTGCGCGGCGTTGCCCAGTACCACCAGGTGCGGGCGGACCTGTTCTTGCGCTTCGATCAGCGACAGCGGATACAGGTGCCGCGCGCCGACCTGACGAAACGCGCCCAGGCGATAGCCAAAGGCTGCCTGCAATTCACGCAGGAACGCGCGCTCGTCGAGGTCGGCCAGGCGCCGTGCGTCCATGCCCTGACGGGTCCAGACCAGCGCGCAGCGGTTGTCGGGCAATGGCAGCAAGGCCATCGGGCCCTGTTCGGTAAAGCGTTCGAACGCCTGGCCCTCGTGGCCCTGACCGGGTGAGACGTTGGCGATCAACGCGCTTTGCTCATAAGGACGGCTGCGTACGTGGATGCCCAGTTGTTCGCGCAAGCCGGAGCGGCCACCGTCAGCCAGCACGGCGAGGTCACAGTCCAGGGTGGTGTCATCGTCCAGGCGCAGCCGGTAGCCTTGCTCGATCGCGTGCAGCGCGGTGACCTCGGCCGGGCACCGCCAGCTCACCACCTCGGGGTCCAGCGCCTGCCACAGGCACTGGCCGAGCCAGGCGTTTTCCACCACGAAACCCAGGGCCGGAACGCCCTCTTCCTGCGCATCCAGGCGGGTCGAGCCGAAGCGGCCGCGGTCCGAGACCTGGATCTGCCGGATGGGTTCGGCGCGGGTCTCGATCTGTGCCCACAGGCCCAGGTGCTGATAGATCTGCTGCGTGCCGTACGACAACGCCGAAGAGCGAGCGTCGTAGCTGGGCTGGAAGCTGTCGCCGGGCGCGAAGGGTTCGATCAGCAGGATGCTCCAGCCACGCGCCTTGGCGCCGGCCTGCAGCGCCAGCGCCAGGCTGGCGCCGACCAGACCCCCGCCGATGATCGCCAGATTGACCCGCTTCATGCAGCCTCTCCGCGGGCATTGGCCATCAAGGCCTCGATTTCGGCAACCGTCTTCGGCACCCCGCCGCTGAGGATTTCGCAGCCGCTGCGGGTGACCACCACATCGTCTTCGATGCGCACGCCGATGCCGCGCCATTTCTTCGCCACGCTGGCATTGTCAGCGGCGATGTAGATACCTGGCTCGACCGTCAGCGCCATGCCCGGCTCCAGCACGCGCCACTGGCCGCCGACCTTGTAGTCGCCGACGTCATGCACGTCCATGCCCAGCCAATGGCCGGCGCGGTGCATGTAGAAGGCGCGGTACGCCTCGCTGTCGATCAATGCCTGTACCTCGCCCTTGAGCAGGCCCAGCTCGACCAGGCCTTCGGTGATGACACGCACCGTTGCCTCGTGGGCGTGGTTCCAGTGCTTGCCGGGGGCAATTTCAGCGAAAGCTGCGTGCTGGGCCTTGAGCACCAGTTCGTAGATCGCTTTCTGTTCCGGCGAGAAGCGCCCGCTGACCGGGAAGGTGCGGGTGATGTCGCTGGCATAGCAGTCGATTTCGCAGCCGGCGTCGATCAGCACCAGGTCCCCGTCCTTGAGCAGCGCGTCGTTTTCCTGATAGTGCAGGATGCAGCCGTTGCGACCTGCGGCGACGATGGAGCCATAGGCCGGCATCTTCGCGCCGCCACGGCGGAACGCGTAGTCCAGCTCGGCTTCCAGGCTGTATTCGCGCAAGCCTGCGCGGCAGGCCTGCATGGCGCGGATGTGCGCGCCGGCAGAGATCTCGGCGGCCAGGCGCATCACCTTCACTTCCGCGGCTGATTTATACAGGCGCATGTCGTGCAGCAGATGATCCAGGGCAACGAACTCGTTCGGCGGCTGCGCGCCCAGGCGCGCCTTGGAGCGGATGACGTTGATCCAGTCCATCAGCCGGCGATCGAACTCGGGGTTGCTGCCCATGGCGCTGTAGACCCGCTCGCGGCCTTCGATCAGCCCCGGGAGGATCTCGTCGATGTCGTTGATGGGGAACGCGTCATCGGCGCCGTGCAGGCGCACCGCACCTTCCTGGCCGGCACGCAGGCCGTCCCACTGTTCGCGTTCGGGGTTGCGCTCACGGCAGAACAGCACGTACTCGCCGTGCTCACGCCCGGGAATCAGGGCAATGACCGCCTCAGGCTCGGGAAAGCCGCTGAGGTACTGAAAGTCGCTGTCCTGGCGATACACGTGCTCGACATCGCGGTTGCGGATGGCCAGCGCGGCAGCCGGCAGGATGGCGATGCTGTTGGGGACCATCTGCGCCATCAGCGCCTTGCGCCGACGGGCGTATTCGGCCTTGGGTATGTGGCTCATGGGCAAAACGACCCCCAGGGTTGATCAGTGCAACGAAGGCTTGGGCTCAGGCGCAGCCGGCTTGGCCAGCTCGGTGAACAGCAGCAGTGGCGCCACGCGCAGGTACTCCATGACCTCCATGTAATCGCTCTCGCCGTCTTCGGACTCTTCCAGCGCTTCCTGCACCTGGGAGATCGCGACCAGGTCCTGCAGCACTTCCTTGGCGTCGGTGCTCAGGTCCAGGCCACCGGAATTCTGACCGAAGCCGGCGAGGAAACCCTGGCACCATTGGCCGAGTGCCACGGCGCGTTCCAGCAACGGCGCATCGTCGCTGGGCAGGAGCAGGACGATGGCGATGTCTTCGCCGGTCAGCTCCCCCTTGACCATTTCCTGCAGGCCAAGCAAGGCATTGCGCACGCCGTCTGCCGGTTCGGTTTCGAGCAGTTGGGCGGCGTCTGCCAGCCAGGCTTCGGCCTCGAAGCCGGCATTGGCGCAGCAGCGCCCCAGCAGCAGGCCGTGCAGCTCGGCCGGGGAAACGGGATGGCCGTTGCTCGAAAGCAGGCTGGCGAAGGCGGTATAAGGCGAATTGGTATTGGGCATGGGTAACTAGGCGCCAGACGGCGCGATGTCTAGAATGGAAGCCTTGTATCCTAGCACCGGCAGACGCGCCAAGACCATCGGCACGCCGGTCCGGCAGGCCACCAAAGGTGATCGTTGGGCGACTCAACCATGGAGTGAAGCGAGTGCAACCCACTCAAGAGAACGACCTGCAAGCGCTGATGAGCCGGTTCGAAGTACTGATCGAGCGGGTCGAGCAACTAAAACGGCGAAATGCACTCCTAATGGCGCAGGAAAAATCCTGGCGTGAGGAGCGCACCCACCTCATCGAAAAGAACGAGATCGCCAAGCGCAAGGTCGAATCGATGATCGTGCGCCTCAAGGCCCTGGAGCAAGACTCATGAGTTCACCCAACAGTGTCACCGTGCAGATCCTCGACAAGGATTACTCCATCATCTGCCCCCCCGAGGAGCGCAGCAACCTGGTGGGCGCGGCGCGTTACCTGGATGGCAAGATGCGCGAGATCCGCAGCAGCGGCAAAGTGATCGGCGCCGACCGTATCGCGGTCATGGCCGCACTGAACATCACCCACGAATTGCTGCATCGTCAGGAAACCCCGGATGCTGCGCCGGCAGGGGCAACGCGCGAGCAGGTACGCAATCTGCTCGATCGTGTCGATCAGGCTTTGTCCGACGACACGGGTACCAAAATCGACTGAGGTAGGTATACTGGCGCCACTCCCTGATGGATGCGCCAGTCGGTTATGTCCCTGAGCCGATACGCTTAACCACGGGGGTTGCACGTGAGGCAGGTGTGCATGTCCGCTCGACGGAAAGCCTTAACGCCTCCTGTGATCTCCACCTTGAACTTTCGGGTTCAAGGGCTACACCGATAGCGGTCTTGTCGGGGAGCCTGAATTCTGTCGCCCGCCTTCTCTGGCGGGCGTTTCGTCTGGGCCGCCCACGGCGGCCAGCACGCTCGAGACCGCCTGTGCCATGACCGACACCGCGCCGCTCACCCGTCCCCAGCTTCGTCGCCTGCTGCGTAACGCGCGCCGTGCGCTGACGCCTGCGCAACAGCGCGATGCCGCCCGCGGCCTGTATCGCCAGCTGGCCCAGCATCCGCTGTTCCGCCGCGCCCGGCACATCGCGCTGTACTTGCCCAATGACGGTGAAATCGATCCGAAGTGGCTGCTGCGCGAAGCCCAGCGCCGCGGCAAGCGCACCTATCTGCCCGTTCTGCATGCCTGGCCGCGCACGCACATGGTGTTTCAGCGCTTCGAGCAGGGCGAGCGCTTGCGTCCCAACCGCTTCGGCATTGCCGAGCCTGTGGTCAACCGCACACGCCAGCGCGCCATCTGGGCGCTGGACCTGATCCTGCTGCCGCTGGTGGGCTTCGATGAGTCGGGAGGTCGACTGGGGATGGGGGGTGGCTTCTATGACCGCAGCCTGGCCTACCAGTCGCGGCGCACAACCTGGAAAAAACCGCTGCTGTTGGGCCTGGCGCATGAATGCCAGAAGGTCGAGCGACTCAAGCAGGCCAGCTGGGATGTGCCGCTACTGGGTACGGTTTCTGACAGCGCGTGGTACCTGGCCGCGGATGAACAGGCCGGGAACCTGGCTCAACGGGGCGACTGAACTTGCACCACGGGGGTTTGATAGGCGGCATCGAGCTTGCGCTCGAGCAGGCTTTGCGCATAACCGGTCGTCACTACACCAAGGCCGAAGATAAAGACCAGGATCCAGAGCAGATCCAGTTTGCGTTTGTTCATCGATTGCCCCCCAGGCAAACAGAATTACCCTGTCGCGCCAGGCGTCGACGGGGCAGCTAGCTTTAAAATCGGGCGCATTTTCCGCTAACCCGGGCCGCCAGGCAAACACTGTTATCGACCGGCGGTCGGTTTCATGAAACAGTTTTATACCGTTATTGTCCGGAGCAGTTGCCATGGCCCATTGGCTGATGAAGTCCGAGCCCGAAGAGCTCTCGATCGAGGCGCTGAACCGATTGGGCCAGGCCCGTTGGGATGGCGTTCGCAACTATCAGGCGCGCAACTTCATGCGGGCCATGAGCATAGGCGACACCTTCTTCTTCTACCACTCGAGCTGCCCGGCGCCAGGTATCGCCGGCATTGCGCAGGTCACTGCCGCCGCCTACCCCGACCCAACGGCGCTCGACGCAGACAGCCCCTACCACGACAGCAAGGCCAGCCCGGAGAAAAATCCCTGGAGCGCCGTGGATGTTGCCCACGTACGGACGTTTCGCAGCGTGTTGAGCCTGGGGCTGCTGAAACAGCAAGGCGCGCTGGCGGAGCTGGCGCTGGTGCAAAAGGGCAGCCGCCTGTCAGTCATGCCCGTGAGCGATGAGCAGTGGGCGGCCATCATGGCGCTGGCGACCTGATCGCACCCACGCGCTGCGAGTGATTACTGAACGATCAGGTTGTTGAACAGCAGGTCTTCGACCACCGGCTTGCCCTCTTCGGCCTCAAGCACCTGCTGGACCTGTTTCAAGGCCTCTTGGCGCAGGCGCTCCTTGGACTCGACGTTGCTCATGCTGTCGACGGTCTGTTGCGTGAACAGCGCCACCAGCTGATTGCGAATCAGCGGCTCGTGCAGCTTCACGGCTGCGGCCGCCTCGGCACCGGTGACGCGCAAGGCCACGTCGGCCTTGTAAACGTGCAGCTTGGGGCTGCCGTCGAGGGCATAGTTACCCACGAACGGTGGCGTCAGGCTGTAGTACGACACCTTGGCCTCACCTTCCTTGGCTTCTTCTTCGGCCACCGCTGCCAGGGGCAGGGTCAGGGCCAGCACCATCAAGATCCACGCTTTCACGACTCAGCTCCTCAACAAAGATTGCGGGCAGCTTACCAGCCCCTTGGGCAAACCCAAGCCTGGCTGATGCAACGCCCGTCAGGCGCCGCCACGATCACCGAACCCGCAGGCGCCCTCTCCGGGATATCGGCCAGGCATGCAAAAGAAAGAGTGCGCGCAGATGCATGCACTGCGAAACCCTGGCTGCTCGAGCACGCCGGCGTCGAGGCGGTAGTATCTGCCGCTGCAGCCGCAGGCGGCAGGGATCACCCCTGACGCAGGCTGTGGCAGCGCTTGAAGCGCGCCTCCAGGTTGCGGTCTGGCATCTGATAGGTGCGCAGCGCCTGCAGGGTCTGCTCGACGTAATCGCGGGTAGTGCCGAAGCGGCCTTTGGCGCAGGCGAGGATTTCACCCAACAGCGTGTCAGGCAGGTTGCCGGCGTAACACGGCAGATGCCGCTCCAGCACGAAACCCAGCGCCTGCACCTTGCTACCGTCGTGCAGACGGCAGTTGAGCCAGTGGGGCCGATAGGCCGGGTACGGCATCTCGCGCCGCCAGAGCGCCATCAGCGAATCCTGCAGGTTGCCATCGTCCAGGCGGTAAGCGAAGCCACTGCATGAACCACCCCGGTCCAGACCAAACACCAGACCCGGGGTCTGCGGCGTGCCGCGATGCTCGTGAGACCACAAATAAAGGCCCCGATGATAGCCATGCACCCGCGCCCGCTGGCGCTCCAGCGCAGTGCATTCGGGCCGCCAGATCAGCGAGCCATAGGCGAACAGCCAGACCGGCCCGCCGGTATGCCGCGAGAGGGTACTGCGCATGGAATGGTGCAACTGCTCTTCGGTCAGTTGCTGGCCGAAATCGAGCCGCGGTGGGTAAGCCACTGTCCAACGATCGGGTTCACTTGCCAACATGATGCGCCGCCATTGCTTCTCATAAACCACAGAAGCTTGTAACTCTAACTCAGTGATGCGGCAGCGGATTCACCGTACGGCAGAAAACGGGAACTTTCATGCGCGCACGCCTCGGGTGTGAGGCGTGCGCGTGGTGATCAGGGGCGAGGGGCGTAGGCGAAGACGTCGGCGCGCATCTGATGCGCGTCCATCCCCGCCTCGACCAGCGCATCGAGAGTGGCATAGACCATGGCTGGGGAGCCGCTGGCATAGACGTGCACGTCTGCCAGTTCGGCAATGTCTTCGCAAACGGCGGTGTGCAGCAGCCCGCAGCGCCCTTCCCAGCCACACGCGTCGCTGACCACCTTGTGCAGAAACAGGTTGGGCCGTTGTGCCCACTCGTCCCAATGCTCGATCTCGTAGAAATCGTCGGGCCGGCGTACGCCCCAGTACAGGTGCACCGGGTAGTTGAAGTCCTGCGCCCGGCAGTGTTCGAGCAGGCTGTGCATCTGCGCCATGCCGGTTCCGGCGGCGATCAGCACCAGCGGCCCCTCAGGCAGCTCGGCCAGGTGCGCGTCGCCAAAGGGCATCTCGATGCGTGCCATGCGGTCACGCTGCAACTGTTCGATCAGCAGCCGTGCGCCCGCTTCGCGCGCCAATATGTGCAACTCCAGGTCGCGCCCGCCATGGGGCGCCGAGGCCAGCGAAAATGCCGCCTTGCTCGCCCCTTCACGTTCGATCATCAGGTACTGGCCAGCGTGGTAGCGCACCCCCTTGCCCGCCGGTGCACGCAGGCGCACACGCCACACGTCGCCGCCGACCTCGACACACTCGGTAAGGGTGCAGGCCAGCGTGCGCACGGGCAGCTCACCCAGCGCCAGCACGCCGTCCCACAGCAGCACGCAGTCTTCGAGCGGTTGCGCGATGCAGGTGAACAGCTCGCCGTGATCACGGACCTCGCCGTCCTGGCGCACCCGCCCCTCGACCAGCAACGCCCCACACACATGGCAATTGCCATTGCGGCAGCTGCTCGGGCAGTCATAGCCCAGGCGCCGCGCTGCATCCAGAATCCGTTCCCCGGGCTCGAGCGAAAGCACCGCCCCGGAAGGCTGCAAGGTCACCTGCATCACTCTATTCCCAACTGATCCCACAGCTCATCGATACGTCGGGTGACGGCCTCGTCCTTGACGATGGCCCGCCCCCATTCACGCGTGGTTTCGCCCGGCCACTTGTGCGTGGCATCCAGGCCCATTTTCGATCCCAACCCCGAGACCGGCGACGCGAAGTCGAGGTAGTCGATCGGGGTATTGTCGATCAGCACCGTATCACGCTTGGGGTCCATGCGCGTGGTGATGGCCCAGATGACATCATTCCAGTCACGGGCGTTGATGTCGTCGTCGGTGACGATAACGAACTTGGTGTACATGAACTGTCGCAGGAACGACCAGACACCCAACATCACGCGCTTGGCATGCCCCGGGTACTGCTTCTTGATGGTCACCACCGCCATGCGGTAAGAGCAACCTTCAGGCGGAAGATAGAAATCGACGATCTCCGGGAACTGCTTCTGCAGGATCGGCACGAACACTTCGTTCAGCGCCACCCCGAGAATCGCCGGCTCATCCGGCGGCCGCCCGGTGTAGGTGCTGTGGTAGATGGGTTTGATCCGGTGGGTGATGCGCTGCACCGTGAACACCGGAAACTTGTCGACTTCGTTGTAGTAGCCGGTGTGATCGCCGTAGGGCCCTTCATCGGCCATTTCGCCCGGATGAATCACCCCTTCCAGGACGATCTCGGCAGTGGCCGGCACCTGCAGGTCGTTGCCGCGACACTTCACCAACTCGGTGCGGTTGCCACGCAGCAGGCCGGCGAAGGCGTATTCGGACAGGCTGTCGGGAACCGGCGTGACCGCACCCAGGATGGTCGCAGGGTCGGCGCCAAGGGCCACGGCCACGGGGAAAGGCTGGCCCGGGTGCTTGTCGCACCAGTCACGGTAATCCAGGGCGCCGCCGCGATGGCTCAGCCAGCGCATGATGACCTTGTTGCGGCCGATCACCTGCTGACGGTAGATCCCCAGGTTCTGACGCTCCTTGTTCGGCCCCTTGGTGACCGTCAGGCCCCAGGTGATCAGCGGCGCTACGTCGCCCGGCCAGCAATGCTGCACGGGCAGGCTGGCAAGGTCGACGTCGTCACCTTCCACGACGATCTCCTGGCAAGGCGCGTCCTTGACCACCTTGGGCGCCATGGCAATGATCTTCTTGAAGATCGGCAGCTTGGACCACGCATCGCGCAGCCCCTTGGGCGGCTCGGGCTCCTTGAGAAACGCCAGCAGCTTGCCGATCTCGCGCAGCTCACTCACCGATTCGGCGCCCATGCCCATGGCGACCCGCTCGGGCGTGCCGAACAGGTTGCCCAGCACCGGGATATCGAAGCCGGTGGGCTTTTCGAAGAGCAACGCCGGGCCTTTTGCGCGCAGGGTGCGGTCGCACACTTCGGTCATTTCAAGCACCGGCGAGATGGGCACCTGAATGCGTTTCAACTCTCCGCGCTGCTCAAGCTGCTGCACGAAATCCCGAAGATCCTTGAATTTCATCGACCATGCCAGTTAGAAAATAGGCGTACATCCTACCCGCTCTGACGGGCAAACAGCAGCCCGCCAGCGCGTGACATCACCTAGGGGTGGCTCGTGCCCAGCAACACGGGCGCAAACAGCGGGCTGAGCCGTGCGCCGCCCGCATCGGAGAGGTGATCTTCGTCCTTGTACTGCAGCGCTCCTTGCACCGCTATGTTGCAGACGCCATCGGTGCACATCAGCGGTGCCGGATCAATGACGTGCACACCCGGATCGGCTTCGCTCAGGGAGGCGAACACGCTGGCGATGAACCGTTGCCGCGTCAGGTGCTCCTGCAGCGGGCGCCCCAAGCCATCGGCCGAACGCCCGACCCGCGCCAGGCTGGTCAGACGATTGATGACGCCCTTGCCTTGCAGCGGCACTTCCTTGAACAGCCAGACCTCGACCCCGGCCTCTCGCAATGCCGCCACCCGTGCCTGGATGGCGGCGGCCATGCGCTGCTCAGCCTGGGCGGTGTCGTCGCGGGCGCTGAGCAAGAGCTTTCTGTCGCCGTCCTCGCGCCCGTAGACGTACAGGCTCCAGTTGGACGCCAGCACGACGTCGCGGATGCCGAGGCTGAGTATCCTGTCCATGGCCTGCTGATTGAAATCCTTGCAATGCGCACGCAGCTCATCGCTCAGAATCGGTGGGCAGCCGCCCATGCTGAACAGCCACACAGACCGCCCTTCATCGCGGACATTGCGCTCGATGGCCGGCATCAGGGCCGCGGCATGGCTGTCACCCCAAAACACCTGGGTCGGCGGCTTGGCGTGTTCTGCGCCGATCAGGCAAGCCTCGTCTATCGAGCTGCTGGGCATCACGGTCATGCAGTTCATTTGCCCGGCTCGCCATTCACGGGCCTGCGCGTACTCCAGCGCCTTGCCGCTCAGCCGACCCGGCACGCCATCGGCGGAGCGAATCGCCGAACCGAGCGTCACCAGCACGACGATGACCGCCAAGCCGCCTGCCAATATGGCCGTACGCCCTGCCAGCAGACGTTTTTCTCGAAACGGCAATTCGACATACCGCAGGCTCAGCCAGGCCATGGTCAGTGCCAGGCCCATCCAGCCCACTGCCTCGAGCGGCTGGATGCCGTCGATGGAAAGGGTATTGGCATACACGTAGACCGGCCAGTGCCACAGATACAGCGAATAGGAGAGCAGCCCAACCCAGACCAGCGGCTTGAGGCTCAGCAGCCGCGCCGCCGGGCCTGGGCCCTGCGCACCGGACCAGATCAGTGCGGTGGTGCCCAGCACCGGCAGCAGGGCCGCCCAACCGGGAAACAGCGTAGACCGATCGAACGTGAACACAGCCAGAAGCACCGCCAGCATGCCGCTGAGCCCGACCGCCTGGTAGACCCAGGGGCGCACGGCCCGCCTGGGCGCAGGCAGAACAGCGAGCATGGCCCCGCACAGCAGCTCCCAGGCGCGAGTGGGCAGCGAAAAGAAGGTGAATGCCGGCTTGTGCTCGACGCAGGCAAGGTTGAGGCCGAATGAAACCAGCAACACGCCCAGCAGCAGCCAGCGCCAGTGCCGGAAAAAGCGGACCATCACCACCATGATCAGCGGAAACAGGATGTAGTACTGCTCTTCGACCGCCAGTGACCACGTGTGCAGCAAGGGCTTGAGATCCGAGGCTGGCTCGAAGTAGCCGTGCTCGCGCATGAACAGGAGGTTGGAGACGAACAGCGACTGGTACCGCACGGTGCGACCCAGCTCGGAGAAGTCCTTTGCGGTCAGCAACAGCCAACCCAGCGCCAGCGTCGCCAGAATGACCACGCTCAGGGCTGGAATGATGCGACGCGCGCGACGTGCCCAGAAGTCGACGAAACTGAAGCGCCCTGCGCTGATGTCGCGCAGCAGAATCGAGGTGATCAGAAACCCCGAGATGACGAAGAACACGTCCACCCCGACGAAACCGCCGCTGAATGCATCGAATCCAAAATGAAACAGTACGACGGGGATGACCGCCAGCGCCCGTAATCCGTCGATATCACGGCGTTTGCCAAACGTGTGCATGAAAAAAACCTTACCTGGTGTACAGCGTTCCCTGAGGGCGCAACGTGATCAGCCGCGCAAACATCGATCCGGATGCAAACACTAATAGACAAAAAAAACGCCCTTACGGGCGCTTTTTTCAGACAGCGGATGTTACTTGCGCTTCATCGACAGGAAGAACTCGTCGTTGGTCTTGGTCTGCTTGAGCTTGTCGATCAGGAACTCGATGGCGGCGATTTCATCCATCGGGTGCAGCAGCTTGCGCAGGATCCACATGCGCTGCAGTTCGTCGTCGGCGGTCAGCAACTCTTCACGGCGGGTGCCGGAACGGTTGATGTTGATGGCCGGGAACACACGTTTCTCGGCGATACGACGGTCCAGGGGCAGTTCCATGTTGCCGGTACCCTTGAACTCTTCGTAGATCACTTCATCCATCTTCGAGCCGGTTTCGACCAGCGCGGTGGCGATGATGGTCAGCGAGCCACCTTCTTCGATGTTGCGCGCCGCGCCGAAGAAACGCTTCGGCTTCTCCAGGGCATGGGCGTCGACACCGCCGGTGAGCACCTTGCCGGAGCTTGGAATCACGGTGTTGTAGGCACGCGCCAGACGGGTGATGGAGTCGAGCAGAATGACCACGTCCTTCTTGTGCTCGACCAGGCGCTTGGCCTTCTCGATGACCATTTCGGCAACCTGCACGTGGCGGGTTGGCGGCTCATCGAAGGTGGAAGCGACCACTTCGCCGCGCACGGTGCGCTGCATCTCGGTCACTTCTTCCGGGCGCTCGTCGATCAGCAGAACGATCAGATGGCACTCAGGGTTGTTGCGCGAGATGTTGGCCGCAATGTTCTGCAGCATGATGGTCTTGCCGGCCTTGGGCGGGGCGACGATCAGGCCACGCTGGCCTTTGCCGATCGGGGCGCAGAGGTCGATCACGCGGCCGGTCAGGTCTTCGGTGGAACCGTTGCCCGCTTCCATTTTCAAGCGCTTGTTCGCGAACAGAGGGGTCAGGTTCTCGAACAGAATCTTGTTCTTGGCATTTTCCGGGCGGTCGAAGTTGATGGTATCGACCTTCAGAAGTGCGAAGTAACGCTCACCTTCCTTCGGCGGGCGAATCTTGCCAACGATGGTGTCACCGGTGCGCAAGTTGAAGCGGCGAATCTGGCTGGGCGAGACGTAGATGTCGTCAGGGCCGGCCAGGTAGGACGCGTCTGCCGAACGCAGGAAACCGAATCCATCCTGGAGAATCTCCAGCACGCCGTCACCCGAGATCTCTTCGCCGCTTTTCGCGTGTTTTTTCAACAGGGCGAAAATCACGTCCTGTTTGCGCGAACGGGCCATGTTTTCGATGCCCATCTGCTCGACCATTTCCAGCAGATCGGTAATCGGCTTTTGCTTGAGTTCTGTCAGATTCATAAAGGGAGTGACGTAATCATGTAAGAAGGGGGGGAATTAAGCTTCTGGCTTAATGAAGCCGCGCCGCAAGATTGGCGACAGGATCGCGTACTGATTCGAATTGGGAGTGCGTCGGCGACGGCGTGCAGGGGGCACTGGAGAAGCAGTGCGAGGCCGAATGTAACACTTGCTTTTTTCGGCGTCTAGGGGACTTAAAAAGAAAAGCCCCGGGATTCCGGGGCCTTTTGCTGCATCACAGATTCGCGTCGAGGAAGGCCTGGAGCTGCGATTTGGACAGTGCGCCGACCTTGGTCGCTTCGACGTTGCCGCCCTTGAACAGCATCAGGGTCGGAATGCCGCGTACGCCGTGCTTGACGGGCGTGTCCTGGTTTTCATCGATGTTCAGCTTGGCGATGACCAGCTTGCCATCGTAGGTGGCGGCGATGTCGTCCAGCACGGGCGCGATCATCTTGCATGGGCCGCACCATTCAGCCCAGTAGTCGACCAGCACTGGCAATTCGGACTTCAGGACTTCGGCCTCGAACGTGGCATCGGTGACGTGTTTGATAAGATCGCTGCTCATGGATATCTCCAGGTCATAAGGCAAAATCGTGGGCCATCATAGCTGGCCCCACGTTTTACAGGAAGCGACGGCCGATTGACTGTCACTATGATTGGGCAAGAGCCGACGAATCGAATCAGTCACAGGAGTGTCACAGCCCTGACCTATTGTCCGTTCGACCCCCTGCCCATGGGCGCATCCACCGCCCGGCAGCTAAGGTGATGAACGGCCCCACGGCCCTTTGGCCGTTGTCCTGCATCAAGCCCCGGTGTCTCGCGCGTTGGCGACGGCCAACGATCGTGTCACGATTGCCGGGTTATCGACCGAGAATTTCCTGATCATGCCGCATACAAACGCGAAGAGCCTGTCGTTGATCGCCGCCATCGACCTGGGCTCCAACAGTTTTCACATGGTAGTGGCCAAGGCTCATCACACCGAAATCCGTATTCTCGAGCGCCTGGGCGAAAAAGTGCAGCTCGCCGCCGGCATCAGTGAAGATCGCCTGCTCAGTGAAGAAGCCATGGACCGCGGCCTGGAGTGCCTCAAGCGCTTCGCCCAGCTGATCCAGGGCATGCCCACGGGCTCGGTGCGCATCGTCGGCACCAACGCCCTGCGCGAAGCCCGCAATCGCGCCGTGTTCATCCAGCGCGCCGAGGCCATTCTCGGCCACCCGGTGGAGGTGATTTCCGGGCGCGAAGAGGCCCGCCTCATCTACCTGGGCGTCTCGCACACCCTCGCCGACACCCCCGGCAAGCGCCTGGTCGCCGACATCGGCGGTGGCAGCACCGAGTTCATCATTGGCCAGCGTTTCGAGCCGTTGCTGCGTGAAAGCCTGCAGATGGGCTGCGTGAGCTTCACCCAGCGCTATTTCCGCGACGGCAAGATCACCCCGGCACGTTACGCGCAGGCCTACACCGCCGCACGCCTCGAGCTGATGAGCATCGAAAATGCCCTGCATCGCCTGACCTGGGATCAAGCCATCGGCTCGTCCGGGACCATCCGCGCCATCGGCACCGCGATCAAGGCCGGTGGTCTGGGCAATGGTGAGGTGAATGCCGAAGGCCTGGCCTGGCTCAAGCGCAAGCTGTTCAAGATGGGCGACACCGACAAGATCGACTTCGACGGGGTCAAGCCCGACCGCCGCGCGATCTTCCCCGCCGGCCTGGCGATTCTCGAAGCCATCTTCGACGCCTTGGAGCTGGCGCGCATGGAGCACTGCGACGGTGCCCTGCGCGAAGGCGTGCTGTTCGATCTGCTGGGCCGCCATCACCATGAAGACGTGCGCGAACGCACCCTCAATTCATTGATGGAGCGCTACCACGTGGACCAGGGCCAGGCGGCGCGGGTCGAGCGCAAGGCCTTGCATGCGTTCGATCAGGTCGCGGCGGCATGGCAGCTCGAAGAGGGCAACTGGCGGGACCTGCTCGGCTGGGCGGCCAAGGTGCATGAAGTGGGCCTGGACATCGCCCACTACCACTACCACAAGCACGGCGCGTACCTGATCGAGCACTCCGACCTCGCCGGTTTCTCCCGCGAAGATCAGCAGATGATGGCGCTGCTGGTACGCGGCCATCGCCGCAACATCCCCAAGGATCGCTTTGCCGACTTCGCCGACGAAAGCGTACAGCTGATCCGCCTGTGCGTGCTGCTGCGCTTCGCCATCCTCTTCCATCACATCCGCGGCACACAGAAGATGCCGACCGTAACGCTGCAGGCCGGTGCCAACAGCCTCGACGTGATCTTCCCGGAGGGTTGGCTGGAACAGCACCCACTGACCCAGGCCGACTTTGCCAATGAGGCAGAGTGGCTGACCCGGGTCGGCTTCGTCCTCAGCGTACGTTGAGGACCGGGTTGCTCAGGCGCTCCAGCAGAGTCGCCTGGGCATTGCGCGAGTTCTGGTTGCCGGTAGGCGTGCTGCGCACGTAGCGGCCATCTGGCTGCAGAATCCACGCATGGGTGTTGTCGGTGAGATAGCTTTCCAGCTCTTTCTTGACCCGCAGCAGCAGTTTCTTGCCCTCCACCGGGAAGCAGGTCTCGACACGCTTGTCGAGGTTGCGCTCCATCCAGTCGGCGCTGGACAGATAAATCTGCTCTTCCCCGCCATTGAGGAAGTAGAACACCCGCGTGTGCTCCAGGAAGCGTCCGATGATCGAGCGCACCTGAATGTTGTGCGACACCCCGGCGATGCCAGGGCGCAGGCAGCACATGCCGCGCACCACCAGATCGATCCGCACCCCTGACTGGCTGGCCTTGTACAGCGCCTTGATGATCTTGGCGTCGGTCAGCGAGTTGAATTTGGCAATGATGTGCGCGGGTTTACCGTCCAGGGCGAACTGGGTCTCCCGGGCAATCATGTCCAGCATGCCTTTCTTCAGGGTGAACGGCGCGTGCAGCAGCTTCTTCATGCGCAGCGTCTTGCCCATGCCGATCAGTTGGCTGAACAGCCGGCCCACGTCTTCGGTCAGCGCGGCGTCGGAGGTCAGCATGCTGTAGTCGGTGTACAGACGGGCGTTGCCTGCGTGGTAGTTGCCCGTACCCAGGTGGGCGTATCGAACGATGTCACCCTGCTCACGGCGCAGGATCAGCATCATCTTGGCGTGGGTCTTGAAGCCGACCACGCCGTAGATCACCACCGCACCGGCGGCCTGCAGGCGGCTGGCCATCTGCAGGTTGGACTCCTCATCGAACCGGGCGCGCAATTCGATCACCGCAGTGACCTCCTTGCCGTTACGCGCGGCATCGACGAGCGCGTCGACGATTTCCGAGTTGGCGCCGCTGCGGTACAGGGTCTGGCGCACTGCCAGCACGTGCGGGTCTTTCGCCGCCTGGCGCAGCAGGTCGACCACCGGGGTGAAGGATTCGAAGGGGTGCATCAGCAGCACGTCCTGCTTGCTGATCACACTGAAGATGTTATCGGCGTTCTGCAGGATCTTCGGAATCGCCGGGGTGAACGGGGTGTATTGCAGCTCCGGGTGGCTGTCCAGGCCGGTGATGCTGAACAGACGGGTCAGGTTGACCGGGCCATTGACCTGATACAGCTCGCTCTCGCTCAGGCTGAATTGCTTGAGCAGGTAATCGGACAACTGTTTCGGGCAGGTGTCGGCCACCTCGAGGCGCACGGCATCACCGTAGCGGCGTGAGAACAGCTCGCCGCGCAGGGCGCGGGCCAGGTCTTCGACGTCTTCGGAGTCCAGCGCCAGGTCAGCGTTTCGGGTCAGGCGAAACTGATAGCAGCCTTTTACCTTCATGCCCTGGAACAGGTCATCGGCGTGGGCGTGGATCATTGACGAGAGGAACACATGGTTGGCGCCCGGCCCACCCACCTCTTCCGGCACGCGGATCACCCGCGGCAGCAAACGCGGCGCCGGAATGATGGCCAGGCCAGAATCGCGGCCAAAGGCATCGACCCCTTCCAGCTCGACGATGAAGTTCAGGCTCTTGTTCACCAGCAGCGGGAACGGGTGCGTCGGGTCGAGGCCGATGGGCGTGATGATCGGCGCGATTTCGTCGCGGAAATAGCGGCGCACCCACGCCTTGAGCTTGGGTGTCCAGTAGCGACGGCGAATGAAGCGGATCTGGTGCTTTTCCATCTCTGGCAGCAGCACATCGTTGAGGATCGCGTACTGACGGTCCACTTCGATATGCACCAGCTCGCTGATCCGCGCCAGGGCCTGGTGCGGCTGCAGGCCGTCGGCGCCGGCCAGCTCACGGGCAAAGGTGATCTGCTTCTTCAGGCCGGCCACGCGAATCTCGAAGAACTCATCGAGGTTGCTGGAGAAGATCAGCAGGAACTTCAGACGCTCCAGCAGCGGATAGCTCTCGTCCAGCGCCTGCTCCAGCACGCGGATGTTGAACTGCAGCTGCGAGAGCTCGCGATGAATGTACAGGCTGCTGTCGTCCAGGCTGGGCACGCTGATGGCCGGGGCTGGCACCGCGGGCGCGGTGTCAGCCACAGGCTCGGGCGGCACCGCCAGGTCTGGCGGGGTCTGTACCAGTTCTTCGATCACTGCCTCTGCTCCCTTGAGATCAGCAGCGCTCAGCACTTCATTATTCATCTGTTGTTCCTGTGAGAACGGCCCGCGTGCCGGTACCGGTGAGGCTTACTGCCCTCTGAGCATTTGAGCGGCACGCACGGCGAAGTAGGTGAGGATGCCATCGGCACCCGCCCGTTTGAAAGCAGTCAACGACTCGAGAATCACCGCCTCACTGAGCCAGCCATTCTGGATGGCGGCCATGTGCATGGCGTACTCGCCGCTGACCTGGTACACGAAGGTCGGAACCTTGAACTCGGTTTTGACCCGATGAACGATGTCCAGGTACGGCATGCCCGGCTTGACCATGACCATGTCGGCACCTTCGGCCAGGTCCGTGGCCACCTCGTGCAGGGCCTCATCGCTGTTGGCCGGGTCCATCTGGTACGAGGCCTTGTTGGCCTTGCCCAGGTTCAGCGCCGAGCCCACCGCGTCGCGGAACGGGCCGTAGTAGGCGCTGGCGTACTTGGCCGAGTAGGCCATGATGCGCACGTTGACGTAACCGGCCACTTCCAGCGCTTCACGGATCGCGCCCAGGCGGCCATCCATCATGTCCGACGGCGCCACCACCTGCGCACCGGCTTGGGCATGGGACAACGCCTGACGCACCAGTGCGTCAACGGTGATGTCGTTCTGCACGTAGCCGTCTTCGTCGAGGATGCCGTCCTGGCCATGGGTGGTGAACGGGTCGAGGGCGACGTCGGTGATCACACCCAGCTCCGGGAAGCGTTCACGCAGGGCGCGGGTGGCGCGCTGGGCGATGCCATCGGGGTTCCAGGCTTCGGCGCCATCGAGGGTCTTCTTCTCGACGGGCGTCACCGGGAACAGCGCCAGCGCCGGGATACCCAGCGCCACCCAGCCTTCAGCCGCTTCCAGCAGCAGATCGATGGACAGACGCTCCACGCCCGGCATGGACGGGATGCTTTCACGGCGATTTTCACCCTCCAGGACAAACACCGGGAGAATCAGGTCATCGACGGTCAGGACATTTTCGCGCACCAGGCGCCGGGAGAATTCGTCCCGGCGATTGCGGCGCAGACGGGTGGCAGGAAACATACGGTTGGCGGGGGTAAAGCTCACGGCAGACTCCTGAGCCCGCGCAGGCGGGCGAGCGCGACAGTTATAAGCGCCCATTATGACCCCTGTGTGACAGGGAAGAGCAACCCTGCGACCTGAGGACGCAGGCGCTGGCACTGTAGGAATTGTTCACGTCGAGACACATTTGGACACTTTCCCCCACGCGCACTAAGGGGTAGGCTGCGCGTTCATTTCGCCAGCACCCCTACACCATGCTTCAACAATTCCTGCACGATTTTGGCTACTTTGCCCTATTTCTCGGCACGTTTTTTGAAGGCGAGACCATCCTGGTGCTTGCGGGATTCCTTGCGTTCCGCGGTTACATGGACATCTCGCTGGTGGTCGTGGTGGCCTTCTTCGGCAGCTATGCCGGGGACCAGCTCTGGTACTTCATGGGCCGTCGCCACGGCCGCGCCATCCTTGCGCGCAAACCGCGCTGGCAAGCCATGGGCGACAAGGCGCTGGACCACATCCGTCGCCACCCCGATATCTGGGTGCTGAGCTTCCGCTTCGTCTACGGCCTGCGCACGGTCATGCCCGTGGCCATTGGCCTGTCGGGCTACCCGCCACGCCGCTACCTGCTGCTCAACGGCATCGGCGCGGCGGTGTGGGCGCTGGCCCTGGGCGCGGCCGCGTACCATTTCGGCGCCATCCTCGAAGGCCTGCTGGGCAACGTGAAGCGCTATGAGCTGTGGGTGCTTGGCACGCTGCTGGTGCTTGGCCTGGGCCTGTGGCTGCGTCGCTACTTCCGCAACCAGCGGGCCGAACGCGCCGAACGCGCCGCCGCTGCGCAGGCCTTGGCCACGGCGCAAGACACCCGCCCCAAGCGCCCTGATCCAGACGCCGAACATGAGCAGCGCTGACTGAACACCCCTCCCCGTTTGCGTTCCAAGTGTCATACCCGTCAGCGCACGGTCCTGGAGATACAACATGACAAAAAAAGTTGCGGTGATTCTGTCCGGCTGCGGTGTCTATGACGGCGCTGAAATCCACGAAAGCGTGATCACCCTGCTGCGTCTCGACCAGCGCGGCGCGCAGGTACAGTGCTTCGCGCCGGATGTGGCGCAGATGCATGTGATCAACCACGTAACGGGCGAAGAAATGCCGGAGACGCGCAACGTGCTGGTGGAATCGGCGCGCATTGCCCGTGGTGAAGTGAAAGATGTACGCGAGGCCAGGGTCGAAGACTTCGACGCCTTGATCGTACCCGGCGGTTTTGGCGCGGCGAAGAACCTGTCGGACTTCGCCGTCAAAGGCATCGACTGCACGCTCAACCCCGACGTGCTGCGCCTGGCCGAGGCCTTTGCTGCCGCCAGCAAACCGGTCGGCCTGATCTGCATCTCCCCTGCCCTGGCCGCAAAGATCTACGGCCCTGGCGTGGTCTGCACCATCGGCAATGACCCAGACACCAGCGAAGCGGTGGTGAAGATGGGCGGCACCCACGAAGAATGCGATGTGCACGACATCGTCGAGGATGTGCAGCGCAAACTGGTGACCACCCCTGCCTACATGGTGGCCACCAACATCAGCGATGCCGCCAGCGGCATCTACAAGCTGGTCGACCGGGTGCTGGAAATCACCCACGAAGGGGATCAGTAACCGCCCACTTCAGGCTTTCGTCAGACGCGTCAGGATGCGGTCCAGCGCGTTGGCGAAGGCCTGTTTGTCTTTCTCGCCATACGCCGCCTGCCCGCCCCCGACCTGCCCCAGTTCACGCAATTCGGTGAACAGATTACGCGCTGCCAGCCGGTCACCCATGTTGCGTTCATCGAACTCCCGGCCCCGCGGGTCGAGCGCTGCCACGCCTTTCTTCACCAGGCGATCAGCCAGCGGTACGTCGCTGCAGATGGCCAGTTCGCCGGGTAACGCGTGCTCCACGAGGTAATCATCGGCAGCGTCCATGCCGCTGGGCACCACGATCAGTTGCACGATGGCGAAAGCAGGTTTGGCCACGGCCTGGCCAGCCACCATGACCACCTGCAACTTGCGCTTGAGGGCGAATTTCACCACCAGGTCGCGGGCGGGGCGTGGGCAGGCGTCGGCGTCGATCCAGATGCGCATGGGTGGTCTTCTTTGCGGGGCGAATGAGGTGGGCATTATGGCGGGTTACAGCGCGATCGCGCTGCAATGCTCGCCCGAATGAACACGACGGCTGGAGCGCGTAGCCGCTTAGTCCTCGGCAGACACAACAGGCGTCAGCTTCTGCGCAGCGTGCATCAGCAGTGCCGTAGCAATCAGCGTGGAATCCATTACTGAATCCAGAGCCCTGGCTGCTTTGCCTGGCCGCCTGCGACGGTATGCCTCAGTCGTTTCGCAGATGTCTTTGAGGAGGGTGTCGGCGCAGGCCAAGGCTTGCTGGACGCTGAAGTGGGCAGGAAACGTGGCGGGCATAGACGGTGGATGAGGGGTGACTTCGTTCATTAAGCAACTCCATAAGAGTGATGGAGCGATCAACTTCAGCTGGATCAGCCCGCCTGACGAATCGAGCTGGGACGGTTTACGCTAAAAATGCTCCAGCTTTGACCGTTAGCCGGAGCAAGATGAAAGGCAGTTGAATTCAACATAGGCCGCTCTAAGGCGAAATCGCGAATCGAACCGCCTCAAGGCCGCAAGAAGTCCCGCGCTGGCATGTAGTTTTTAAGGCACTCAAGGGCGTGCTGCTCACTCCGGCCATTTCCAAACGCCATATTCAGGACGGTGTCAAATTTCTTGGAATTTATGGTTGTTTCTTTGCCATATCCGACCTTCGAGGTAATGTGGCTATGGCCATAAATGCCGATAGCCTTTACCAGCTGTGACTCTAAACATTCCACTCGTTGGTACAAGATTGCCTTGGCGAGCTGGCAGTCAGATTTATAGATAGCACTGAGAAAATTCTTGTCCCCAGTGGTCAGCGTGAAATTCGCATTTTGCGAATGGAGGTTCTCAGCATGGAGTGTCAACTGGAGTTCCCCGTCATGAACTTCATCAAGAAGCATCAGTTGCTCGAGCAAATCTATATTTTCTTCCGCTGCACCCAGTTTTTGGCAGGATTCCACCATATGACATAGTCGGTTGAATGCCGCTGGGTTACCCAACCGCTTATCCAGACATTTAACCGGATTGTTTAGGTAAAGGGAGAAGGGGGCTTCGTCGAGCACATAGCAGTCAGCAAAACTGCACTCGAGAACAGTCAACGCTTCATCGACAAGATCGCATTGGGCGAGTGCCACCAAGACATCATTGTCAGCGAGCACGATCATTTATGCGATAAGATTCCGAAGCATATGCTCGCTGTCAGGATCTAGTCCGTCGGCTAAATTGCCAAGCGCACGCTCACGCACTATAGCTTGATCAGTGCTTTCACCAGAAATGACCTTTACTGCGCTTACACATAGAGGGAAAAGCTTCGGCGCGTAGTGAGCAACATTCAACACAGCGTGTGTTGGATCAATCTGACGCTCTTTTCCGAATTGTACGGCGGTGTCAGCCAATGGCCGCGCCTGTATAAGCCGAGGTAGCGTAAGCCGAGTGTCCGCATTCCCGGTCAGCAATTCGATAGCAAATCGATCTGCTTCAATCTCTTGGAAGTTCCGCCCTTCCTCGCACTCATCATTTTTGATTTCATCGTCGACAATTGCACCGTTCTCGGACAGATGCCCCAGAGCGATGTGACCGAGCTCATGAGCGAGATGAAACAGCAGGAAACCCTGCTTGCGTACGTTCGACAGCACGATGGAGGGTCTACCTTTGATCGACATGGCAATACCGTCCATCTTTTTGCGCCCTAGCAGAGGCGAAGCCAGATGAAGAACAGGAATGCCAGTAGCCCAGCACAAATCTAGGATCTGCTCCAAACCTACCCAAAGAGCGCCGCCAGTAAGAATTCGCGCACGAATCTCAGCAGCGCTCGCCGGGAGCTGAGAATACCCGCTATCCATTGCATTCAGTGCGATTCGGGAAGCACTCTTTGCCAATGCGACTGCTACAGCGACATCGTCTTCAGAGGTCTTCGCGGAGAGCTTGAATCGCTTTTGGTCAGGTAAATCGAACGCGACACGAGGAGGGTTCTCACTAAATGCTCGAATCTGAAGACTCAATGCTCTAGCAAGATAAATCTTGGCTCGTTGGGCAGCTCCAGGAGACGCCTCCACCTCAGCCGACCACCACTCAGGCATCAGGCCGGCCAGATTTCTTCTGGACAGACCGTGGCTGTGAAGGGCGGAATAAATGCTCTGAATGTCAGTCATGATCAGCCCTCCTTGGGTAGACATACGGTTGAAATGATGGAGTTTGGACGCGCCAACCGGCTCGGGAGGTCACCAACATGATCAAAATCATAGCATTCTCCCTTGTATTCCCATAGATCCTGCATCGATGGGCTTGAGAACCGCTGCGCTGACTCGAGTTGAGTTTGGAGGGTCATGGATAAGCGTCAGAACAGGGTTACGATGAGCACAACTGCTGAGCAGAGGAGCGCAACAAAGAAGGAAGCCGGTGACGGCTTTCGTGCGCAACGCCCGATGCGCGGAGCGTCGGGCGCCTTTGTAGGTGCAGAAGTCGTGCTTAAAGCCTCTGCGAAGCGTGCATCAGTAGCGCTGCGGCAATCAGAGAGGAATCCATTACCGAATCGATGACCTTGGCCGAAGGGCCAGGGTGTTGCAGACGGTAAGCCTCGGCATTTTCGTAGATGTCTTTGAGCAGGGTGTCAGCGCAGGCCAAGGCTTCTCGGGCGCTGAGGTGGGGAGGGAAAGACACGGGGGAAGACGGCGGGTCGGGGACGATCTTTTTCATTGCACAGCTCCCAATTTAGTAAAGGAACTGCCATCCACACCTTTCTCACGAGACAAGGGTGGCAGCCGTACGCGGGGTGAGAAACCGGTAAATAGGGAAACCCGGCCAGACCGAAGTCTGCCCGCGCACGGCTGCCATGACATCACTGCCGAACTATTTACAGCAGGGTTCTCACACCCTGATCGCCTTGAGGGCGAGCGAGGGACGTTAGCCGTGGAGTGGACCCTTAGCAATTAGGAAATCGCGACAGTGGTCGTAGGATAATTCCTAACTGTCGCTTTGAAGAGGCTTTTTCAATGGATAATTGGCACAGACTCAAGCAGCGGTACTCACTGAAATGATCGTAAGCTTTTGATTTGAAAGAGAGCTTCAGGGGTGCAGATCTGTAGGAGCGACTTCAGTCGCGATGGGCGGCGCAGCCGCCCCAACTCAAGCACCGCATACTGCCCGACAAATTGCGGTTGTAGCCATTGGGGCTGCTTCGCAGCCCATCGCGGCTAAAGCCGCTCCCACAGAGGTGTCTCTCACAGAGGTGTCTCTCACAGGGGTGTCTTCCACAGGGGGTCTGGACCAGCTCTCTACGCGACAGCGCGGCGCCTTGCGGCGGGCGGACTCCAACAGGACCACGACCACCTCCACTCATGCCAATACCTGATGATGCTCCTCTACCAGTACCCGCTGATGCTCCTCTAGAGGAACACAGGTAACGCGCTTCCCGATGCGCGCTTCACTGCCCATTCCCCTTCCACCCCCCACCCAACGCCAAAAACACCCCCACCTGCCCTATCGCCACCTGCGCATTCGCGGCCGCCAACTGCGCGCGCATTTCGGTGTACGTGCGGGTTGCCTGCAGATCCGCAAGGAACGAAGCGCGCCCGGCTTGGTAGAACCGATGCGTCTGATCCGCCGCGTCCTTGGCCGATTGCTCGGCATCCATCAGCGCCTCACGCCGCTCCAGCAATGCGCTGTACTGCGCCAGCCGGGTCTGGGTTTCACGCACGGCGTTGAGCACCACACCATCGAAATGCGCGAGCGCACCTTGCGTCGAGGCTTCGGCCTCGCGTATGCGTGCACGTGTGCCGTTGGTAGGAATACTCCAGCTCACCTGCGGACCGAAGCCCCAGCGGTTGGTGGCGGGTTTGCCGAGGTTCTCGACCAGGCCGATGGTGCCGATCTGCGCGCCGAAGCTGATGTCCGGGTACAGCGCGCCGGTGGCCACGCCGATGCTGGCGGTGGCGGCGGCGAGCTGGCGTTCGGCCTGGCGTACGTCAGGGCGGCGTTTGAGCAGGGCGGCACCGTCGCCGACC
>NZ_DAMCCR010000057.1:0-28643 GCF_032058845.1 Pseudomonas sp. | reverse complement strand
GCCAGCACCACGGCGAACACCGCCAGGCTGGCGGTGTACAGCACCAGTGCCGGCACCCCCAGCAGCAACCCCAGTGCCGCCAGCAACCGCCCGCTGCGCCCAGCCAGCACCTGCGCCACCACCGCGCAGGCCAAGGCGCTCCAGGCCAGTACCTTGAAATGGATCATCAGGCCGAGCCCGCCGCGCAGCGCGCATTGCCAGGGGCCGTCAGCAGCGGCGCAGAGCCCGACCCACTGCGCGTCTTCCATCAGCGCATAACGCACCCCGTAGCTCGCCGCCAGCAACAGTGCCAGCGCCATGATCCCACTCAGTACAGCGATGCCACGCGACATGCGGCCCTCCGGGCTTTCAGACGGTCCGAAGGGAGCCAGCGCCCTTCACACACTTGCTACAGACAGCCGTAGCGGTAAGACGCTATGTTGCAACAAATTGGCCCTTGCCGCGCCATTGATCGTCACGGCAATCTCTGGGGCGATAAACAGCTGCGTCGTCCGGCAACTTTGCTCGAGACGCTGCGGTCCTACTGACGTACTGTCTTGCTGCTTTTCCTGGGGAACTCCTTGATGCTTCGATCATTGCGCCTTGCTGCCGCGCTGTGCGGCTCGCTTCTGGCCGCTTCTGCCTCGGCGCGGGATATCGACGCGGCCAGCTACGGCTTTCCGCTGACCAACCCGTTCGAGGCGACCATCGCCACTACACCGCCTGAGGACCGTCCTACGCTGCCCAGCGACGAGGACATCAATCAGAAGGATTACAGCCTGACGATGCGCCCCGAGCGCGCCTTCACGCTGCCCGACAATTTCTGGTCGGTGAAGAAACTCAACTATCGCCTGGCCCGTCAGGACCACGCCGCGCCGCTGATCTTCATCATTGCCGGCACCGGAGCGCCGTACTACTCCAGCATCAACGAATACCTGAAAAAGCTTTATTACCAGGCCGGCTATCACGTGGTGCAGCTGTCCTCGCCCACCAGCTGGGACTTCATGAGCGCCGCCTCGCGCTTTGCCACCCCCGGTATCAGTCAGGAAGATGCGGAAGACCTCTACCGCGTAATGCAGGCGGTCCGTGCCCAGCATTCGCGCCTGCCGGTGACCGACTTCAACCTGACCGGCTACAGCCTCGGCGCACTGGATGCAGCGTTCGTCAGCCGTCTGGACGAAACCCGGCGCAGCTTCAACTTCAAGAAAGTGCTGCTGCTCAACCCGCCCGTGAACCTCTACACCTCGGTCAGCAACCTGGACAAGCTGGTGCAGACGCGCGTCAAGGGCATCGACCGCAGCACCACCTTCTATGAACTGATGCTGGAAAAGCTCACCCGCTACTTCCAGGAAAAGGGCTACGTCGACCTCAACGAAGCCTTGCTGTACGACTTCCAGCAGTCGCGCCAGCACTTGTCCAACGAGCAGATGGCGATGCTCATCGGTACCTCGTTCCGCTTCTCGGCCGCCGACATCACCTTTACCTCGGACCTGATCAACCGCCGCGGCCTGATCATCCCGCCCAAGTTCCCGATCACCGAAAGCACCAGCCTGACGCCGTTCTTCAAACGTGCCCTGCAGTGCGATTTCGAGTGCTACCTCAACGAGCAGGTGATCCCGATGTGGCGCGCGCGCAGCGATGGCAACAGCCTGCCGCAACTGGTCGACCAGGTGAGCCTGTACGCCCTGGCCGACTACCTGCAGAACAGCCCGAAAATTGCCGTCATGCATAACGCCGACGACGTGATCCTCGGCCCTGGCGACATTGGTTTCCTGCGCAAGGTCTTCGGCGACCGCCTGACCCTCTATCCGCACGGCGGCCATTGCGGCAACCTCAACTACCGCGTCAACAGCGACGCCATGCTGGAGTTCTTCCGTGGTTAATCGACTGCTGATCGTCACTGCCCTGTTGCTGGCCGGCCATGCCCAGGCTGCCGAAGTCGCACCGCGCGCCAGCGTGGTCGAGGCGGACCCGATAAGTGCACCGCAAGCCGAGCTGCATGCCGGCCCGGACGGCTTTCTCAATCCGCTGAGCGAGCTGAAATTCAACCCGGGGCTCAACCAGCGTGAGTTCGAGCGTTCCACGCTGACGGCGCTGAACGTGTATGACCCGCTCGAGTCGTTCAACCGGCGCGTCTACCACTTCAACTACCGCTTCGACCAATGGGTGCTGCTGCCGGCAGTCGACGGCTATCGCTACATCACGCCGCACTTCGTGCGTACCGGGGTGAGCAACTTCTTCAATAACCTGGGTGATGTGTCGAGCCTGTTCAACAGCGTGCTGCAGCTCAAGGGCGAGCGCGCCGGGCAGATCACCGCACGGTTGATGTTCAACACCATCATCGGTGTGGGCGGTTTGTGGGACCCGGCGACCAAGATGGGCCTGCCGCGCCAGAACGAGGACTTCGGCCAGACCCTGGGCTATTACGGCGTGCACGATGGCCCGTACATCATGCTGCCGATCTTCGGCCCATCGAACCTGCGCGACACCGCTGGGCGCGTGGCCGACTACGCCGGCAATCAGTCGATCAACTACCTCAATGTGGCCGAAGCCAGCAGTCGCCATCCGGAAATCTTCGCCCTGCGCGCGGTCGACGCGCGCTACAACACCAACTTCCGTTACGGGCAGCTCAACTCACCCTTCGAGTACGAGAAAGTCCGCTACGTCTATACCCAGTCGCGCAAGCTGCAAATCGCCGAATAAGCCGCAGCCAGCGGCTCAGGCCACGTCGGGGTGCGCACGTCGCCCCGGCGCTCGGCCGGCGCGGCGCGCCCCTTGCGACTAGCGTTTTCTCTTCGCATACAGCGGCGCGGCGCCTTCGGGACGTGACTTGAAGCGACGGTGCGCCCAGAGGTACTGCTCCGGGCATTCCCTCAGCACGCCTTCGACCCATTGGTTGATGCGCAGGCAATCGGCCTCGTCGCTTTCCCCAGGGAAGTCGGCCAGCGGTGGGTGCACGACCAGGCGGTAGCCACTGCCGTCAGCCAGGCGACGCTGGGTGAACGGGATCACCCGCGCTTTGCCCAGGCGGGCGAACTTGGTAGTGGCCGTGACCGTAGCGGCCGGAATGCCGAACAGTGGCACGAACAGGCTTTGCTTGGTGCCATAGTCCTGGTCAGGCGCGTACCAGATGGCGCGGCCACTGCGCAGCAGCCTGAGCATGCCGCGCACATCTTCGCGCTCTACCGCCAGGGAATCGAGGTTGTGCCGTTCGCGGCCACGGCGCTGGATGAAGTCGAACACCGGGTTGCCGTGCTCACGGTACATGCCGTCGATGGTGTGGACCTGGCCGAGCAGCGCGGCGCCGACTTCCAGGGTGGTGAAGTGCACCGCCATGAGAATCGCGCCCTGGCCGTCGCGCTGGGCGGCCTGCAGATGTTCGAGCCCTTCGATATGGGCCAGGCGGGCCAGCCGCGCCTTGGGCCACCACCAGCTCATGGCCATTTCGAAGAAGGCGATGCCGGTGGAGGCGAAGTTTTCCTTGAGCAGGCGCTGCCGCTCGTCGCCTGGAAGATTCGGAAAACACAGCTCGAGGTTGCGCGCGGCAATGCGCCGGCGCTCACCGGCCACCCGATACATCACCGCACCGAGCGCCCGGCCAATGCCCAGCAGCAGCCGATACGGCAGCTGTACGATCAGCCACAGCACGCCCAGGCCCAGCCACAAGGCCCAGAACCGCGGGTGGAAAAAAGCGGTGCGAAAACGCGGACGATCCATTGCAACTTCCGGTCAGACAAAGGCCGGGCATTCTACAACCTTTGACCGCCGGTTGCGGCCCATCGCGGTTTCTCGCTATAAGTCAGGGCACTTTTTCCGTAACAAGCCGTCTATGCAGACCATGAGCCTGAACCAGACCCCCGACACCTCCGCCGCTTTCCAGCTTAAAGGCAGCATGCTGGCCATTACCGTGCTGGAGCTGGCGCGCAATGACCTGGATGCACTTGACCGGCAACTGGCAGCAAAAGTGGCCCTGGCGCCCAATTTCTTCAGCAACACACCCCTGGTGCTGGCGCTGGACAAGCTGCCCGCCAATGCCGGTGCGCTCGATCTGCCGGCGCTGATGCGCATCTGCCGGCACCACGGCCTGCGCACGCTGGCATTGCGTGCCAGCCGGATCGAAGACATTGCTGCCGCCATCGCCATCGACCTGCCGGTGTTGCCGCCGTCCGGGGCCCGCGAGCGGCCGATCGAGCCGGCGCCCGAAGTGAAGCCGCCGGAACCCGCACCGGTGATCGTGGCGGAACCGGAAATCCGGCCCACGCGCATCATCACGGCGCCCGTACGTGGCGGCCAGCAGATCTATGCCCAGGGCGGTGATCTGGTGGTCACCACCTCGGTGAGCCCGGGTGCGGAGCTGCTGGCCGACGGCAATATCCATGTGTACGGCGCCATGCGTGGCCGAGCACTGGCCGGTATCAAAGGCAATACCCGCGCGCGTATCTTCTGCCAGCAGATGACCGCCGAAATGGTCTCCATTGCGGGTCAGTACAAAGTTTGCGAAGACTTGCGCCGCGATCCATTGTGGGGCTCGGGTGTTCAAGTGAGTCTTTCCGGAGATGTGTTGAACATCACCCGTCTTTGATCGATACTTGCCGCCATTTTTACTGAAGTTCTTTTTATAGCAACTTTAATACCGTTGCCATTTTTGTGTATTTGCTGGGACTTCGGTCCCGTTATCTAGGGGTGACCTACCTTGGCCAAAATTCTTGTAGTGACTTCCGGCAAAGGGGGCGTGGGCAAGACCACCACCAGCGCCGCCATCGGTACCGGTCTCGCCCTGCGCGGCTTCAAGACTGTGATTGTCGACTTCGACGTCGGTCTGCGTAACCTCGACCTGATCATGGGCTGCGAACGCCGCGTAGTGTATGACTTCGTCAACGTGGTCAACGGTGAAGCCAACCTGCAACAGGCACTGATCAAGGACAAGCGCCTCGAGAACCTGTTCGTGCTCGCCGCAAGCCAGACCCGCGACAAGGACGCCCTGACCACCGAAGGCGTCGAAAAAGTATTGATGGAGTTGAAGGAGACCTTCGACTACGTGGTGTGTGACTCGCCCGCAGGTATCGAGAAAGGCGCCCACCTGGCCATGTATTTTGCCGATGAAGCGATTGTCGTGACCAACCCGGAAGTATCTTCGGTGCGTGACTCCGACCGCATCCTCGGTCTGTTGGCGAGCAAGTCGCAGCGCGCCGAGAAAGGCGAGGACCCAGTGGTCGAACACCTGCTGATCACCCGCTACAACCCGCAGCGTGTCGAAGACGGCGAAATGCTCAGCGTTCAGGACGTGCTGGATATCCTGGCGATCAAGCTCAAGGGCGTCATCCCTGAGTCGCAAGCCGTGCTCAAGGCGTCGAACCAAGGCGTTCCGGTGATTCTCGACGACCAGAGCGATGCAGGCCAGGCTTACAGCGATACGGTCGACCGCATCTTGGGCAAAGAAAGGCCGCTGCGCTTTGTCGACGTGCCCAAGAAAGGATTCTTCGAGCGCATTTTCGGGAGCAAATAAACCATGAACCTTTTTGACTTCTTTCGTGGCAGGCAGAAAACCACCAGCGCGTCGGTAGCGAAAGAGCGTCTACAGATCATCGTGGCGCACGAGCGCGGTCAGCGCAGCACACCGGACTACCTGCCAGCCTTGCAGCAAGAGCTGCTCGATGTGATTCGCAAGTACGTCAACATCGGTAACGACGATGTTCAGGTGGCACTGGAAAACCAGGGCAACTGCTCGATTCTCGAATTGAACATCACCCTGCCCGAGCGCTGATCGAGCACCCGAAACTGACTGAATCCTGTTCAGCCAGCGAAAAAAGGGGAGCGGCCTTGCGCCGTCCCGGCATGAGCCACCCTCGGTTAACGGGTATAGTGGCGCACTGACCGGGACGGCGTAGCGCCGCTCCCCTTTCGTTTCCGCCCCGCCTGCCAACGCCCGTAGGCCTCCGCCGAGAGCCCCCGCAATGCCGCTGTCGAACGTCCAGATCCTGCATGAAGACGCCGCCATCCTGGTGATCAACAAACCGACCCTGCTTTTGTCGGTGCCCGGCCGGGCCGACGACAACAAGGATTGCCTGATCACCCGCCTGCAGGAAAACGGCTACCCGGACGCGCTGATCGTGCACCGTCTGGATTGGGAGACCTCCGGCATCATCCTGCTGGCCCGCGATGCCGACAGCCACCGCGAGCTGTCTCGCCAGTTCCATGACCGCGAAACCGAAAAGGCCTACACCGCGCTGTGCTGGGGCCAACCCGCACTGGACAGTGGCAGCATCGATCTGCCCCTGCGCTATGACCCGCCCACCAAACCCCGTCACGTGGTCGACCATGAGCAAGGCAAGCATGCGCTGACCTTCTGGCGCATCGTCGAGCGCTGCGGCGATCACTGCCGCGTCGAGCTCACCCCGATCACCGGGCGTTCGCACCAGTTGCGGGTGCACATGCTGTCGATCGGCCATCCGCTGCTGGGCGATCGCCTGTATGCCAACCCTGAGGCCCTGGCGGCCCATGAACGCCTGTGCCTGCATGCCAGCATGCTCAGCTTCACCCACCCGCAGAGCGGCGAGCGCCTGAGCTTCCAGTGCCCGGCACCGTTCTGAGCTGAGGGGCACAGCCACTGCTGGAAGATCCTCGAGAAACTGGCCTGAAAAATCTCTACACTCGGGCAATCGTTCGTCCTGAGGTTCTTCTTCCAGTGCCAGTTTTTCTGCGTTGCCTGACCCTGCTGATCTTGCTGTTCGCCGTTCCGGCCCAGGCTGCCGGCCTTCCGGGACTTCTCGGCACCGGCAGCAGCAGTTCGCAGCAGCCTGAGGCCACAGAGCCGCTGGGCAAGTCGTTGGACGAGGTGATCAAGAACCTCGAGAACGACCAGCAGCGTGCCAAGCTGCTCACCGACCTGAAAAAGCTGCGCGACGCCACGCGCAAGTCGCAGCCCAGCGTCGAACAGGGTGTGCTGGGCCTGATCTCTGGCGCACTGCACGATTTCGAAGCCCAGTTCAGTGGCGAAGCCAGCCCATTCCAGCGCTGGTCCGAAGAACTCGACCAGGCAAAGACCGAACTGCTGGAACGCGTGGTACCGGTGCATCAATGGCCAGCCATTCTCTTCGGGTTCGCGGCGGTCATTGCCTTGTGGAGCCTGCTGGCCTACGCCTTCAACTGGATCAGCCACCGCGTGCGCCTGCGCTTTGGCCTGAGCGAAGAGCTGCCGCAACACCCACGCACCTGGGACCTCGTGCGCTTTGCCCTGCGCAAGCTCGGGCCTTGGCTGGTCGCGCTGATCTTCACCGTCTACCTGAGCATCGTGCTGCCCTCCTCCCTGGGTAAATCGCTGGCCATGGTACTGGCCTACGCACTGGTCATCGGCACCTGCTTCTCAGCCATCTGCGTCATCGCCTTTTCCCTGCTCGATGGCCCGCACCGGCACCGCGCGTTGCACATCCTGCGTCATCGCGCCTTCAACCCGCTGTGGCTGATCGGCAGCTTCGCCGCCTTTGGCGAAGCCATGAGCGATCCCCGCCTGACGGACGCGCTCGGCGTGCACCTGGCGCATACCATCGCCACCTTTGCCAATGTGCTGGCTGCGCTGTGCACGGGCCTGTTCATCCTGCGTTTCCGCCGGCCCATTGCCCACCTGATCCGCAACCAGCCGCTGTCGCGACGCCTGACCCGCCGCACCCTGAGCGACACCATCGAGATTCTCGGCAGCTTCTGGTACCTGCCTGCCCTGGTGCTGGTGGCCATTTCGCTGTTCGCCACCTTCTTCTCGGTAGGCGATGCGAGCACCGCCCTGCGTCAATCGCTGGTGTGCACGGTGCTGGTGGTGGTGTGCATGGTGCTCAACGGCCTGGTGCGCCGGCACGCCGCGAAGGTTGCGCTCAACCCCAGGCGCCAGGCGGCCTATACCGAGCGGTTGACCAACTTCGGCTATGCCTTGGCGCACCTGTTCATCTGGTTGTTCTTCATCGAGCTGGGCCTGCGGGTGTGGGGCCTGTCGATGCTCGGCTTCGCCGACGGCGAGGGGCATGACATCAGCATGCGCCTGCTGGGCCTGGCCACGACCTTGATCGTGGCCTGGCTGGTGTGGATCCTGGCCGATACGGCCGTGCACCACGCCCTGGTGCGCTCGCGGCGGGGCATGGCCAACGCGCGTGCGCAAACCATGATGCCGCTGATACGCAACGTGATGTTCGTGGCCATCGCGATCATTGCGCTGATCGTGGCGCTGGCCAACATGGGCATGAACGTCACGCCGCTGCTGGCCGGTGCCGGTGTGATCGGCCTGGCCATCGGTTTCGGTGCCCAGTCGCTGGTGGCCGACCTGATCACCGGGCTGTTCATCATCATCGAGGACTCGTTGGCCATCGACGACTACGTCGACGTCGGCGGCCACCTCGGGACGGTCGAAGGCTTGACCATCCGTACCGTGCGCCTGCGCGACATCGACGGCATCGTGCACACGATTCCGTTCAGCGAAATCAAGAGCATCAAGAACTACTCGCGCGAGTTCGGCTATGCGATTTTCCGCATCGCCATCCCGCACAACATGCACATCGACGAAGCCATCACGCTGATCCGTGAAGTGGGCCAGAAAATGCGCAACGACCCGCTGATGCGCCGCAACATCTGGTCGCCGCTGGAATTCCAGGGGGTGGAGAGTTTCGAGTCGGGCGCGGCGATCCTGCGGGCGCGGTTCAAGACGGCGCCGATCAAGCAGTGGGAAGTGTCGCGCGCGTTCAACCTGGCCCTCAAGCGCGAGCTCGACGAGCAAGGCCTGGACCTGGCCACACCGCGGCTGTCTGTGCAGGTGGTTACGGCCGGCGGGGGCCAGCCGATGCAGCCGGTCACGGAGTGACATCGGCGCGGATGCGAATGGCGTCGTGGCGCCAGTACTCCAGGTCGCAATCGATCAGCCGGCCGTGCTGATCGCTGTTGCTGCGCAGCACCTGCAGGCCGGCACTGCCGCTGGAGACGCGCAGGGCGCTGGCCGCTGCCGCCGGCAAGGCCGTGGGCAGGATCTCGAAACCCACCTGGCCATAACGGATGCCGTATTGACTGGCGTACAGGTGGGTCAGCGACTGGTTCAGGTCAAGCGCCAGGATGCCGGGAAAATACTGCGGGTTGAGGTAGTGCTCGGCGTACAGCACCGCGCGCCCATCGATGCGTCGCAAGCGGCAGATCTGCACCACGCTGGACAGCGCTGGCAACTGCAGCCGGGCGCAGATCAGTGCCGACGCCGGTTGCAGGCAAGCCGACAGCAGCTCGGTGGTCGGGCTGCGACCTTGCCCGCAGACCATGGCATGGAAGTGGCTGCGCTCGATCAGGTCGTAGGTCAGCCTCGGCGGCGAGACGAACCATCCACGTCGTTCCTCGCGGTAGATCAGGCCGCGGGCTTCCAGTTGCACCAGCGCTTCGCGCAGGGTGATGCGCGTGGTGGCGAACACCTCGCTGAGCTTGCGCTCGGCCGGCAGTTGGCCACCGGGCGCCAGCAAGCCGTGCTCGATCTGCTCCTGCAGGGCATGGCAGATGGCTGTTACCGCACGCGGTGCTACTGATAATTGCATCCGGGTTACCTTTCTGGACTAGTCCAGCAGGCGCCACGCGCCGCTGAAGGGTCTCGCCAGCCTAGGCAGCGCCCATGAACAAGCCGTGACAGTCGTACACTCCGACCGCTCGCCCCCAGCCATCGGGCGCTGCGTTGTGGTCTACGCTTGAGCTCCAGAGGCCCTCAGGTGCACGGGCCTGTCAGCTCGCTACATCAAACTGTCACGCAAGCGGCCTACCTTGGCTCGAGAGTTGCTGACCTAGACCAGCCTGTTCGCAAGCACGCTTTCCCTTTACACCACTGAGTGCATGGCATCCCTTAAAGGAGCTTCGGATGAAACAGTTTTTCATGGCCACACTACTGGGCTCGACCATTGCCCTGTGCACCTCGGCGATGGCCGCGGACACCGACCTGAAATCCCTGGAAGACGCCGCCCGCAAGGAAGGCGCGATCAATAGCGTGGGCATGCCCGATGCCTGGGCCAACTGGAAGGGCACCTGGGACGACCTGGCCAGAAAATACGGCCTCAAGCACAGTGACACTGACATGAGCTCGGCCCAGGAGATCGCCAAGTTCGATGCCGAGAAGAGCAATGCCAGCGCAGATATCGGTGACGTCGGCGCCGCCTTCGGCCCCATCGCCGTGGCCAAGGGTGTCACCCAGCCGTACAAGCCAAGCACCTGGGATCAGATCCCGACCTGGGCCAAGGACCAGGACGGCCACTGGGCCCTGGCCTATACCGGCACCATCGCGTTCATCATCAACAAGGACCTGGTCAAGGAAGGCGATCGCCCCAAGACCTGGCATGACCTTGAGAAAGGCACGTACAAGGTCGCCATCGGTGACGTCGGCACCGCCGCCCAGGCTGCCAACGGCGTACTGGCTGCGGCCATCGCCTACAAGGGTAACGAAGCCAACGTCGAGCCAGGCCTGCAGCTGTTCACCAAACTGGCGCAGCAGAAACGCCTGTCGCTGGCCAACCCGACCATTCAGACCCTCGAGAAAGGTGAGGTGGAAGTCGGCGTGGTATGGGACTTCAACGGCCTGAGCTACCGCGATCAGATAGATCCCAAGCGCTTTGAAGTGCTGATTCCTTCGGACGGCTCGATCACCTCCGGCTACACCACCATCATCAACAAGTACGCAAAGAACCCCAACGCGGCCAAGCTGGCGCGCGAGTATATCTTCAGCGATGCCGGGCAGACCAACCTGGCCCTGGGCCACGCCCGCCCGATTCGCGCCGAGCATGTGAAACTGTCGGACGAAGCCAAGGCCAAGCTGCTGCCCAACGAGCAGTACGGTGCAGCCCAGCCGATCAAGGACCCGATTGCCTGGGAGAGCACCTCCAAAACGCTGCCGCAGAAGTGGCAAGAGCAGGTCATCATCGAAATGGAGTGACACCCCGCCCTGCCCGGGGGCGCCTGGCGCCCCCGCCTCTTCTGGTTCGGAGCCCCGAATGAAGCACAACGTCATCCTGGTCCTGCTCGACGGCCTCAATTTTCAGGTGGCCCGGCATGCCATGGGCCACCTGCACGCCTATGTCGAAGCCGAGCGTGCGGCCCTGTACCGTCTGCAATGCGAATTGCCGTCGCTGTCCCGCCCGTTGTACGAGTGCATTCTCACCGGCACGGCGCCCATCGACAGCGGCATCGTGCACAACCAGGTCAATCGCCTGTCCAACCAACGCAGTGTGTTCCACTACGCCCGCGAGGCAAACCTGGGCACGGCTGCCGCGGCTTATCACTGGATCAGCGAGCTGTACAACCGCTCGCCGTTCGACCCTCAGCGTGATCGCCATACCCACGCGCCAAAGCTGCCGATCCAGCACGGCCTGTTCTACTTCGTCGACCACTACCCCGATTCCCATCTGCTCGCCGACGCCGAGTACCTGCGCCGTCGCCATGCACCGAATTTCCTGCTGGTACACCCCATGAGCATCGACGATGCTGGCCATCATCATGGCCTGGACAGCAGCCAGTACCGCAATGCCGCGCGCAGCCTGGACATTCTTCTGGCCGACTATCTGCCACGCTGGCTCGAAGAGGGCTATCAGGTGCTGGTCACTGCCGATCACGGCATGAACAACGACCGTTCGCACAACGGCCTTCTCACCGAAGAGCGTGAGGTGCCGTTGTTCGTCTTCGGTGCAGCCTTCAGCCTCGACCCCAATGCCAAGCCGCTGCAAACCCAGCTGTGCGGCACACTCTGCGAACTGCTCGGCGCCGCACACGACAAGACCGTGTGCCGGGAATTGCTGCGGTGAGCGCCCGGCCCAAGGGGCGCTACCTCGCACTGCTCTGCCTGCTGCCCTTCGCAGTGTTCTTCATCGTTTTCCAGATCGCGCCGCTGGCCTGGGTGGCCATCAACAGCCTGCAGAGCGAAGCCGGTTGGGGGCTGGACAATTTCATCAAGGTGTTCAGCTCGAAGTTCTACCTGCAGGCCTTGCAGCGCAGCCTGGAAATCAGCTTCTGGTCGAGCCTGTTCGGCATCATCGTTGCCGTGCTGGGCGCGTATTCGTTGCGCCAGGTGGATTCGCGCCTGCGCGACTTCGTCAGCGCCTTCGCCAACATGACCAGCAACTTTTCCGGTGTGCCGCTGGCGTTTGCCTTCATCATCCTGCTCGGCTTCAACGGCGCGCTGACCCTGCTGCTCAAGCAGATAGGCGTGCTGGATGACTTCAGCATCTATTCCAAGGCCGGGCTCATTCTGGTGTACACCTACTTCCAGATTCCGCTGGGCGTACTGCTGCTGTACCCGGCCTTCGATGCCCTGCGCGAAGACTGGCGCGAGTCGGCGGCGCTGCTCGGCGCCAACGGCTGGGACTACTGGCGGCATATTGGCCTGCCGGTGCTGACCCCGGCCCTGCTCGGCACCTTCGTCATCCTGCTGGCCAACGCCCTGGGCGCTTATGCCACGGTGTATGCGCTGACCACAGGCAATTTCAACGTGTTGCCGATCCGCATCGCCGCGCTGGTAGCCGGCGATATCAGCCTTGACCCGAACCTTGCCAGCGCCTTGGCCATGGTCCTGGTGGGCCTGATGACCGTCGTCACCGTGGCCCACCAGTGGCTGTTGAGAAGGAGCTACCATGCCCGCTGAATCCGCCAAGGGCGGGCTGTACCACCGCGTGGTGGTGTACCTGCTGTTCGCCGTATTGCTGCTGCCGCTGGCCGGCACCTTGCTCTATTCGCTGTCTACCAGCTGGTCGGCAAGCCTGCTGCCCAGTGGCCTGACCCTGAAATGGTACGTGGCGCTGTGGAGCGAGCCGCGCTTTCTGGCAGCGTTCGGCCAGTCGCTGCTGGTGTGCGTGGGGGCTCTGCTGCTGTCGGTGGTGCTGATCCTGCCGTTGCTGTTCGTGGTGCATTACCACTTCCCGCGGCTGGACGCGCTGATGAACGTGCTGATTCTGCTGCCCTTCGCGGTGCCGCCGGTGGTGTCGTCGGTGGGCCTGCTGCAGCTGTATGGCGACGGCCCGATGGCCATGGTCGGCACGCCGTGGATCCTCATCGGCTGCTACTTCACCATTGCCCTGCCCTTCATGTACCGCGCCATCACCAACAACCTGCAGGCCATCAACCTGCGCGACCTGATGGACGCGGCTCAACTGCTCGGCGCCAGCACCTGGCAAGCGGCGTTTCTGGTGGTGCTGCCGAACCTGCGCAAAGGCCTGATGGTGGCACTGCTGCTGTCGTTCTCGTTCCTGTTCGGCGAGTTCGTGTTCGCCAACCTGCTGGTGGGCACCCGCTACGAAACCTTGCAGGTGTACCTGAACAACATGCGCAACAGCAGCGGCCACTTCAACAGCGCGCTGGTGATCTCCTACTTCGCCTTCGTGCTGGCCATGACCTGGGTTGCCAATCGCCTGAACAAGGACAAGACCTGAAATGAGCTTCGTCAGCGTACAGAACCTGCACAAGCGCTACGCCAGCAGCACCGTGTTCGACGACATCAACTGCGAAATCGCCCAAGGCGAGTTCGTGACCCTGCTCGGGCCCTCGGGCTGCGGCAAGTCCACCCTGTTGCGCTGCATCGCCGGGCTGACCCCGGTCGATGGCGGCCGCATTCTGCTCGATGGCCAGAACCTGGTGCCGGTCAGCCCGCAGAAGCGCGGTATCGGCATGGTGTTCCAGAGTTACGCCCTGTTTCCCAACATGAGCGTCGAGCAGAACGTCGCCTTCGGCTTGCGCATGCAGAAGGTGCCAGCCGACGACAGCCGCCAGCGCGTGCGCGAGGTACTGGACCTGGTCGAACTGGGCAGCTTCGCCAGCCGCTACCCGCATCAGTTGTCGGGTGGCCAGTGCCAGCGGGTGGCCTTGGCCCGCTCGCTGGTCACCCGCCCGCGCCTGCTGCTGCTCGACGAGCCACTGTCGGCGCTGGATGCGCGCATCCGCAAGCACCTGCGCGAGCAGATCCGCGCGATCCAGCGCGAGTTGGGCCTGACCACCATTTTCGTCACCCATGATCAGGAAGAAGCGCTGACGATGTCAGACCGGATCTTCCTGATGAACCAGGGTCGCATCGTCCAGAGTGGTGATGCCGAGACGCTCTACACCGCGCCCGTCGACGTGTTCGCCGCAGGTTTCATCGGCAACTACAACCTGCTGGATGCGGACGCCGCCAGCCGCTTGCTGCAGCGCCCGATCAACAGCCGCCTGGCCATCCGACCGGAGGCCATCAGCCTGGGCAGCGAGGGTGAGCTGGACGCAGTGATCTGCGGGCACAGCCTGCTGGGCAACGTCATCCGTTACCGTGTCGAGGTGCGCGGCGTGGCGTTGGTGGTGGATGTGCTCAATCGGTCGGCGGCAGATCTGCATGCGGCGGGCAAACGGGTATCCTTGAGCATTGATACGACCGCGCTGCGAGAAGTGGCTTAGGAGTTTTCAGGCATGGCTTTGGCAATTTTCGATCTCGACGAAACCCTCATCCACGGTGATTGTGCTTCGCTCTGGTGCGCGCAGATGGCGCGGCTGGGCTGGGTCGACGCCGAATCGTTCCTGCGCAGGGACGCCGAAATGCTCGATGCCTATGGCAAGGGCCACCTGCGCATGGAGGACTACATGGCCTTCAGCCTCGAGCCGATTGCCGGGCGTACACCGCAAGAGGTCGAGCACCTGGTCGAGCCGTGGGTCGAGGACGTGATCGAACCGATCATTTTCGGCGATGCCTGCCGCTGCATCGCCGAGCACCGGCAGGCCGGCGATCGCGTGCTGATCATCTCCGCCTCAGGTGCGCACCTGGTCGGGCCGATTGCTGCGCGACTGGGCGTTGAGGAATACCTGGCTATCGAGCTGGAAACGGCTCATGGCGCTTACACCGGCAACACTCAAGGCGTGCTGACATACCGCGAAGGCAAGGTGGCGCGGCTGATGGAGTGGCTGGATCAGGAGCAGGAAAACCTGCAAGGCGCGAGTTTCTATTCCGACTCGCTCAATGACCTGCCGCTGCTACAGCGCGTAGACCATCCGCGAGCCGTGAACCCTGATGAGGTGCTGCGCGAGCACGCTCAGGTGCAGGGTTGGCCGATTCTGCAGTGGTCTTGATGGTCGAGTGGCCCGCCATTGAAAGCGGGCCACTGATGGCGCCAATCGTGAAATCAGCTCAGCGAAGCGTCTATCACCAGCACCAGCTTGCCTGACACCTGATTGCTTTCAAGCTCGGTGTAGGCAGCCTCGGCAAAGGCGACCGGATAGGTATCGACCAACTGCGCACTCAACCGCCCCTCGGTAAACATCGGCCAGACCTGCTGACGCAGTTCGCCGAGCAGTTGCGCCTTGAACTCGTCGTCACGGTTGCGCAGGGTCGAGCCGGTGATGTGCAGGCGTTTGCCCAGCACCTGGGCCAGGTCGAACTCAGCCTTGCGGCCGCTCATCAGGCCGATGATCACCCAACGGCCATCACGGGCCAGCAGGTTCAGGTTCAGGTCTACGTAGCTGGCGCCCACTGGGTCAAGCACCACATCGAACGGACCAAGGTCGCGCAGTGCATCGAGGTTCTCGTTGCGCACCACACCACCGCTGGCACCCAGCGCCTGGCAGTAGGCCAGGCGCTGCGCCGAGCCGACGCTGACCCACAACGGGTTGCCGAACGCCTTGCACAGCTGGATGGCCGCAGAACCCACACCACTGGCACCGGCATGCACCAGCACCTTCTCGCCGGGCTGCAGGCCCGCCAGCTGGAACAGGTTGAGCCAGGCCGTGGCATACACCTCGGGAATCGCGGCGGCTTCGTGCAAACTCAGGCCTTCGGGCACCGGCAGCACATGCCGTGCATCGACCACCACTTCCTCGGCGATACCGCCACCGGCCAGCAATGCGCACACGCGCTCACCCACTCGCCAATCAACCCCGGCACCGACTTCCTCGATCACCCCGGCGCACTCCAGGCCCAGATAAGGGCTGGCACCCGGCGGCGGCGGATAATGACCCGCACGCTGCAGCAGGTCGGCGCGGTTCAATCCCGCGGCGGCCACACGAATGCGAACCTGCCCTGCATCGCACGCGGGACGCGGTGCATCCACCCAGGTTACGTGTCCGTCAACGCCTTGCAATGCCTTCACAGTGCCTCCATAGTTGGTTCATGACTGAGCCCGAGGCACGATGCCTCGGGCTTTTGCAATATTTGTCCGGCTCGATGGAACCGGCGCACGGAAAAGACGGCCTACTATGCGTGTTCAATTGCCCCCACGTCGAATCAGCATGAAGCATTTCCTACCTCGCACCGCACTCGCCCTGTTCATCGGTCTGGGCAGTTTCGCGCTGATTGCCAATGCCTCGGCCGCCAACAAGTGGGACTCGCTGAAGCCCGACCGTGACGAAGTGGTCGCCAGCCTCAACGTCGTCGAGTTGCTCAAGCGCCACCACTACAGCAAACCGCCGTTGGACGATGCCCGCTCGGTCATCATCTACGACAGCTACATCAAGCTGTTGGATCCCTCGCGCAGCTATTTCACGGCCGCTGACATCGCCGAATTCGACAAATGGAAAACGCAATTCGACGACTTTCTCAAAAGCGGTAACCTCGATCCGGGCTTCACCATCTACAAGCGCTATCTCAACCGCGTGAAGGCCCGCCTCGACTTCGCCCTGGGCGAGTTGAACAAGGGCGTCGACAAGATCGACTTCACCACCAGCGAAACCCTGCTGGTCGAGCGCAAGGACGCCCCTTGGCTGAAGAACGACGCCGAGCTCGATGACCTGTGGCGCAAGCGCGTCAAAGACGAAGTGCTGCGTCAGAAGATCGCCGGCAAGGATCTCAAGCAGATCCAGGAAACCCTGACCAAACGCTACAAGAATCAGCTCGCGCGCCTCGACCAGACCCGTGCCGAAGACATCTTCCAGGCCTACATCAACACCTTCGCGATGTCCTACGACCCGCACACCAACTACCTATCACCTGACAGCGCGGAAAACTTCGACATCAACATGAGCCTGTCGCTCGAAGGCATCGGTGCGGTGCTGCAGAGCGACAATGATCAGGTGAAGATCGTGCGCCTGGTGCCGGCAGGTCCCGCTGCCAAGACCAAACAGGTCGCACCGGCCGACAAGATCATTGGCGTTGCGCAGGGCGACAAGGAAATGGTCGACGTGGTCGGCTGGCGCCTGGATGAAGTGGTCAAGCTGATCCGTGGGCCGAAGGGCTCGGTGGTACGCCTGGAGGTGATCCCGGCCAACAACCCGCCGAACGACCAGACCACCAAGATCGTGTCCATCACCCGCGAAGCGGTGAAGCTCGAGGAGCAGGCGGCGAAGAAGTCGATCCTCAACCTCAAGCAGGACGGCCGCGACTACAAGCTGGGCGTGATCGAAATTCCAGCGTTCTACCTTGATTTCAAGGCCTACCGCGCTGGCGACCCGGATTACAAGAGCACCACCCGCGACGTCAAGAAGCTGTTGACCGAGTTGCAGAAAGACAAGGTCGACGGCGTCGTCATCGACTTGCGTAACAACGGCGGGGGCTCACTGCAGGAGGCCACCGAGCTGACCAGCCTGTTCATCGACAAAGGCCCGACCGTGCTGGTACGCAACAGCGATGGCCGCGTCGATGTGCTGGAAGATGAAAACCCCGGTGCCTTCTACAAGGGCCCGCTGACGCTCCTGGTCAACCGCCTCTCGGCCTCGGCCTCGGAGATTTTCGCCGGCGCCATGCAGGACTACCACCGTGCGTTGATCATCGGCGGTCAGACCTTCGGCAAAGGCACGGTGCAAACCATCCAGCCGCTCAACCATGGCGAACTGAAACTGACCCTGGCCAAGTTCTACCGCGTGTCCGGGCAGAGCACCCAGCACCAGGGCGTGCTGCCTGACATCGATTACCCGTCGATCATCGACACCAAGGAAATCGGCGAAAGCGCACTGCCTGAAGCCATGCCGTGGGACACCATCCGCCCGGTGGTCAAGCCTGCGGTCGATCCCTTCAAGCCGTACCTCGAGCGCCTGAAAGCGCAACACGAGGCGCGCAGCATGAAGGACGCCGAGTTCACCTACATCCGTGATCGCCTGGCCCTGACGCAGAAGCTGATGAACGAAAAAACCGTCAGCCTCAACGAGCAGGAACGCCGCAAGCGCCATGACGAGATCGATGCCAAGCAACTGGCGCTGGAGAACATCCGGCGCAAGGCCAAAGGCGAAGAGCCGCTCAAGGAGCTGAAGAAGGTCGATGAAGACGCCTTGCCGAGCGAGGATGACGACACCAAGCCCGAAGATGATGCCTACCTGGTGGAAACCGGACGTATCCTGCTCGACTACCTGAGCGCGAGTGGCAAGGTGGCCAAGCAATAAGCCACTGAGTCAGATCAGCGCCAAAGCAAAGGGCCGAGCATGTGAATGCTCGGCCCTTTTCATTGCTGCCGTGGGCGAAATCAGGTGGCTTCGGGGTAGCTGTACTCGAACACCCTGACCACTTCCGAGGCATGCCACGATGCCGCTTCCAGCCCATCGACCGGCCCGGTGAAACGCCCCAGGCGCTCGGCACACTCGAAAAAACCGGTGCGCGGCAACCGGCTCGCCCCTTGGCTGATCACCAGCGAGCTGCGCAACGGTTGCTCGGCACGGGCATCGAGCACGGCAAGGTATTCCAGCGCTGCGGTAAGCGTCTGCATGGCCGGGCTAGGCAACTGCAGGCGCTCGATCAGCGCGCGGTAGGTGAGCAGGTGGCGCTGGCGGCGCGCCAGGTCGAGCTCGCCGAGCAGACCGTGCCAATGCTGGCGACTGATCCTCACCTGGCTCATGGCTCGTCACTCCAGCCGGGCACCCCCAAGTGCCAGGCCAGGGCTCGGCGAATGGCCGCGCCCGGCTCGCGCTCGCCAGCCTCGATCATTGCCAGGTAAGCGGGGCTGATGCCCACGTTGCGCGCCAGGGCCTCAGGCGCGATGGCCTTGCCCTCACGCAACGAAGCCAGCTCGGCGAGAGCCGGCTGGCTAACAGGAGCAGGGGCTGGAGTAGCGGCTTCGGGCTGGGCTGCCGGTGCGCTGATAGGGTCTTGACCTGCGGCCTTCAACAACGCCTGGAACTGCGCCCAAGGAACGACGGCGTACTCGGGCTGACCGTCCCGGCTGATGACCTGAATACCCATTGCTGAACCTCTCTGGCAGGGGTGCGACATGCACCCAATTGGCATAATGCCCGGGCCAATTATATCCATTAGGGCGAAGAAGGGTACGGCGGGCGCCAAATCAAGCCGGAGGCTTTTCCAGGAGCAGCGCCTGCGGGCTGGCCGGAAGGCGCTCCACGGCCTGCAGACGCTCCGGCGCCTGAGCGTCGCGCCAGGCCTTGAAGCTGGCAAGCTCATCGGCCACCGTCTTCACCACCCAGCCGAGCACGGCGATGTCATCGAGAAAGCCGACGCCGAGAATCCAGTCAGGGATCGCATCGATCGGGCTGACGAAGTACAGCAGCCCGGCGACGATGGTGATCAATGATTTCTTGCTGATCGCCCGGTACTCGCCCCGCCACCACGCCAGGCACAGCGACTGCATCAGCCGCAGATCGTCACGCATCTTGCCAAGCTTGGGCCCCTTGCGCGCCACCGCGAACAACAACGCCGGCAGCCGACCCCGGCTGAGCAGGCGTTCGGCCAATGGCAGGAAACGAGCAAAATTCCACGGTGCACTCATCAGACCTCCGGAAAGCGGGCGGGTTATCCACATTTATTGTGGATAACCTTGTGAACAGGGTCGCGTTTTCGGCGTGTTGCGCCCACAAAACAAGGGCCGCGCTTAGATCGGGTATTTTTTACACAGTCATTTCAGCCGCGCAACAATTTGACGACTGCAACCCGAACACGACGCACGGGCTGCACTGTCTGGGACAGTCGCAGGCGAACGGGGTTCGCCCTGATGCGCCAACCGGTGTTGCAGACACAAAAACGCCCCGTGAAAACGGGGCGTGTGGTGTAACAGGCCAGTCTTACTTGGCCGGTGCTTCTTCAGCGGCAGCCGGCGCTTGAGGTGCCATTTCTGGCGCCTGGGCCTGGCTTGGATCCTTGATGCCGAGCAGTTCGAGGTCGAACACCAGCACCGAGTTGGCCGGGATCTGCGGGCTCGGGCTCTGTGCGCCGTAAGCGAGTTCAGCTGGAATATACAGTTTGTACTTCTCGCCGACGTGCATCAGTTGCAGGCCTTCGACCCAACCCGGAATCACGCCACTGACCGGCAGATCGATCGGGCTGCCACGCTCGACGGAGCTGTCGAACACCTTGCCGTCGATGAGCTTGCCTTCGTAATGAACGGTGACGACATCAGTCGGCTTGGGCTGCGGGCCATCGGCTTTCTTGATGACTTCGTACTGCAGGCCAGAATCGGTGGTGACCACACCCGACTTCTTGGCGTTCTCCTCAAGGAACTTCTTGCCCGCGCTCGCGGCTTCTTCACTGGCCTTGGTCAGGCGCTCTTCAGCACGCTTTTGCAGGGCGGTGAAGGCCTCTACCAGTTCTTCGTCCTTCAGGCGCTGGTCCTTCTTGCCGACGGCGTCTTCGATGCCGAGGGCGACCGCTTTCGAATCGAGGTCATCCATGCCTTCCTGGGCCAGACTCTTGCCCATGTTCAGACCGATGCCGTAAGACGCTTTCTGCGAAGGCGTCTTGAGTTCGACGTCGCTGGTCTTCGCGTCGCAGCCTGCAAGCACCAGACCTACCAGGGCAACCGCAGCCGCCAGACGATGTTGTTTCATGCTGATTCCTTGTTCATGCGCCAGAGGGGCAAATCAGGTAAAGCCGCGAGCTTAGCAGGCGGTCAGGACCAGTGGCTACCGGCATGAGAGCCATGCAGGGCGACGAAGTTCCTCAGGTAAATGCTTCTTCATCGACCCGCCGGCCAACGTCTGCGGATTGCTCGTCAGACGCTGCGAACGTCGCGCACGCGGCTCAGGGATAACGACCGGCGCGGTAAGCCTCGGCCACCTCGCGCAGCACCTCGCACAGCCATTGCGCAGGCAGGCTGGCCGGCAATGCCGCGTTGCGACAGATGCCGACCGAGCCACCTGGCTCCTGCCCGCCGAGATCCAGCTCGACCAGGTCGCCCTGGCGCAGATCGATCAGTACCGCATCGCGCGGCGCCACCCAGATCGCCTCACTGCCCAGGACATAGCGTCGGCTCAGCGACAACGACAAGGTTTCAAGACGTTGCGCCGGCACCTGGATCGCACACTGCACGAACAGGCTGTCGGCGTGTCGACGGATCGTCGTGCCCTGCGGCGGCACCACCAGCGGGTAACCGCTGACCCGCTCACGCGCCTTGGCACCCAGGGCCAGCAGCGGGTGCCCTGCCCGCACGACCAGGCTCATCGATTCGTTGTACAGGTGTTCGAACGACAACCCCTGCACCTGCGGGCTGTCGGTCATGCGCCCCACCACCAGCTCCAGCTCACCCACGTGCAACTGCCCGAGCAGTTGCGCACTCACGCCCGTGGCCACACTCACCACCAGCGCTTCATGGCGCTGATGAAGCCGACACAGCACCTCGGGCATGAGCAGACCTTCGACCGTCGACAACACCCCGATGCGCACCTGCGACGGCGCCCGCGCCTCGCCACGCACGCTGCTCACCCCCTCGCGCAACGCCTGCACGCTGGGCCCGGCATAGCGCAGCAAGCGCGTGCCCGCGGCAGTCAGTTGGGCGCCGTGGCGATTGCGCTCGAACAGACGTGTTTCCAGCAGTGCTTCAAGCTCTTTCAGGCTCTTGGACATTGCCGGCTGACTGATGGCCAAGGCATCGGCCGCGCGCGCCAGACTGCCCTGGCGAGCGATCTCGAGAAAACACAACAGGTGACGGTACTTGATACGGGTATCGAGGTTCATCGGCGGACCGGCACAGGCCAAGGACGGGCAGGCAGCTTACCGCATCACTCGGCATCGAGGGCCAACCGGCACTGGCGTGCAGGCGCGCAGAGCCGATATGCTACGTATACGTTTCGTATATCAGGAGCCTCTCATGGGTATCGTCAAGATCGGTGACGCCTTGCACCAGGACCTGCGCGTGGCCAGCACCGCGCTGTCGCGCTCGATCAACGCCCAGGCCGAACACTGGATTCGCCTCGGCATGCTGGCCGAGCTGCATCCGCAATCGACCTACGAACAACTGCTGCGCCAGCTGCTGCGTCAGGAACAGGCCAACCTCAAGGAGCTGCTGCAATGAGCGAGGTGATCATCAAGGACGCGCCACAGTTGGCATTGATGCGCCATGCCGGGCACCTGCTGACCCAGGTGTTCGCTGACCTGGACGCGTTCATCGGCCCCGGTGTGACCACCCTGCAGATCAACGACCGTGCCGAAGCCTTCATCCGCGCCCTTGCAGCGCGCCCTGCCAGCAAGGGCCAATACGGCTTCCCGTACGCGCTCAACACCTCGGTCGACCAGGTGGTCTGCCACGGCATGCCCAAGGAGGATGAAGTGTTGCTGGAGGGCTCGATCATCAATGTCGACATCACCCTGGAACAGGGCGGCTACATCGCCGACTCCTCGAAGATGTACTGCATAGGGCGCGTCAACAGCGAAGCCCTGCGCCTGGTCGACACGACCTACCAAGCCTTGTGCAAGGGCATCGAACAGGTCCGTCCCGGCGCCACCCTGGGCGACATCGGGCACGCCATCCAGCGCCATGCCGAGGCCGCCGGCTACAGCGTGGTCCGTGAATATTGTGGCCACGGTATCGGCAAGCAGATGCACGAGGCGCCGCAAGTGCTGCACTACGGTCAGCGCGGCCTGGGCATGAAGCTCAAGCCGGGCATGGTGTTCACCATCGAACCCATGATCAACCAGGGCTCGCGCCATACCCGCACGCTGCGCGATGGCTGGACCGTCGTCACGCGCGACGGCGGCCTGTCTGCGCAGTGGGAACATACCGTGGCCGTCACCCAGAGCGGTGTGGAAATCCTGACCTTGCGCGCCGAGGAGCGCGGCGGCCCCCTGGCTGCGTATTGAACCGCTGTGTACAGGGCACCAAGCCACAATTCGACGGTCAGACCAGCTGGCGTCGCCGCCTGCTTGGCACGCCCTCTGATTTGAACCGCCCCTTGCCTGAGCCTTGCCCGGAGCCCACTCATGGATGAAAACGCGCAGCACTGGCTGCACCTGATGTCCGCACCTATTGCCGCCCTCAATGGCGCAAGCTTCACGGCTGCCGAGTACTACGAAGGCGAAGACAAAGCCGATCTGGAACGTGGCTGGGGCATCAGCAACCGTGAGCAGTTGCTCGACGCCCTCGGCATGGCGGACAACGGCCATGCCCTGGAGCTTGCCGAGGCCTACTGGCAGTTCGAACGCTCGCTGCCCGAGCAATGGCAGCGCCGCCTCGACGCGCTCAGCCCGCGCGAGCGCATCAAGTACGACTACGCCGCCCGCACCTTCCCCGACTGCGGCCCGGGAGGCACACGGGCCTGGGACCTGGCGCGCATGGGTTTTCTGCTGCGCAACGGTGTCAAGAAAGCCCTGATCACCCGCGATGAAAGCCTGTGGCTGCACCTGCGACTGGCCATGCGCGCGCGCCATTACTACAACCACTGGGACAGCTACATTGCCGGCTACCTGGTCGGCAAAGCGCTGTGGAACGTCTCCGAGTGCAGCGATGAACAACTGCACGCCGAGCTGCAACGCCAGGGCAGCGAGCACTGGAACCGCTGCATCATCCTCAACCTGCGCCTGGGCGCTGAACAATGGTTCGTCGATGTGCCGTGGGACATGCCCCTGCCTGAGATTGAACGCCCCGAATCGCTGCCAGAGGACTGCTGGTCATGAGCTGCTGGATCCGTCTGGGCCTCGAGCCAACCCAAGACCTCGATGCCATTCGCATTGCCTATCGAACTCAACTGCCTGCCCATCACCCCGAGACCAATCCCGAAGGTTTCCAGGCGCTGCGCGAGGCCTATGAGGAAGCCCTGCGTCTGGCCCGCGAACACGATGCACTGGCCGTGCAGCCACCCGAAGCCGACACGCAGGCGACTGCAGAGAGCCGTCACCCGACCCTGCAGGCGTTCCATACCCTGCTCGAGGAGCCCAGCCTGCGCTTCGACCCGCAAGCCTGGCAGGGCCTGATCGCCCAACTCGATGAACTGCCGCTGGAGCAGCTCGACGATGTCAGCTGGCAGATCCTCGGCAGCCTGCGTGAGTGTGGTCCGATTTCCCACCGCTGCGTCGGCCTGCTGGCAGAGCGCCTGGCCTGGGCCGATCAGTTGCTGCGCATGGACAACCCCCAGGAAGTCGAGGCCCTGCTGCAACGCCTGCAGGTCCCGGACCCGTTCGACACCGGGCTGATGCGGGAATGGCCGCCCATGTTGCAGATGGAAGCACTGTGGTATTTCCGCACCCTGGAATACCTCTTCCAGCACCGCCCGCTGTTCGAGTTCGAGCAGTTCCTGGGCCAGCACACTTGCGTGGCGATACCCGATGACCCCACGCTGATCGAACGGCTGTACCGGCAACTGAGCCTGGCCGGCATTCCCAGCCGACTGATCCATGACCACTGGCAGCAACGGCTGCATGAAGCGCCGGATGACACCGACCTGCTGTACCTGCTCACGCGTCAGGCCGATGCGCTGGGCGAGCACGAGCAGGCACTGGCCGGCTGGCTGCGCCTGTGGCGCGAACAGCGTCACCCACAGGCCGAGCGCTGGCTGTTCGAGCACTGCGCACGCACCCGTCCCGAGCGGCTGCCGCTGCTGATTCAGGCGCTCGACCAACACGACACACCGGAGCAGTGGCCGCGCGACCTGAGCGACCCGCTGATCGGCAGCCCGGCACAGAACATGGCCACGCTGTCACGCTGGTCCGAGGCCTCGCGCCTGCGGCTCGAAGGCATTGCCGCCACTTTCATCGACTGGCGCCTGGACGGGGACGACGAGCTGCCGTTGCTGGCCTGGTTGCTCGACGAACAACCCGATGCCGTCCTGCACCGCTTGTACTGGTACGCCTGGACGCTGCAGCGCGGTGAGGCCGGCCTGCTCCAGCAGATCACCCAGGCGCCGGCCAACGATGATCCGCTCGATGGGCTGATCCTCGAACGCTTCCAGCAACAGGCCTGGCAGCAGCTGGCCTGGCTGCAACAGTCGGTCGTCGCCAATGCACTCAACGAGTACTGCGACAGCGACGACGCCACCCTCGACCTGCCCGAGTCACTGCTGGCCCTGGAGGTGCACCCCGCCTGCCGCGAGTGGTTGCGCCGGGTCCGGGTGTATTCGGCGCCGTCGGTGCTGAACCTCAACCGGCAGTTCCAGATGCGCAGCATGTTCACTGTGCCGTTCGCCTTGGTGCTGCAGGGGCAACTTGCTCATCAGGGCATCGTGCTGCCACCGATGCTTGGCGGCGAATCGCTGTGGCAATGGCATCGCCAGCAACTGTTCATGCTGGCCATGCTCGATCAGCCCAAGCGCTGGATGGACCTGGTGTCAGCGCGCGTCACCGAAACGCTGCACTACCCCGCCGACCATCCTTTCCACGGCCTGCACCGGCAACTGCTGCTGGCGCAGAACAGCCCTGAGACCACGGGTCTGCTCGACTGGCTCGAATACGACGACCCCGTGCAGAACCTGGTTGCCGGGCGTCTGCTCGACCTCGGCACGGCGCTGCACAGCGCTCGCCTGCCCACGGCTGCGCAGGTGTTTGCATGCCTGCAGCAGGAGCCGACGGTGCTCGCCGACTACCCCTTGGGCTACCTGCTGCTGTGCGCGGTGCTGTTCCATGACCGCTCGCTGGACGGCGATGAGCGCTCACGCCTGCGTGATCGCATGGATGGCATGTCGTTATCCGGTGGCTGGTTCGATGCACTACGCGCGCGCTTGATCGCCGGCCAGTGCTCGCCGCCCAAAGACGCTGAAATCCAATCGCAGGGGGTCGACAGCACGCTGTTCAAACAGGCCCTGCAAGCGCTGCACAGCCTGCTCAATGACTGCCTGCCGCCGAGGACACCGATTCTGCAGGCCTTGCAGAAAGGCAAGGATGACACCGAGCAGGACCCCGGCCTGCGCTGCGCGATCATGGCGCTGCTGGGGTGGTCGGAACGCATGCTGGGGAACATGGGCAAGCGCTCGAGCGAACCGGCCTGGAAAGCCTGGAAGTTGAACAGCCGCCTGGATCGCATGGGTTATGGCCTGACCCTGCTGGCCATCTTCGCGTGCAAGGTGGTGCCCGCAGCGATGGGGCTGTCCGCGCTGCGCGAGGCGATATTGTTGCTGCTCATTCCGTGGATGGTCAGTGCAGTCATACGCCGCGTGCGCGACCTCGGCTATGGCGGCGTGGTGCTGGCGATCATGCTGGGACTGTGCGTGGTCTTGCCGTTCTTCACGCTGATCCTGCTGGCCCTGCCCGGTGACAAGCTACCCAACCGCTATGGCCCGATCCCTTCGGCACCCGGCCAGCTCGAGGACGGCCTGCAAGCCGCCCTGCGCCGGCTCAACAGTCAGTAACGCAGCTCGTCCAGCGACTGGCTCAAGGCCTGGCGCTGGCGACTGATCTCGCTGGGCTGCTGCCCGGCGAGGACGCCGTTGAAGGTGTCCAGCCAGCTGGCGATCAACTCGCGTTCATCACCCAATGCCTGCATCCAGGCCCGCTCCAGCCGCGCCAGCAAGGTGCGGTTGGGCAAGGTGTCGCGCGGGTGGATCTTCAGCCCTGCCAAGCGCTCGTGGCTGGCCTGCCGGGCGTCGGCGTCAAGCCCGGTCGGGCTGCGGTCGATGCTGTGGCTATGCTTGAGGCCGGTGTCGAGGAACGTCACGTCCACTTCGAGCAAACCGTTGATGTCATAGCTGAAGCGCACGTCGAGCGGCTGGATTTCGCCGGTCTGCTGCAGCGGGATCTCGAAACTGTCGACCAGGATGTTGTCGCGCACCCACGGCCGCTCGCCCTGGTACACGGCGATGCGCACGGTTTTCTGCTGCGGGTGGCTGCTGTAGAAACGCTGCACCTTGGAGGTGGGAATGATGGTGTTGCGCTCGATGATCGGCGAGAAGGCGCCGGCCGCGTCCTCGCCGCGCTGCGAGGCAACGCCCAGGGTGTACGGACAGACATCGGTCAGGATCAGCTCGTCGATGGCCGAATCGCGCGCCTTGCAGGCGGCCTGGGCAGCGGCGCCCAGGGCGACGATGGTGTCGGGGTCGAGGTGGCGGTACGGCAGCTTGCCGAACAGCTTGGCCACCAGTTGCTGCACTTGCGGCATGCGCGTGGCGCCGCCCACCAGTACCAGGCTGTCCAGCTCGCGCGGGCTCAAGCGGGCGTCGCGCAAGGCTTGCTCGATGGGCGCACGGACCCGGGCCAGCAACGGCGCCCAGATCCCTTGCAGGGTCAGGTCATCGAGCTGCCACTGGCGGTTCTGGCCATCGCCGTTCCACTCCAGCACCCGGCTACCCTCGCCGGCCTGGCATTTGAACTGCTCGATGGCGTCACTCAGGCTGGCCAGCGCCTGCGGGGCCAGGCTGTCGCGCTTGAGCTCCCAGGCCTTCAGGCAGGCGCGGAGCAACGCCTCGGTGAAGTCTTCCCCGCCCAGGTAGTTGTCGCCCGTCGACGCATGCACCTCGATCAGCGGCAGCGCGTATTCCAGAACGGTGACGTCGAACGTGCCACCGCCCAGGTCGAAGACCAGCGTGCGCTCGAACTTCTGTTCATGCAGCCCATAGGCCATGGCCGCTGCGGTAGGTTCGTTGATCAGGCGCTGGACCTTGAGCCCGGCCAGCTCAGCGGCGAACACAGTGCGCTTGCGTTGCTCATCACTGAAATAGGCCGGCACGGAAATCACCGCTTCGCTGATGCTGCACCCCAGGTAAGCTTCCGCGTCCTGCTTCAACGCGCCCAGCACCAGCGCCGACAACTCTTCGGGGCTGAAACGGTGCTCGCCGAGCTGAAACTGCTTGTCACTGCCCATGAAGCGCTTGAAGGCCGCAGCCGAGCGCTCTGGGTGAGTGGTCAGGCGGGCCTTGGCGGCTTTGCCGACCAGCACGCTGCCGTCGTCGTCGACGCTGACCACCGAAGGTGTCAGCACCTCACCCAGGGCGTTGGCTATCAGCTGCGCCTGCCCGTCTTGCCAGACGGCGATCAGGCTGTTGGTAGTGCCCAGGTCGATGCCAAGCAGCGGCGCGGCGGGCGTTGAGGCGGAAACGGGCATGTCTGCGGTAGGGGCGGCCTGCATGATTCGGTCTCTGGCTTACGGTGGATGGCCAACCGCAGACAGCAGGTGCTGGCGGCCGACACGAACGATTGTGACGCAACGGGATGAGGAGGTGAAGGCGTTGCGGGGAGATCGGCGTGATGCTATCTCGCTGCCAGGGGCATGACGTTGCAACCAACGCTCGGAACTTCATGTCGCCGCAGAATGCGCCCATGCCGTCTTACGCACACAGCATTTCGACGAAATAAGCAGGCCAATGTTCCTGTGCGTTGCAGTGATCGAAGGGCTTTTGACACACAGTTGCGACGATGGGCCTTGATGTCGGGGCTGGAGAGGACTGGTTGGCCAGGCCAGCGGTCATCATTGACCGACAAAACCGCCTAGGACGGCTTACTGACAGGCGAATCAGCGCTACCCCCTAAAAAAGAGCAAAAAAAAAGCGACCCTAAGGTCGCTTTTTTCGTTGCTTCAAGGTGTTCAGTGGGCCTTGAAGCTCAATATGGCGCAGCGGACGGGACTCGAACCCGCGACCCCCGGCGTGACAGGCCGGTA
>NZ_DAMCCR010000056.1:23547-28768 GCF_032058845.1 Pseudomonas sp. | reverse complement strand
CCGGTCGCTTGGCAGCGCCGTGGCGCGCTCGAAGCCGGCCAGGTTGCGCTGCCACCAGTGCCGCGCTTCGGCCAGGTCCTGGTGCTGCAGCCAGCCGATGTAGTCGCGGTAGCGCGGTGGCACCGGCAGCTGCGCCGGCACACCGTCGCCTAGGGCCTGATACAGCGCGAAGAAATCGTTCATCAGCAAGGATCGGCACCAGGCATCGATGAGGATGTGGTGGTTGCTCATCATGAACCAGTAGCGCTCATCGCCCACGCGCACCAGGCGCAGGTGGAACGGCGGCTGTTCCAGCAGCGCGAAACCGGTCTCGCGCTCGGTCTTGTGCAGCGCTTGCAGGCGCTGTTCCTGGGCGGCCTCATCCAGCGTGCGCCAATCCTGATAGTCCACGGCAACCGCGCCCGCTTGGTGAATGATCTGCACCATCGCTTCGCCAGCATTCCAGCTGAACGAGGCGCGCAGCGCCTCATGCCGAGCGACCACGGCCTGCCAGGCGGCGGCGAAACGCTGCGGGTCGAGGGCGCTGTTGATGCGGTAGCGGTCCTGCATGTAGTAGATGCCCGTGCCGGGTTCGAGCAGGGTGTGCAGGAGCATGCCCTCCTGCATGGGTGTCAGCGGGTAGACATCTTCGATGTCGCGCGCCGGGACCGGCAGGGTGTCGATCTGCGCCTGGGTGAGGCGCGCCAGGGGGAAGTCCGAGGGCGTGAAGCCGCCGTTGCCGGCGCTCAGGCAGTGATCGATCAGTGCCAGCAATTCAGTGCGGTACGCCTCGGCCAGGCCCTGCACCGTGGCGTCGTCGAAGCGTTCACTGCTGTAGGTCCAGCGCAGTTGCAAGACGCCGCCGTAGACCTGGCCATCGACGCTGAGCCAGTTGGGCAGCGGCGCATCGGGGTCGTGGGCCAGGCCCGACGGGGCATCCACCGGCGCGAACAGCGCCGCGTCATCGAACTGCTGGTCGAACTGGCCCAGGTAGTTGAACGTGATGCGCGCCTGGGGCAAAGCGGCCACGGCCTCGCGCACCCGTTCATCGGCCAGGTAGCGCAGCACCCCATAGCCCAGGCCCTTGTGCGGGACCTGGCGCAGCTGTTCCTTGATGCGCTTGAGCGAGGTGCCGCGGGCCGCGTCCTCAAGGCCTGCGTCAGGGGTCAGGCGCAGGGGGTAGGCGTTGGTGAACCAGCCCACGCTGCGGGTCAGGTCGATGTCGTCGAACAACCCGTCACGGCCATGGCCTTCCAACTGCACCAGCGCCTCGGGGCTGCCGGTCCAGGCGCACAGCGTGCGCGCCAGGGCGGTCAGCAGCAGGTCGTTGACCTGGGTGTGGTAGGCCGCGGGGGCGTGTTGCAGCAACTGCTGGGTCTGCGCGGCGGGCAACGTCATTGCCACGCTGCGGGCATGGCGATCGAGGTTGCCACCTTGCGGGTGGTCGCAGGGCAGCTCGGCCGGGACGCCGCCGAGCTGATCTTGCCACCAGCCCAGTTCGTCGCGCAGTGAATCGCTGCCGGCGTAATGCACCAGCCGCGCGCTCCAGTCGCTCAGCGCGTGGGTCTTGGCCGCCAGGGCCTGGCCGCGATACAGCGCTTGCAGGTCTTCGAGCAGCACACGCCAGGACACCCCGTCCACCACCAGGTGATGGATCGCCAGCAGCAGGCGCTGGGCGCCCTGCCCGTCGCTCACCAGCAGGCCACGCAGCAGCGGGCCGTCAGCCAGATCGAGGCTGCGCTGCACATCGGTGTACAGCGCGTCACAGTGTTCGAGGTCCGCCACTTCGGCGGTCCACAACAGGGTGTGCGCACTGGCCGAGGCGCTATCGGCATAGGCGGCCTGCCAGCGGCCGGCACGTGCGCTGAAGCGCAGGCGCAAGGTGTCGTGATGGAGGATCAGCGCGTTCAGCGCCTGTTCCAGCGCCTGAGCCTGCAGCGGCTGGCGCGCCTGCAGCAAGACGGCCTGGTTCCAGTGCTGCGGCGCCGGTACGTCGCTGTCGAAGAACCAGTGCTGGATCGGCGTCAGGGCGCTGAGGCCCTGGCGCGGACCCTGCTCGATCTGCGTGGGCGCGGCGCCCACGGTCGCCACCGCTGCCAAGGTCTGGATCGACTGGTGCTGGAACAGGTCGCGCGGGGTGAACTGCACGCCCAACTGGCGCGCGCGGCTGACCACCTGGATCGACAGGATCGAGTCGCCGCCCAGTTCGAAGAAGTTGTCCTGCACGCCCACCTGGGGCAGGTTCAGCACCTCGCCCCAGACCTGCGCCAGGAGCGCTTCAACCTCGTTGCTCGGCGCGTGATAGCGCTGTTGCGCCACCTGCAGGTCCGGCGGCGGCAAGGCGCGGCGATCGAGCTTGCCATTGCCCATCAGCGGCAGGTGCGCCAGCAGGACCAGGTGCGCGGGCACCATGTAGTCCGGCAGGTGTTGCCGGGCGTGCACCTTGAGCGCCTCGCGCAGCGCCGCCTGGGTCGCCGCGTCGGCGCCGGCCAGGGCACTGACCAGATACCCGACCAGCTGTTTGCCACCGGGCAGGTCGAGCGCGAGTACCACCGCCGCGTCCACCTGCGGGTGATCCTGCAGGCGGCTTTCGATCTCACCCAGCTCGATGCGAAAGCCGCGGATCTTCACTTGCTGGTCGGCACGGCCGATGTATTCCACCTGGCCGTCGGCGCGCAGGCGCACCAGGTCGCCAGTGCGGTACAGCCGGCCGCCGTCAGTGCTGAACGGGTCGGCGACGAAGCGCTCGGCGGTAAGGCCTGGGCGGTCGTGGTAACCCTGAGCCAAGCCGGCACCGCCGATGTACAGCTCACCGATGCCGCCTTGCGGCAGCAGGGCCAGGTCTTCGTCGAGGATGTAACCGCTGCGCGCACCGATCATGCGGCCGATGGGCACGCTGCCGGCGTCGCTCGGCAACGTGTCAGGGGCACGACAGGCCAGGGGCATGACCACGGTTTCCGTCGGTCCATAGGCGTTGAACAGTGCGCCAGGCTGGAAGGCTTCGCGCAGGCGCAGCAGGTGCTCGCCGGTCAGCGCTTCGCCACCCGTGATGACCAGCCGCACCGGTAATCTTTCGCCCTGCCCGAGCAGATAGTGCGCCAGCTGGCTGCCGTAGCTCGGCGTGAAGCCCAGCACGCTGACCTGCTGCTCGCGAATCAGCTGGCAGATCTCCTCGGCGCCCCACTGGCCCTGAGCGCGCAGCACCACGCGGGCGCCGCACAGCAACGGCACCAACAGACGCTCGGTAGCGGCGTCGAAGTTGATCGAATAGAAGTGCAGCTCGCAATCGTCGCTACGCATGGCAAAGGCGCGGATCACCGCCTGGCAGTGCATGGCGATCTCGCCGTGGCTGACCACCACGCCCTTGGGCTGGCCGGTGGAGCCAGAGGTGTAGATCAGGTACGCCGGATGCTGCGCCAGGCTGTGCACCTGCGGCGCCATGGCGGGGTAATCGGCGAGTGCCGCGCGGTCCTGTTCCAGGCTCCAGGTTTGCACGCTGCGCGGCAACTCGCCCAGGCGTTCGAGCAGTGGCTGCTGGGCGACCAGCAGCGTCAGGCGGCTGTCTTCGATCAGGTAGTGCAGGCGTTCGAGCGGGTATTCAGGGTCGAGCGGCACATAGGCGCCGCCGGCCTTGAGGATCGCCAGCAGGCCGACCACCAGGTCCAGCGAGCGCTCCAGCGCCAGGCCGACGCGGACTTCCGGCCCCACGCCCCGTTCACGCAGGGCATGCGCCAGGCGGTTGGCCTGCTGATCCAGTTCGGCATAGCTCAGGTGCTGACCGGCGAAGGTCAACGCACGCGCATCGGGGCTGCGCGCCGCCTGGGCAGCAAACAGGCCGTGCACGGTGTGGCTGAGGTCCGCCGCCGGTTCGCCGTGCAAGGCACCGATCACTGCGCGCTGTTCATCGCCAGCCAGCATCGGCAGCTCGCACACGCGCTGCTGCGGATCGTCCAGCAGGCCTGCCAGCAACTGCTGCAAGTGCTCGGCCATGCGCGCGATGCGCGGCTCATCGAACAGGTCGCGGCTGTAGGTCAGGCAGCAGCCCAGGCGGCCGTCGAGGTCCGTCACTTCCAGGTACAGGTCGAACTTGGTGGCGCTGGCGTCGTTGACCAGGTAATCGACCTGCAGGCCAGACAGCTCGCGGCTTTGCTGGAAGTTCCAGCGCTGCACGTTGCACATCACCTGGAACAGCGGGTTGTAGGCGCTGCTGCGCGGCGGTTGCAGGGCATCGACCAACTGCTCGAAGGGCAGGTCCTGATGCGACTGGCCGTCGATGACCACCTCACGCAACTGCTCGAGCAGCGCGCTGGCGCTCATCTGCCCGTCCACCTCGCAGCGCAGCACCTGGGTGTTGAGGAAGGCGCCGATCAGGCCTTCGGATTCGGGGCGAATGCGGTTGGCCACCGGCGCGCCGATACGCAGGTCGCGCTGGCCGCTGTGGCGGTGCAGCAAGGCCGCCAGGGTGGCCGTCATGGTCATGAACAGGGTCAGGCCGTGCTGGCTGTTGAAGGCGTGCACGCGCTGCACCAGCGCAGGGTCCAGATCGAAGCGGTAGAGGCCACCGCGATGGCTCTGCACTGCCGGGCGCGGCCGGTCGCCGGGCAGCGCCAGCACCGGGTGCTCATCGCCCAGGCGGGCTTTCCAGTAGGCCAGCTGACGTGCCCCTTCGCCGCCCTCGAGCCACTGGCGATGCCACACGCTGTAGTCCAGGTACTGCACGGCCAATGGCGGCAGCGGCGATTCACGCTCGTCGACGAAGGCCTCGTACAGCTCGCCCAGTTCGCGGGCGAAGATGTCCATGGCCCAGCCTTCGGTGACGATGTGGTGCAGGGTCAGCACGAAGTAGTGCTCGCGCTCGGCAGCCTTGACCAGACAGGCGCGCAGCAAGGGCCCGCGTTCCAGGTCGAAAGGCAGGTGTGCCTGCTCGTCGGCGAGCCGTTGCAGGGCCTGCTCGCGTGGCTGGGCGCCCAGGGCCGTGAAATCGTGCCAGCCCAGTTGCAGGCCGGCGTGCTCGGCCACGCACTGCACCGGCTTGCCGTCGATGCTGGGGAAGGTAGTGCGCAGGGCTTCATGGCGCGTCAGCAGCGCGTGCAGCGCACGCTCGAAGGCGTCCACGTGCAAGGCGCCGCGCAGGCGCGCCATGCCGCCGACGTTGTAGGCCGGGCTGTCCGGCTGCATGTGCCAGAGCACCCACATGCGCTGCTGGGAATGCGACAGTGGCACCGCCTGGCGGCGGTCGATG
>NZ_DAMCCR010000056.1:21585-23353 GCF_032058845.1 Pseudomonas sp. | reverse complement strand
GCCCACCTGCGCCACGCCCAGTACGTCGCTCCAGATGGCAGCTACCTGCCGTTGCAGTGCGGTCTGTGGGGCGATGTGCTCGCGCTGCTGCCAGACCGGGGCCGGCAAGGCGCGGCGCTCGACCTTGCCGCTCGGGCCCACGGGCATTGCGGCCAGGTGCAGCAGCTGCGCGGGCACCATGTAGGCCGGCAGTTGCGCGGCCAGCACGGCGAGCAGCTCGGCGGTGCGCTCGCGGCCGCTGTAATAGCCGACCAGTTGCGCGCCCACGGCGTCCTGATGAATCACCACCAGCGCCTGCTCGACGCCAGCCTGGGCCAGCAGCACTGCCTGCACTTCTTCAGGCTCGACACGGAAGCCGCGGACCTTCACCTGCTGGTCGAGGCGGCCAAGGTATTCCAGCGCCTGATGAGCGGCGTTCCAGCGCGCCCGGTCGCCACTGCGGTACAGGCGCTGGCCGTGGCCGTCAGGGTCTGGCAGGAAGCGTTCGGCGGTCAGGCCGGGACGGCCCAGGTAACCCCGGGCCAGGCCCGCGCCGCCCAGGTACAGCTCGCCGGGAATGCCGGGCGGGGTGGCTTGCAGGTCGTCATCGAGCACGCGGCAGAGCACGTTGGCCAGGGGTCGACCGATCGGTGAAAGTGCCCCATCACTGGCCTGACAACGCCAGTGGGTGACGTTGATGGCGGTTTCGGTGGGGCCGTAGCGGTTGTCCAGGCGCGCCTGCGGCAACACCTGCAAAGCCCGGTCGCGCAGGGCTGCCGGCAGTGCTTCACCGCCACAGAACAGGCGCCGCAGGCTGTGGCAGCCCGCGGCATCGGGCTCGTGCAGAAACACCTGCAGCAGCGCTGGGACGAAGTGCACGGTGGTGACCGCGAACTGCTGGATCAGGGCCGCGATACGTTGCGGGTCCCGGTGCTCGCCAGGGCCGGCGAGCACCAGCGAACAGCCACTGAGCAGCGGCCAGAAGCACTCCCACACCGACACGTCGAAGCTGATCGGGGCTTTTTGCAGCAGCACGTCGCTGGCGTCCAGGGCGTACTGAGCCTGCATCCACTGCAAGCGCTCGGCGAGCGCGGCGTGGGTATTGCCGACGCCTTTCGGGCGACCGGTGGAACCGGAGGTGTAGATCACGTAGGCCAGATGGTCGCCGTGCAGGTGCAGGCGCGGCGGCTGGGTTGGCCAGTTGTCCAGATGCAGCTGGTCGAGGGCGATGACGCTCACCCCCTCGGGCTGAGGCAAGCGCTCGAGCACCTCGCTGTGGCTGAGCAACAGGCCGGCGCCGCAGTCTTCGAGCATGTACGCCAGGCGCTCGGCCGGGTAGTCGACGTCGAGCGGCACGTAGGCGCCCCCCGCCTTGAGGATCGCCAGCAAGCCGACCAGCAGCTGCGGCGAGCGCTCCAGGGCGATGGCCACGCAGGTATCGGGCCCAACGCCCTTGTCGCGCAGGTAATGCGCCAGGCGGTTGGCCTGCTGGTGCAGCGCGCTGTAGCTGAGGTGGCCGCCATCCCAGTGCAGCGCCGTGCGCTCGGCACACAGCCGGGCCTGCTCGTTCAGTTGCTCGGGCACCAGGCTCAAGGGTGCAGCGGCCGGCGCCTGACCCCAGCTCAGCAATTGCTCGCGCTCGGCTGGGCTGAGCAGTTGCACCTCGCCCACGGCCAGACCCGGCGCGGCGCAGACCTGTTCGAGCACGGCCAGCAGGTGCCCGGCCAGGCGCTCGACGGTGCTGGGCTCGAACAGCGCGGCGGCGTAGTCGAAGGCCAGGGTCAGGCGG
>NZ_DAMCCR010000056.1:0-21423 GCF_032058845.1 Pseudomonas sp. | reverse complement strand
GGCAACGCTTCGAGCAGTTGTTCGAAGGGCAGATCCTGGTGCGACTGGGCATCGAGCGTGCTGCGACGCACCTGCTCCAGCAGCCCCGTGAAAGGCAGCCGTGCGTCCAGCTCACTGCGCAGCACCTGGGTGTTGATGAAAAAGCCCACCAGGCCCTGGGCCTCCAGCCGTGGGCGGTTGGCATTGGGCACGCCGACGCGGATGTCGGCCTGCCCGGTGTAGCGGTACAGCAGCGCTTGCCAGCCGGCCAGCAGGACCATGAACAGGCTGGCCTGGTGGCTGCGCGCCAGCTCCTCGAGGGCGACGCCGAGCGCGGCTGGCACCCTCACCTGCAGGCGCGCCGCGCGGCGATCATGCGTGCTGCTACGGGGGTGGTCGGTGGGCAGGTCAAGCACGGGCAGTTCGTCGCCCAGGCGCTGCTGCCAGTAATCGAGCTGGCGCGCGGCCTCGCCGTCCGCCAGCCACTGACGCTGCCACTGAGCGTGATCGGCATAGCCCATGGGCAATGCGGGTAGCTGCGCCGCGCTGCCGGGGCTGGCGTACAGCCTGGCGAACTCGTCGAGCAGGATGTTCAGCGACCAACCGTCGGCAACGATGTGGTGCAGGGTCACCCACAGCTGGTGCTGTTCGTCGTCCTGGCGCACCAGGGTCACGCGCAGCAGCGGGCCTTGGCGCAGGTCGAAGGGTTGCTGGGCCTCGATCTCGCGCTGCGTGGCCAGCTCGGCATCGCTCAGCCCGCTGAGATCGCGCTGTTGGAGGTTGAAGAGCACAGCGCGCTGGATGTGCTGCAGGGCCTGGCCGTCGATTTCGCTGAACCGGGTGCGCAGCGATTCATGGCGGTCCACCAGTGCCTGGAACGCTGCCTCGACGGCCGCGACGTCCAGCTCGCCGCGCAGGCTCAGCCCGGCGGGAATGTTGTACGCCGCCGAGTGCGGCTCCAGTTGCCAGAGCAGCCACAGGCGGTTTTGTGCCAGCGATTGCGCCAGCGCCTGTTCACGCGAGTGCACGGCGATCTGGCTGGCCATGGCGTAACCTGCGGCCAACCGTTCGGCCACGGCGGCAGTGTAGGCCGCCAGGGTTGGCGCTTCGAACAAGGTCCGCAGGCTCAGGTTGACGCCCAGCTCATCGGCCACACGGGCGCTGAGCTGGGCAGCGGCGATGGAGTTGCCGCCCAGCAGCAGGAAGTGGTCGTCAGGGGCCACGGCGCCGAGCTTGAGCTGATCGCACCAGAGTGCGGCGATGCGCGCTTGCAGCGCGTCGTGGTTGCCCTCGGCAGGCGTGCCCTGCGCCACTGTGTCGGGGAAACGGGCATAGCAGTCGAGACTGCCGTCGTCCATGCGCAGGCGGCAGGCTGAACGTTGCAGTTTGCCGCTGGAGGTCTTGGGCAACGCCCCTGGGTTGAGCAGCAGGACCACCGCCGGCGCCTGATTGCAGGCCTCGGCGAGGGTCTGACGCAGCGCGGTGATCAACCGGTGCGCAGGCAGCGTTTTCTGCACGCTGCGGCCCACTTCCACGGCCACGCCAATGCCCTCTTCGCCTTGGTGCTCCACCGCGAAGACCGCCACGCGGCCTTTGCGCAGGCCTTCGACCTGACGCTCCAGGGTCTGCTCCAGGTCCTGCGGGTAGAGGTTCTGGCCGCGCACGATCAGCAGGTCTTTCAGGCGCCCGCTGACGAACAGCTCGCCATTGCGCAGAAAGCCCAGGTCGCCGGTGCGCAACCAGGTCTGGCCGTCGCGCACCACGAACGTGTGCGCGCTGGCTTCAGGGTTGCGCCAGTAGCCCAGCGCGATGCTAGGGCCGGCCGCCCAGATCTCACCCACCTGATTCTCGCCAAGGGTCTGCAGCGACTGCGGGTCGACCACCTGCACGGCATGCCCCGGCTGGGCAAAGCCGCAGCTCATCAGCACACTGCCCTCGCCCGCCTCGATGCGGTGCGCGGCCAGCGCCTGGGCATCGACCTGCAAGGCCGCGATCCCGCCGCCACGGCGACTGCCGCTGACGAACAGCGTGGCCTCGGCCAGGCCATAGCTGGCGAAGAAGCTCGACGGCTCGAAACCGGTGCTACGAAAGCGTTCGGCAAAACCGTTCAGGCTGTCGTGGCGAATCGGCTCGGAGCCGGAATAGGCCACGCGCCAGCGGCTCAGGTCGAGGCCAGCCAGGGCGGCATCGCTGACCCGCTCGCTGCACAAGCGATAGGCGAAGTCCGGGCCACCGCTGATGGTGCCGCCGTACTCGCTGATGGCCTGCAACCAGCGTTGCGGGCGGGCGAGGAAATAGCCGGGCGACATCAGCACGCAGGGCACGCCGCTGTAGATCGGCTGCAGCAGCCCGCCAATCAGGCCCATGTCGTGGTACAGCGGCAGCCAGCTGACGATCACATCGTCGGGGTTCAGGTCGATACCGAAACCCTGGCGGATCAGTGCTTCGTTGGCCACCAGGTTGCCATGGCTGACCTGCACGCCCTTGGGCAAGGCCGTGGAGCCGGAGGTGTATTGCAGGAAGGCGATGTCGGCATCGACCAGGGCTGGGGCCTGCCAGTCGGCGGCCATGGCCGGGTCAAGCGCATCCACCGCGAGCAGGGCTGGCGCCTCGGGACGCTGCAGCGCCTCCAGCCCTTGCAGGCTGTCGTGCAGGGCCTGGATGGTCAGCAGCAGGCGCGGTTGGGCATCGTCGATGATCGAGCGCAGGCGTTCCTGGTGGTGCGGGCGCGAGGACTCTGGCGGGTAGGCCGGCACCGCGATCACCCCGGCATACAGGCAGCCGAAGAATGCCGCCACATAGTCGGGACCGCTGGGAAACAGCAGCACCGCACGCTCGCCGAACTCCGCGCGGGCCTGCAAGGCGGCAGCGATGCTGCGGGCGCGCTGGTCGAGGTCACGGTAGCTGAGCACGGCCTGGTCGCAAGGCTGGTCGGCGAGAAAGCGCAGGGCAATCTGCTCGGGGGTACGCGCGGCGCGTTGCGTCAGGGCCTGGACCAGCGTGAGCGGGCGTTCGAAGGCGTCCATCATGGAATGTTCCTGCCAGAGTCTGGAAAGGTCGCGCCGTGCGAGCACGCGCTGGGCGCAGCGGCAGACGGCGGTGGGATATCCAGAGAAACGGACGGGCAGGAGCAGAAATTAACCGGGCAGGCGCAGGGGTGTGCGAGCCGCAGCTCATGGTCTGACGGCAGCCGCAGGGCTGCCTGGCCTGCATTGTGTGCGCTGGCGAGGGAGGACTGAGGCACTGCGGAGCGATGGCAGGCAACCCAGCCTGCCTTGCCTCGCCCAGCGTCCATCAAAGCGTGATGCAACGGTCACAGGCCTGAAACGCGCAGCGGGTCAAATGACTGCCCCTGAACGCGAAAAATTCCGAAACTAATTAACTTTCGCAATTGACAATCATTATCATCTTGCTTAGCGTGTCGTCCGTCTCAGGGCTGCCTTACACGGTGCATGTCCTTTTCCTCTTGCGACCAGGTGATTTCCATGACGGAACAACTATCCACAAGTAAGTGCGATTCACCATTGCTCCAGGCATTCGTCGACAACCGCACCATCCTCGTGAAGATCGCCGCACGCATCACCGGCTGCCGCTCGCGTGCCGAAGACGTGGTGCAGGACGCCTTCTTCCGCCTCGCGGCGGCGCCGCAGATCACCTCCTCGTTCAAGGCCCAGCTGAGCTACCTGTTCCAGATCGTGCGCAACCTGGCGATCGATCACTACCGCAAGCAGGCCATGGAGCTGAAGTACTCCGGTCCTGAGGAGGAAGGCCTCAACGTCGTCCTGCTCAACGCCTCCCCGGAAGCCAGCCACATCAACTTCAGCACCTTGGAGCACATCGCCGAGGCGCTCAACGAACTGCCCCAGCGCACCCGCTACGCCTTTGAAATGTATCGGCTGCATGGCGTGCCGCAAAAAGACATCGCCAAGGAGCTGGGTGTGTCGCCGACACTGGTCAATTTCATGATCCGCGACGCGCTGATCCACTGCCGCAAGACCGCCAACTGCCAAGGCTGATGGCCGACCTCCCTATCGCGGCATTGGCGCCTGTGCGACCGCTACAACGGGCCTCGGCACGCGCGGAGCATTGACCTGATGCACACAGACCGATGCTTGCAGTTCGACACCTGAACGGGGCCGGCGCCCTGCCCGCGGCCAACCCCTGATTCGGCCCGGCGCTCCTGCGGCCAGCCCGCTGGCAGGCTCAGCCGAGCGGGCAACGGTCGAAGAAGCGCTCACGCCCCAGCACCATCAAGGCCGCCCGTTTGTGCGGAAAATCAAAGGCCTTGTCGCAGTGAAAACCCGCCTGCTCCAGGTAGCTGATCATGCGTTGATTGTCGGCACGCGGCTCTGCGACCACGCGCTGGGTGCGCGGGTCATCGAGGAACAGATAGTGCACCAGCGCCGACATCCAGCTGGCCACCTTGTGCGGGCCGCGGTGCGCGTCTTCGCCCACCAGCATGTGGATGCCGCGGTCGTAATCGTCGACGTCGTAGAACGGTGCGATGCGGTCTTCCTTGGCCCAGTAGGCCTCGAAGTAGGCAAACGGCTCGTCGTTGAAGCAGCCGATCAGGGTCCGCGTGTGGGGGTCGTGGTGCAGCCGTTGCAGGTACTGGCGGTGCTGTTCAAGGGTACCGCCCTCGTCCCAGAACGCGAGCACGCGCGGGGTGTTCTGCCAGCGGTTGAAGCGTTCGAGGTCCTGGTCGATGTCGAGGCTGCGCAGCGATACCCAGGCGCCCAGGTGCGAATCGTAGCGCCGGTACACCTCGCCGTCGGGTTTGGGTGGCCGGCGCGGGTGCCGTTTGCCTTGGCTGAAGATCATCTGCGCCGGGAACACCGGACGCGGCGCATCGCCGAGCCAGGGCTGCGGCAATTGCCAGAACAGCCCGCGCTCACAGCTGAACTGGCCGGGCTGCTCGGTCGCCAGCAGCAGGCCGCAGGCCAGGCTGGCGCTCAGCACCGGGATCTGTTCGGCCGGCACGTGCACCGTCAGATGCTGGCACTCGGGGTGGCGAGCGAACCACCAGTAGCAGGCTGCCCACAGGCCCTGCTGCGGGCGCTCGGCGCACAGTGTCTGCAGGTGCAGCGCGGGCACGGCACCGGGCACCTGGCGCAGCCGGATCAGCGGCCGGCCTTCCAGTCTCAGGTCCAGGCAGGCCTCGTCCGCCTCGGCGACAAGACTGCGCCAGCGCGGCGGCATCGGGGTTGGCGCCAGCAGGGGGTTGGGCATGTTCACGGCTCGCAATTGAAGGTCTCGCTGCAGAAACGTCTGCGCGCGGGCGGAATTTAAGCCCCCGGCCTGGACGTCACGGCGATCTGATACGGCGCGAAGATGCGCTGCAGCTCGCCACTGCTGCGCAAGCGTTCCAACAATGCGGCAAAGGCCTCGGCGCTGATCGGCGCCTGCGGGCGCAGGATCGCGTAGTGCCGATAGACCTGATCGACCCGTTCGGAGACCAGCAACGCCTGCGCGCTGGCGGGATGACGGGCGAGGAAGTCGATCAGGTACGAGCGGGTCACCAGGGCTACATCGGCACGTCCGCGCTGGACCATGTACAGGTTGCTTTCGTGGGAGTAGGTGAGGCTGGCGGCGTGCACCTGCGCCAGGTAGTGCGGGTCGGCGTTGAACTGGGCAAACGCGTAGTGATAGCCGTTGAACAGCGCCAGGCGCTTGCCGGCCAGCTGATCGAAGTAACGCTCGGTGCGCCCTTGGGCGCGCCGGGCGACGAACAGTTCGGCATCTTCCAGGCCCATGTCCACGGCTTGATGGGGAATGTGCTGCCAGCCCCACGCGGGGTTCTCGAAGATCGCCAGGTCGGTGCGGCTATTCTGCAAGTCGCGAAATCGCCGTGGAATCGAGGTAGGCACCAGTACGAAATGGTAGTCCTGCTGCACGGTATTCAGCGCATCGGCCAGTTGCTGGAGCAAACCGCTGTCGCTGCCCCGCTCGGGGCGCTGGGTGTAGGGCGGAAAATGCGCGGCACCCATGCGCACGTCCTGCGCCGCTTCGACCCAGGTGGGCAGCACCAGCCAATACAGGGCGAACGATAGGCCGCACAGCGCGGTCTTTACTCGGGACGATCGGCTCAAATTGACACTCATGGCGGGGACAGGAAGCCTTGCCCCTCCAAGCTAGGCGCTTTGCTACGCCGATACAACCGCTGACAGCGGGCACGACATTAGACCTTTGGCTACGCTGTACCCCCTATTCAAAGGAGCCTGGCATGGGCCACTGGTTGGTTATTGACCTGGAAGCCACGACCGACGAAGGCGGCTGGCCGGTCACGGACATGGAAATCATCGAAATCGGCGCCACCCTGGTGACCCGTGAAGGGCGTGAAGTCGACCACTTCCAACGCCTGGTACGCCCGCGCAGGCGGCCACAGTTGACACCGTTCTGCAGCCAGCTGACCCACATCAGCCAGGCCAGCGTCGATGCAGCGGCATCGCTGGCGCAAGTCTGGGCGGCGTTCGAGCCTTGGTTGGCGCAGCACGGCGAGCAATTGCGGGCATGGGTCAGCTGGGGCGACTACGATCGCCTGCAACTGCTGCAGGAGTGGCGCATGCACCAGATCCACAGCCTGCTGGCGAACCTGCCGCACATCAACCTCAAGCAGCGCTTTGCCAAGGCCCGGCACCTGCCCAAGCCGATGGGCCTGAACAGTGCCCTGCACCTGGCGGGGCTGCAGTTCAACGGCCAGCAGCACCGCGCCCTGGAAGATGCCCGCAACACGGCGCGCTTGCTGCCGCTGAGCCTGCCGGCGCACGTCACCTGAAAGCAGATGACGCTGGCAGGTGCCTTGGGCATACTGGCCAGCCATTTTTCCTACGTCTTGTATCCAGGAGTCGCCCATGTTCAAGGTCAACGAGTACTTCGACGGCACCGTCAAATCGATCGCCTTCCAGGGCACGCAAAGCCCGGCCACGGTCGGGGTGATGGCCCCGGGCGACTACGAATTCGGGACCGCCAAACGCGAAGTCATGCAGGTCGTGGCCGGCGCGCTGACCGTCAAGCTGCCGGGCAGCGAGACCTGGGAAACCTTTGCTGCGGGCAGCACGTTCCACGTCCCGGCCGACAGCAAGTTCCAGCTCAAGGTCGAAGTCGACACCGCCTACCTGTGCGAGTACCACGACTGATCGCCTATGCTGCGCAGCCGCCTGGCTGCGCAACCCTCTGCACAAGACATGCGCCTGCACCTCGCGATCTTCAGCATTGCCACCTCACACGTACCTGCGCAGCCCCTCTCACGCACTAGCCCTTCAGAAACGCCGCCACCCGCTCGGCCGTACGCTGCAGGTGCCCGTCATGGCTGAACCCCGACGCCTTGAGCGGTTTCAGGTCGTGGTCGGCCGCTTCCAGCCAACACACCTCGATGGCCGGTGACAGCCGGTAGCCCTCCACCGTCTGCCGGTTGCCCAGCGCATCGCGCTCGCCCTGCACGATCAAGCTTGGCGTGCGCACGCTGGCCAGGTGTGCAGTGCGCGGCTTTTCCGGTTTGCCGGCGGCGTAGAACGGGTAGCCCAGGCACACCAGGGCATCGGCGCCCAACTCGTCGGCCAGCAGACTGGCCATGCGCCCGCCCATGGACTTGCCGCCGACCGCCAGACGGCCTGTGACCAATGGTCGCACCCGGCTGTAGACCTCACGCCAGCAGTCAAGCAGAACCGCCTGTTGATTGGGCGGTCTGCGCCCACCATCCCGACGCCGCTGGGCCATGTAGGGAAACTCGAAACGCAGCACCGCGACCCCTTGCCCTGCCAGCCTTTGCGCGATCTGTTCCATGAATGGACTGTCCATTGGCGCGCCGGCGCCATGGGCCAGAATCAGGCCCGCCTGACAGCCGTCTACCCCCCGTGAATCGGGCAGGTCGCAGCGCAAGCCTGTAACTTTTCCGACCTGTGCCCATTGATCCCCGTCAATACCGGCCAATTGCCCATCTTCCATCCTTCCCTCGCTTTTTAGCCTGCCTATAACCGTGGATGGGAACCCATACATGAACACAACCCTTAGCGCCGCCTACAACTACCAGGTGGTTCGCCAATTCTCCATCATGACGGTGGTGTGGGGCATCGTCGGGATGGGGATCGGCGTCTTCATCGCCGCCCAGCTCGTCTGGCCTGCCCTCAACTTCGACCTGCCCTGGACCAGCTTCGGCCGCCTGCGACCGCTCCACACCAACGCTGTGATCTTCGCCTTCGGTGGCTGCGCATTGTTCGCCACCTCCTATTACTCGGTGCAGCGCACCTGTCAGACCACCCTGTTCGCACCGCGCCTCGCCGCCTTCACCTTCTGGGGCTGGCAGCTGGTGATCCTGTTGGCCGCGATCTCGCTGCCGCTGGGCTACACCAGCTCCAAGGAATACGCCGAGCTCGAATGGCCGATCGACATCCTGATCACCATCGTCTGGGTGGCCTACGCGATCGTCTTCTTCGGCACGCTGATGAAGCGCAACACCAAGCACATCTATGTCGGCAACTGGTTCTTCGGTGCCTTCATCCTGACCGTGGCGATCCTGCACATCGTCAACAACCTGGAAGTGCCGGTGAGCCTGACCAAGTCCTACTCGGTCTATGCCGGCGCCACCGATGCCATGGTGCAGTGGTGGTACGGGCACAACGCCGTGGGCTTCTTCCTCACCGCAGGCTTCCTCGGGATGATGTACTACTACGTGCCCAAGCAGGCCGAACGGCCGGTGTACTCGTATCGCCTGTCGATCGTGCACTTCTGGGCGCTGATCACCCTGTACATCTGGGCCGGCCCGCACCACCTGCACTACACGGCGCTGCCCGATTGGGCGCAGTCGCTGGGCATGGTGATGTCGCTGGTGCTGCTGGCCCCGAGCTGGGGCGGCATGATCAACGGCATGATGACCCTCTCGGGTGCCTGGCACAAACTGCGCAGCGACCCGATCCTGCGTTTCCTGGTGGTGTCGCTGGCGTTCTACGGCATGTCCACATTCGAAGGCCCGATGATGGCGATCAAGACCGTCAACGCCCTCTCCCACTACACCGACTGGACCATCGGCCACGTCCACGCCGGCGCCCTGGGCTGGGTGGCGATGATCTCGATTGGCGCCATGTACCACACCATCCCGAAAGTGTTCGGCAAGGAACGCATGTACAGCATTGGCCTGATCAACGCGCACTTCTGGCTGGCGACCATCGGCACCGTGCTGTACATCGCCTCGATGTGGGTCAACGGCATCGCCCAGGGCCTGATGTGGCGCGCGGTCAACAGCGACGGCACGCTGACCTACTCGTTCGTCGAAACCCTGGTGGCCAGCCACCCTGGCTTCATCGTGCGCTTCGTCGGCGGGGCGATCTTCCTCAGCGGCATGCTGCTGATGGCCTGGAACACCTGGCGCACCGTGCGCGAACCCGCCAGCGTAGCCGTTAACGCGAACGCCCAGCTGGCTTGAGGAGCACCGCCTGATGAAACACGAAGTCATTGAAAAGAACGTCGGCCTGCTGGCCTTGCTGATGGTGCTCGCCGTCAGTGTCGGCGGCCTGACGCAGATCGTTCCGCTGTTCTTCCAGGACGTCACCAACACCCCGGTCGAGGGCATGAAGCCCTACACCGCGCTGCAGCTCGAAGGGCGTGACATCTACATCCGCGAGGGCTGCGTGGGTTGCCACTCGCAGATGATCCGGCCGTTCCGCGCCGAGACCGAGCGCTATGGCCATTACTCGGTGGCCGGTGAAAGCGTGTGGGACCACCCGTTCCTCTGGGGCTCGAAACGCACCGGGCCGGACCTGGCCCGGGTCGGCGCGCGCTACTCCGATGACTGGCACCGCGCGCACCTGTACAACCCGCGCAACGTGGTGCCCGAATCGAAGATGCCGGCCTACCCGTGGCTGGTCGCCACGCCGGTCGACAACAGCCACACCGACACCAAGCTGCGGACCTTGCGCGGGCTGGGCGTGCCGTACACCGACGAAGACATCGCCGGTGCCCGTGACGCGGTCAAGGGCAAGACCGAGATGGACGCCCTGGTGGCGTACCTGCAAGTGCTCGGCACCGCCATCAAGAACAAGAGGTAATCGCCATGGAACTGGACATCGGCATGATCCGTGGCCTGGGCACACTGGTGGTGTTCATCGCCTTCATCGGCCTGACCCTCTGGGTGTTCAACCGTCGCCGCGACCGTGATTTCGCCGAAGCGCGCCTGCTGCCCTTCGACGACGACAACCTGCCCCCCGCCGGGCAGGAGCCTGCCATGAGGAGTAACGGGCAATGACCACTTTCTGGAGTACGTACATCAGCGTACTGACCTTGGGCAGCCTGATCGGCCTGACCTGGCTGCTGCTCTCGACCCGCAAGGGGCAGAGCAGTGACACCACCGACCAGACCATGGGCCACAGCTTCGACGGCATCGAGGAGTACGACAACCCCCTGCCCAAATGGTGGTTCTGGCTGTTCGTGGGCACCTTGGTGTTTGCCGTGGGCTACCTGATCCTCTATCCGGGCCTGGGCAACTGGAAGGGCATTCTGCCGGGTTATGAAAACGGCTGGACCGGCGTCAACGAATGGCAGAAGGAAATGGACCGCGCCGATGCGCAGTTCGGCCCGCTGTTCGCCAAATATGCGGCGATGCCGGTTGAGGAAGTCGCCAAAGACCCACAGGCGCTGCGCATGGGCGGGCGTTTGTTCGCCTCGAACTGCTCGGTGTGCCACGGCTCCGACGCCAAGGGTGCATACGGTTTCCCCAACCTGACCGACCAGAGCTGGCGCTGGGGCGGCGAGCCCGACACCATCAAGCAATCGATCATGGACGGTCGCCACGGCGTGATGCCAGGCTGGGCAGAGGTGATCGGCGAGCAAGGTGTGGCCGATGTGTCCGCGTACGTCATCACCGGCCTGAACAAGCGCACCCTGCCCGACACGGTCAGTGCCGATGCCAGCAAGGGCCAGGCGATCTTCGCCGCCAACTGCGTGGCCTGTCATGGGCCGGAAGGCAAAGGCACGCCGATGCTGGGCGCGCCGGACCTGACCGTGGCACAGGCCTTCATCTACGGTTCGAGCTTCGCCCAGTTGCAACAGACCATCCGGTACGGCCGTCAGGGCCAGATGCCTGCGCAACGTGATATCCAGGGCAATGACAAGGTGCATCTGCTGGCCGCTTATGTGTACAGCCTGTCGCAGCCGGGACCCGCCAAAGCCGATACCACCCGCTAACCCCTCCCCGCGCGGGGCCGTGCAGGCCCCGCCTTCGCTCGCGCCGCAATCGAGCACAATCCAGCCCGCCTGCGGCAAGCAGGTTTCAGCCTGCGCAACAATCCCAGCAAACCCGGATTCCAGCCTCTCCCCCCCTGTGGGAGCGACTTCAGTCGCGATGGTCGGCGCAGCCGGCCTGATCCATGCGCCGCGTATCGCCAGACAAACCGCGACCGAAGCCATTGGGGCTGCTTCACAGCCCATCGCGACTGAAGTCGCTCCCACAGGGGGTTGCGGTGTGCCGGCTAAAAAGGAGTTCGGGCGAGCCCGGTCGGCGTCGCACGACGCGCGCCCCAACCCCTGCGCACAAGCAGCCAATAGGCCCAAACACCGCTCCCATCCCGTGTCGACCATGACAACCCTCGCTTCAGGCCCTTCCCACCTGAGTACCTCCCTCCGCTGCCGCTGGAACACCTCCAAAAGACTGACCAATCGATCAGAAAAAACCGAGAAACGGTACACATAACAACTATTTGTTTGTGTACACTCCTCTCACCTCTTGCGGCAGTTCACTGCCTGAAAGGAGCCCCGTGACACAGGTCGGCGCAGGCGTGCGTGCGTTGCCAGAGCCCTTGGGCTTACCGATACTGGCGCCGATTGACGACCAACAAGAACATCACGACCGTGGAACCTTGCAATGAACACTGCATTTCGTCCAACCGCGTACAACTACCGGGTCGTCCGCCAGTTCGCCATCATGACGGTGGTCTGGGGGATGGTGGGCATGGGCCTGGGGGTGTTCATCGCCTCGCAGCTGGTCTGGCCCCAGCTCAACTTCGACCTGCCCTGGCTGAGCTTCGGCCGCCTGCGCCCACTGCACACCAATCTGGTGATCTTCGCGTTCGGCGGCTGTGCACTGATGGGCACCAGCTTCTATGTCGTGCAACGCACCTGCCAGGCCCGGCTGGTCTCTGACAGGCTGGCCGCCTTCACCTTCTGGGGCTGGCAAGCGGTGATCCTCGGCGCACTGGTCACGCTGCCGCTGGGCTATACCACCAGCAAGGAATACGCCGAACTCGAATGGCCGCTGGCGATTCTGCTGGCCGTGGTGTGGGTCAGCTATGCGCTGGTGTTCTTCGGCACGCTGGTCAAGCGCAACACCAAGCACATCTATGTCGGCAACTGGTTCTACGGGGCCTTCATTCTGGTCACGGCGATGCTGCACATCGTCAACCACGCCTCACTGCCCGTGAACCTGTTCAAGTCGTATTCGGCCTACGCCGGCGCCACCGACGCGATGATCCAGTGGTGGTACGGACACAACGCGGTCGGGTTCTTCCTGACCACCGGCTTTCTGGGGATGATGTACTACTTCGTGCCCAAGCAGGCCGAGCGGCCGATCTACTCGTACCGGCTGTCGATCGTGCACTTCTGGGCGCTGATCACCCTGTACATCTGGGCCGGCCCCCACCACCTGCACTACACCGCGCTGCCCGATTGGGCGCAGTCGCTGGGCATGGTGATGTCGATCATCCTCCTGGCGCCGAGCTGGGGCGGGATGATCAACGGCATGATGACCCTCTCCGGGGCCTGGCATAAATTGCGCACCGACCCGATCCTGCGCTTTCTGGTGGTCTCGCTGGCGTTCTACGGCATGTCCACTTTCGAAGGCCCGATGATGGCGATCAAGACCGTCAACGCGCTGTCGCACTACACCGACTGGACCATCGGCCACGTGCACGCCGGCGCCCTGGGCTGGGTGGCGATGATCTCGATCGGCTCGGTCTACCACATGCTCCCGCGCCTCTACGGCCGCGAACAGATGCACAGCGTCGGCCTGATCAACGCGCACTTCTGGCTGGCGACCATCGGCACCGTGCTGTACATCGCCTCGATGTGGGTCAACGGCATCACCCAGGGCCTGATGTGGCGCGCGGTGAATGACGACGGCACGCTGACGTTCTCGTTCGTCGAAGCGCTGCAGGCCAGCCACGCCGGCTACATCGTGCGCGCCATCGGCGGCGCGATCTTTGCCTCCGGCATGCTGCTGATGGCCTGGAACACCTTGCGCACCATCCGTGCCGGCAACCCTGAGCAGGCCGACGCCGCCGCACGCATCGTCACCACCGTGGGGGCGCACTGATGAAACACGAAGTGCTTGAAAAGAATGTCGGCCTGCTGGCGCTGTTCATGGTCATCGCCGTGAGCATCGGCGGGCTGACGCAGATCGTGCCGCTGTTCTTCCAGGACGTCACCAACCTGCCGGTCGAGGGCATGAAGCCGCGTACCGCGCTGGAAGTCGAGGGCCGCGACATTTATATCCGCGAAGGCTGCGTGGGCTGCCACTCGCAGATGATCCGGCCGTTTCGCGCCGAGACCGAGCGCTATGGCCACTATTCGGTGGCCGGTGAAAGCGTGTGGGACCACCCGTTCCTGTGGGGCTCCAAGCGCACCGGGCCGGACCTGGCCCGGGTGGGCGCACGCTACTCCGATGACTGGCACCGCGCGCACCTGTACAACCCGCGCAACGTGGTGCCCGAATCGAAGATGCCGGCCTACCCGTGGCTGGTGGAAAACACCCTCGACGGCAAGGACACGGCGAAGAAGCTCGAGGTGCTGCGCAGCCTCGGCGTGCCCTACAGCGACGCTGACATTGCCGGTGCCAGCGCGGGGGTCAAGGGCAAGACGGAAATGGACGCACTGGTGGCCTATCTGCAAGGCCTGGGCACGCTGATAAAGAGCAAACGCTGATGGATATCGGGATGATTCGCGGCCTGGGCACCGTGGTGGTGCTGGTGGCCTTCATCGGGCTGGCCCTGTGGGTGTTCAGCCCAAAACGCAAGCAGGATTTCGACGAGGCAACGCTACTGCCGTTCGCCGATGATGCCCAGGCCCGGCGCAGCGCCGGGCCTACCGACAAGAAGGTGCCGGATCAGGCGCCCGGGAGCCAGCAACCATGACCACCGCATGGAGCCTGTACGTCAGCGTGCTCACCCTCGCGACCCTGGTCGGCCTGACCTGGCTGCTGCTCTCGACCCGCAAGGGCCAGCGCGAGGACACCACCGAAGACACCGTCGGTCACGCCTTCGATGGCATCGAGGAGTACGACAACCCGCTGCCCACCTGGTGGTTCTGGCTGTTCGTCGGCACCCTGGTGTTTGCCGTGGGCTATCTGGTGCTGTACCCGGGGCTGGGCAACTGGCGCGGCATTCTGCCCGGCTACAGCTACCTGGATAACGCCAACAAGACCGAATTCGCCACCGGCGACACCGGCTGGAGTGGCGTGCACGAATGGGAAAAGGAAATGGCCCGCGCCAACGCCCGCTTCGGCCCGCTGTACGCCAAATACGCCGCCATGCCGGTGGAGGCGGTCGCGCAAGATGCCAACGCATTGAAGATGGGCGCGCGACTGTTCGCCAACAATTGCTCGGTGTGCCATGGCTCCGACGCCAAGGGCGCGTATGGCTTCCCCAACCTGACCGATGACGTGTGGCGTTGGGGCGGCGATCCAGAGACCATCAAGACCAGCATCATGAACGGTCGGCACGGCGTGATGCCCGGCTGGGTGGCAGTGATCGGCGAACAGGGCGTGGCGGATGTGTCGGCGTTCGTGCTGACGCGGCTCAACGATCGCCCGCTGCCCCAAGGCGTCAGTGCCGACGCTGACCGGGGCCAGGCGGTCTTCGCCACCAGTTGCGTGGCCTGCCATGGTGCGCAAGGCAAAGGCACACCGGTGATGGGCGCGCCTGACCTGACCCGGGCCGACGCGTTCATTTATGGATCGAGCTTCGCCCAGCTTCAGCAGACCATCCGCCTGGGCCGCCAGGGGCAGATGCCGGCGCAGGCGCAGTTGCAGGGCAATGACAAGGTGCATGTGCTGGCCGCGTATGTGTACAGCCTGTCGCATCCCAAGCAAGAGGCGGCCGATGGCCAGTGACCTGCGCCTGAGCCCGGCGTGCACCGTGGCTCGGCCGTGTGCGGGGAAGCGGTGCCGGCTGCCGCGGCGCAGGTCAGTGCGAAATGCTCTTGGCACAGGCGCTCTGCCTGTCTTGCCAAGAGGAACCGACACAATGAACGCATACCCCTACCCCGACGCCCTGCCACCGAAACAGCAGGGCCGTTACGGTCAGCGCGCCACACCCCGAGCCTTCGTCTTCGCCTCCGACCCGCAGTACCCCTGGACCCCTGCCAGCGACGATGGCCTGGAGCAGTCCAACGCTGCCCGCGATCTGCAATCGCAAGCACTGATCAAGGAGCAGTACAGCAGCATCGCCGAGTACCGTCAGCACCGCGGCGGTGTCGGTATCCCGGTGATGATCAACGGTGACATGACCGCCTTCGGACACGGCTGGCAGCGCGAGTTCGTCCACCCCACGCTGAAAACGCTGCTCAACGACAACTACTACTTCGGCCTTGGCAACCACGACTACCAGAACAACATCGACGACACGTTCAACAATGGCGCCGCCAGAGACAGCATCCTCGACCTGGTCAACCATCATCAGGCGCGCGTCGATGCCTTCGACCTGCAGGTCGAAAGCAACGAAATCAGGGACCTGTACTCCGGCAGCCTTGCCTACAGCCAGAGTTTCGGCCAGGTACGCCTGATCCAGCTGAACAACGAGCCGACCTACCGCACGCAGTTCACCAGCGGCTGGGCGTGGCCGGTCGAGCGCCATTATCGATTTGTCGTCGTCGACTCGCTCGACTGGCTCGAGCAGCAGTTGCAGGAAGCCCACAGCCATGGCCAGACCGTATTGCTGAACTTGCACAAGCCCGATGACTGGGACGGCAGCCGCGACGAAGCCATGCGGTTCAAGGCCATGATCCGCCACTACCGGGTGAGCGCACTGTTCGCCGGCCATCTGCACAAGGAGCCCGGCGCCTTTTATCGCGGCCATTACGGCCAGGTGCCGATTTACCTGAGTGGCTCGGCTTCGCAGAGCACCTACCTGCTGGCAGAGCTGGACGATGATGGTCGAGCCATGAGCGTCAAGCTGGTTTCGCGCAACGACTGGCGCGCAGCCGAAGTCATCGACCGCCTGGCGCTGTACTGAAATGGGGCGTTATTCGTGGGGTACACGCGGCTGTCAATTGATGTGGGTCAAGGCGACGGCCTTTACACGATAACGATACATAACCCAATGCGACCTGATGTCGCACCCACGACTTGAGGGCTCCCGACAGGCGTATCATTGCTCGCAGGCGCCAACCCAGACATGACCGCGGCCGGCACGCATTGGCCGCGGCACCCTCTTCCACCGCCGTGGGACACGATGATGAGCAAGCAGATTCCATTACAGGACGTTACCCCCGCCAAGGGGACGGTTTCCGTTGACCTCTACGCTTCACGCAAGAATATCTACACCAAGGCCTTCACCGGCCTGTTCCGCCGCGTGCGCATGCTCGCCGGCGCGGTGCTGTTCCTGCTGTATTTCGGCACCGTGTGGCTGAACTGGGGCGGCCACCAGGCCGTGTGGTGGAACCTGCCCGAGCGCAAGTTCTACATCTTCGGCACCACCATCTGGCCACAGGATTTCATCCTGCTCTCGGGCATTCTCATCGTCGCCGCGTTCGGCCTGTTCTTCATCACCGTGTACGCCGGCCGTGTGTGGTGTGGTTACACCTGTCCGCAAAGCGTGTGGACGTGGATCTTCATGTGGTGCGAGAAGGTCACCGAGGGCGACCGCAACCAGCGCATGAAGCTCGACAAAGCCCCCATGAGTGCCAACAAATTCGTGCGCAAGAGCGCCAAGCACAGCCTGTGGCTGCTGATCGGCTTCGCCACCGGGCTGACCTTCGTCGGTTACTTCGCACCGATCCGCGAACTGGTGTTCGAGCTGTTCACCGGCCAGGCCGACGGCTGGGCCTATTTCTGGGTCGGCTTCTTCACCCTGGCCACCTACGGCAACGCCGGCTGGCTGCGCGAGCAGGTGTGCGTGCACATGTGCCCGTACTCGCGCTTCCAGAGCGTGATGTTCGACAAGGACACTCTGATCGTCTCGTACGACCCACGCCGCGGCGAAGCCCGCGGTGCCCGCAAGAAAGACACCGACTACAAGGCCAAGGGCCTGGGCGATTGCATCGACTGCACCCTGTGCGTACAGGTCTGCCCCACCGGCATCGACATTCGCGACGGCCTGCAGATCGACTGCATCGGCTGCGCGGCGTGCATCGACGTGTGCGACACGGTGATGGACAAGATGCATTATCCGCGCGGGCTGATCAGCTACACCACCGAGCACAACCTCTCCGGCCAGAAAACCCAGATGGTGCGCCCGCGCCTGATCGGCTACGCCCTGGTGCTGCTGGTCATGGTCGGCGCCCTGGCCACCGCCTTTGCCCTGCGCCCGCTGGTGGGTTTCGATGTGAGCAAGGATCGCGTGCTGTACCGCGAGAACGCCGAGGGCCGCATCGAGAACGTCTACAGCCTCAAGGTGATGAACAAGGACCAGCACGACCACGTCTATGTCCTGGACGCCAGTGGCCTGCCGGACCTGCGCCTGGAAGGCCGGCGCGAGATCGCCGTCAGCGCCGGCGACATCGTCAGCCTGCCGGTGCAGCTGTCGGTCGCGCCTGAGGCATTGCCGTCCACCACCAACGAAGTGATGTTCACCCTGCGCAGTGCTGACGACAGCGGCGCCGAGGTCCAAGCCCAGAGCCGTTTCATCGGCCCGTCCATTCGCTAAGGGAAACCGTTATGCCCGTTACCGCCGCCAGCCCCTGGTACAAGCACCTCTGGCCCTGGATCCTGATTGGCATCCTGACCTGCTCGGTGACCCTGAGCCTGTCGATGGTCGCCATCGCGGTGAACAACCCGGACAACCTGGTCAACGACAACTACTACGAGGCCGGCAAAGGCATCAACCGCTCCCTGGACCGCGAGCTGCTGGCGCAGGCCCTGGGCGTGAAGGCCAGCCTCTACCTGGATGAGCTGACCGGCGAGGTGGAGCTGCGCCTGGACGGCCAGAGCGAACCGGCCACCCTCGAGCTGAACCTGATTTCGCCCACCCAGCCCGATCGCGACCGCAAGGTACTGCTGGCCCACGCTAGCTCCGGCCGCTATCTGGGCCAGCTCGATGACAAGGTCGAAGGCCGGCGTTTCGTCGAACTGCTGGGTGAAGAAAACGGCAAGGTCTGGCGGATGTTCGAGGAGGAAAACGTGGGCCATGGCGTGCGCCTGGAACTGGGTGACGAGGCCCTGCTGGGGGCCGAGCGCAAGCCATGAATGCAGGCGCAGCCGGCAACCTTCGCGGCTTCAGCGCAGCGGCCGCCGTGGGCGGCGAGTGGCGTGATGACGACCCGCCATGCACGCCAGCCCAGCCCTGTGCCCAGGCACCCGTGCCGGACACACCCGCCAGCGGCGTGCAACCATGAGCCATCCCACCCCCTGCTACCACTGCGCCCTGCCGGTGCCGGCCGGCACCCGCTTCAGCGCCATGGTGCTGGGCGAGGACCGCGTGCTCTGCTGCCCCGGCTGCCAGGCCGTGGCCGAATCCATCGTCGCTGCGGGCCTGGAGCACTACTACCAGCACCGCAGCGAGACCAGCGCCAACCCCGAAGCCTTGCCCCAGCAGTTGCAGGATGAACTGCGCCTGTTCGACCGCGCGGATGTGCAACGCCATTTCGTGCGCCATGACGGCCCCGTGACCGAGGCCACCTTGATGGTCGAAGGCATCAGTTGCGCTGCCTGCGGCTGGTTGATCGAGAAACGCCTGCGCGCCCTGCCGGGCGTTGAAGCCGCGCAGCTGAACCTCTCCAGCCATCGCCTGACCGTGCGCTGGGCAGATGCGGCGCTGCCGCTGTCCACGCTGCTGGCAGAACTGCGGCGCATCGGCTATGCCGCCCACCCCTATCAACCCGACCAGGCCTGCGAACGGCTCGCCGCGGAAAATCGCAGCGCCTTGCGCCGCCTGGGGGTTGCCGGCCTGCTGTGGTTCCAGGCAATGATGGCGACCATGGCCACCTGGCCGGAATTCAACGTCGACCTGTCCCCTGAGCTGCACACCATCCTGCGCTGGGTGGCCTTGTTCCTGACCATTCCCATCGTGTTCTACAGCTGCGCGCCGTTCTTCAAGGGTGCGCTGCGCGACCTGCGCAGCCGCCACCTGAGCATGGATGTGTCGGTGTCACTGGCCATCGGCCTGGCCTTTGCTGCCGGCATCTGGACCGCCATCACCGGCAGCGGCGAGCTGTATTTCGACACGGTCGGCATGTTCGCCTTGTTGCTATTGACCGGCCGCTACCTGGAGCGCCGCGCCCGCCAGCGCACCGCTACGGCAACGGCGCACCTGGTCAATGTGCTGCCAGCCTCGTGCCTGCGCCTGGATGCCACCGGCAAGGCCGAGCGCATCCTGCTCAGCGAGTTGCAACAGGGCGAGCGGGTACAGGTGCTGCCGGGGGCGGTGATTCCTGCAGACGGGCGCATCGTCGAAGGCTGCTCCAGCGTGGATGAGTCGCTGCTGACCGGCGAATACCTGCCACTGGCCAGGCGCCAGGGGGACCGGGTAACCGGCGGCACGCTGAATGTCGACAGCAGCCTGACCGTTGAAGTCGAAGCGCTCGGCCCGAACAGCCGGTTGTCGGCCATTGTACGCCTGCTGGAGCGGGCACAGGCGGAGAAACCGCGCCTGGGGCAGATTGCCGACCGCGCCGCGCAGGTGTTTCTGATCTGCTCGCTGATCGCAGCCGCGGTGATCGGCGCGCTGTGGTGGCAGCTGGACCCGGCCCGCGCGTTCTGGATCGTCCTGGCCATGCTGGTCGCCACCTGCCCCTGCGCGCTCTCGCTGGCCACACCCACGGCGCTGACGGCCGCCACCGGCACCTTGCACACGCTGGGCCTGCTGGTCACGCGCGGGCATGTGCTGGAGGGCCTGAACCAGATCGATACGGTGGTGTTCGACAAGACCGGTACGCTGACCGAGGGGCGCCTGACCCTGCGCAGCATCCAACCGCTCGGCGCATTGGGGGCGGACCAGTGCCTGGCCCTGGCGGCAGTGCTCGAGACCCGTTCCGAACACCCCATCGCGCGCGCCTTCGGGCCTGCCGCGCAGCCGGCACAGGCGGTGACGAACACCCCTGGGCTGGGTGTGCAGGGCCAGGTCGACGGGCGTCTGCTGCGCATCGGCCAAGCCCGCTTCGTGTGCGCCCTGAGTGGCGCCACCGCGCCGGCGCCGCCAGCGTCGTCAGGGCAGTGGCTGCTGCTGGGCGATGGTTCAGGCCCACTGGCCTGGTTCGGCCTGGATGATCGCCTGCGCAGCGATGCGTCAGCGCTGGTCGAAGCGTGCAAGGCCCGCGGCTGGCACACCCTGCTGCTGTCAGGTGACAGCTCGCCGATGGTCGCCGAGGTGGCTGCGCAGCTGGGCCTCGACCAGGCCCTGGGCGGCCTGCTCCCGGACGCCAAACTGGCGCAGGTCAAGGCCCTGCAGGCCGAGGGGCGCAAGGTGCTGATGCTCGGAGACGGGGTCAACGACGTGCCGGTGCTGGCGGCAGCCGACATCAGTATCGCCATGGGCAGCGCCACGGACCTGGCCAAGACCAGCGCCGACGCGGTGCTGCTGTCCAATCGGTTGCAGGCCCTGGTCGCCACCTTTGACCTCGCTCAGCGCACCCGCCGCAACATCCTGCAGAATCTGCTCTGGGCCACCGTCTACAACGGCCTGATGCTACCCTTCGCGGCGCTGGGCTGGATCACCCCGGTATGGGCAGCCATCGGCATGTCGGTCAGTTCCCTGGTGGTGGTGCTCAATGCGCTGCGCCTGACCCAGGTCAGGCCTGCAGCGCCAGCCCCTGAGCCCCTGCTCCGCGCTGCACCGGCCCAACCATGAACGGCGTACCTTTGCTGTGCGCCCCTGCCTACCCCCGAGCGCGCTGACCATGCCTGCCCTGTACATCATGATTCCCGCGGCCCTGCTGCTCGTCGGCGTGGCTGTCTACATCTTCTTCTGGGCGGTGGACAGCGGTCAGTACGATGACCTCGACAGCCCCGCCCACAGCATCCTGTTCGACGACCAGGACCCGGCGCATCAGGCGGCGATCAAACGCGACAGCCCCGCCGATTCAGGCCGCCACGATGACTGAGCTGCTGCCTCTGCTGGGTTCGGCCTTCGTCCTGGGCCTGCTCGGCGGCGGTCATTGCCTGGGCATGTGCGGCGGGCTGATGAGCGCCCTGACCTTCGCCATCCCCGCCGAGCAACGCGGCCGCCGGCTGCGCCTGCTCGTGGCCTACAACGTTGGCCGGGTGCTGAGCTACACCTGCGCCGGGCTGTTGCTGGGGCTGGCCGGCTGGGC
>NZ_DAMCCR010000055.1:0-28932 GCF_032058845.1 Pseudomonas sp. | reverse complement strand
GCCTGCCTGGCGGCAGGCCGTTACCGGCCTGCACACAAAAAAACTGACAGTCCCGTCGGCCGTACCGCACGCGGTGGTGGCCTGCCGCCAGGCAGGGCTCTATTCATTCGTTCCGGCAGTTTTTTTGCCTAGAAAGCACCCACCGCCACACCCCCTCGATCACTGTCTGACCCACCCCAAAATGCACGAAGCCATGCGGGGCCTCTCGCACCACCCATAGGTCAACCGCCGCGACCTCTCCCCAGCGCGTCGCCATCTGTAGCGTGTCGTCCAGCAACGGGTCGCGTTCCCCAACGATCAGTAAAGCCGGTGGCAGGCCGTTCAGATCCGCATACAGCGGCGACAGTGGCGGCGTCCGACGTTGCTCATCGCTCAGTCCTGGGGTCAGTCGACGCAGCGCGTTTACCATCCCTGGCCCATCCAGCACCAGGGTATCGGGACCTGCAGCGTGCACGCTGGGAGTGCCGGTAAGGTCGTACACACCGTAGTAGAGCACCGCACCCTGGATGCGTCGCAGCAGCTCGGGCCATGCCTTGAGGCCTAGCAAGCAGGCGGCGCAAAGATGCGCCCCAGCTGACTCACCCACGACGATCACCGGCAGCCCTCGGAAGGTCGGGTTGCAAGGGTCGAGCAACCAGCGTGCAGCGATGAGGCAGTCTTGTATCTGTTCTTCGAGGGACGCACCTGGCGCAAGACGGTAGTCGATAGACACCACCGCCGCTTCGCAGGCAGTGATAAGGCCCAGGTTCAGAGCATCATTCATGCTCGGATTACCGATCACCCAGCCGCCACCGTGGATGTCGAGCACTACGACCTTGGGCGCACCCTTGGGGTACAGGATGCGTACCGAAGCCTTCGCGTCTTCCACGCCGACAATTTTGCGCTCAGCACGTACCCCGTGCCGAACGAGCTTGCTGTTTCGCAATTGGCTCAGTTTGAGCAGACCCTGAATGCTTCGAAGCACAAGTTTATGGGGGATGCGAAAGCGCGGCAGCCGAGCCAGGACCTTATTAAGTCGGCGCATTTGCGCGAGCTCGTGGTCTGTGCCACCAACGATTTGACGGTTCAACATGGCATGGGCTCCAGTGGTACAGATGTATACGTTGACCGCATGGCTGCACTTGCGGTTGCAAGTCAATCCATCTGCCACTAGTCAATGAAGCGCTTGACAACCTGTGTACGTCAGCCACTTAACTCGGTTCTGCGCTATCGGGGGAAGTCGATACCGTATTCGTCGACCAGCTTGGTCAGGCGCTGCGGCCTGATGCCGAGCACCTTGGCCATACTCGGCATGCCGATATCACTAAAAGTGCTGCGGAGCACGAGCGCCAGAGGGTTGTAGCTCCTTACCACCAGGTGCCGTAAGAACGTCGGCAAGTCTCTGGTACAGCGCTTCCTTGCTACAGACCGGATAAGGCGCACGGGTTTCTCGATTGAGGAGACTTGAGACAGTGGAAAAAACTCGATTCTGGAGCTTACTGACGCTCAGCAACCGTCGGTCGAACGCGGTGTTTTTACTCTCTGGCCCAGTTCGCAAGCGCACCTTGTTTGCCTGCGGGGCATTCCACCGGTCAGGCTCCTTCAGGGGTGGCGTAGGGGGGAGCGGACGATAAGCGGTACCAGGCCAGTGACGGGTTACGAAAGCGAGAAAACGCGCGGTAAATAATCATTCTCATTTGCTGTATTATCGCGGTTGATTTCTTTAGTCTCCCGGTCAGGACTTACCTGATCCGCCGCCCATAACAGGTCCCTATGTCTACCTCCGACTTCCCCCGCAAGCGCGTAATGAATGCTGTCTGGCTGCCGCTCGGCCTGGTCGCCACCGTCGTGGCCCCGTTCGCATCGGCGCAGACCGAGCGTGAAGACCCGCTTGAAACCTCTCAGCCCGCAGCCGCCAACGGTAATGCAGCGGCTGTTGTAGAACTGGGCGAAACAGCCATTACCGCGAGTGCTGATGCATCGCGCGACGGGTTGACGCCCGAGTACGAGGGCGGTCAGGTCGCACGTGGCGGGCGGGTGGGGATCCTGGGCAACAAGGACTACATGGAGACGCCGTTCACCTCCACGTCCTATACCAATCAGCTGATTCAGGACCAGCAGGCGCACAGTGTTGCGGACATCCTGCAGAATGATCCCTCAGTACGCGTCGCGCGGGGCTTTGGCAACTTCCAGGAGTTGTACATGGTACGGGGTTTTCCCCTGTACTCGGACGACATTGCCTACAACGGCTTGTATGGTCTTCTGCCGCGCCAGTACGTGGCATCCGAGTTCATCGAACGGGTAGAGGTGTTCCGCGGTGCCAGTGCGTTCCTCAATGGCGCAGCGCCAGGCGGTACCGGGATTGGCGGGGCGATCAACATCCTGCCCAAGCGTGCGCCCAATGAACCGCTGACCCGGCTGACTGCCGGGGTTGAAGACAGGGGCTTCGGTACGGTGGCTGCCGATGTGGCACGGCGCTTTGGCGAGCAGGATGAATGGGGCGTGCGGGTGAACGTGGCCAAGCGCGCTGGGGAAACGGCCGTGGAAGACCAGGACCGGTCGCTGGACATGTTTGCGTTGGGGCTGGATTACCAGGGCGAGCGGCTGCGCTTGTCGGCCGACGTGGGCCATCAGTATCACTTCATTGATAATCCGTTGCCGAGTGTGACGCCCGTTGGGGTTGTTCCTGGCGCACCGCATGCTGACAAGAACTACGGACAATCCTGGACCTATTCCAAGGAAAAGCAGACGTTCGGAACGTTTCGCGCCGAGTATGACCTGAGCGACGACGTGACCACCTGGGCCGCCATCGGCATGCGCCAGGGTGAAGAGAAGAACGTGCTGGCCAACCCCTCGTACAAGGGCGGCGGAATTACCACCGCAAATCGTTTCGACAACTACCGCGAAGAGACGGTGACCACCGGGGAAGTGGGCATGCGCTGGAGCGTGAATACCGGTCCGGTGTCTCACCAGTGGGTGGTCTCGGGTGCAATGTATGACACCAAGGACCGCAACGCCTGGGCTGGTAACTTCGGTGGATTCGCGGATGACCTCTACCACCCGGCCGGTTTTGCCAAGCCGGACAATGTGAGCTTCAGCGGCTCGATGTCGGATCCTCACATCACTTCCCGCACACACACGCAAAGCCTTGCTATCGCCGACACCCTCGGCTTCTTCGACGATCAGTTGCAAGTCACCTTGGGCGCACGCCGTCAGGGGCTTGATGTCACTGGCTACGACTACAACAGCGGCGACAAGACCTCCAAATACAATCGCTACGAAACGACGCCCGTGGTAGGCGCCGTCTACCAGTTGAATGAACAGTTCTCGGTGTATGCCAACTACATCGAAGGCTTGGCCAAAGGCGACACAGCCGGCGCCACCACCACGTTGCCAGACGGTACCCGCGCGCCGATCCTCAACGCCGGCACCTCCCTCGCGCCCTACATCGCCAAGCAGACCGAACTCGGCCTCAAGTATGACGGCGGCGGCCTGGGCGGCAGTGTCGCCGTGTTCGAGACGCGCAAACCCACCAGCATCGTCGAGAACCAGGTGTTCAAGGACGGCGGCGAACAGCGTAACCGCGGTATCGAACTGTCGATGTTTGGCGAGCCTACCGAGGGCGTGCGGCTGCTGGGCGGCGTTACGCTGCTGGATGCCGAGCTGAGCAAGACGCAGAACGGCGCCGACGATGGCAATCGGGCGATCGGTGTGCCGAAAACCCAGGCAAACCTTGGCGGCGAGTGGGACGTTCCCGGTCTCGATGGCCTGACCCTGACCAGCCGCGTGGTGTACACCAGCCGTCAGTACGTGAACAACAGCAATACCCTGGACATCCCGTCCTGGACGCGTCTTGACCTCGGCGCACGCTACGGTTTCAAGGTCGAGGACAAGGACGTGACCTTGCGCGCTCGGCTGGACAACGTCGCGGGCCGGGATTACTGGGCTTCGGCCGGTGGCTATCCGGGCTCTTCGTACCTGGTGCTGGGGGCGCCGCGCACCTTCTCGGTCAGTGCATCGGTCGATTTCTGAGTAACGCCCAGGCGCTGCAATGACGATGCATCGGTCATCAGCGCTGGATGCGCCAAGGGGCGCTTCGCGGCCCATGGCGCCATGCTTGATTGATCTGTTAGAGCACTTGGCAGCGTTTGCTGATCCGTGTTGAACGATTGTTTACCGAACCACTCCGAACTCTATCTGCGGCTTGATGCCGCCACTGCAAGGCAGTGAATCAACAGGAGTTTCGGCAGTGTCCAACAGTGATCTTCGTGTCGACAACCGTTTCACGGCCGATGTACTTGGGCATCCGAAAGACATCTTCTTCGCCGCCGTTGAAAGCACGCGCATGCCGATGATCGTGACCGATCCCAATCGGCCCGATAATCCGATCATTTTCGCCAACCAGGCTTTCCTGGAAATGACCGGCTACGCGGACACGGAGATACTGGGGCGCAACTGCCGTTTCCTGCAGGGTGAAGACACCGATCCCGATGCGATTGCCTCGATTCGTGAGGCAGTGAAACAGCGCCACGACTTTTCCACCGAAGTGCTCAACTACAAGAAAGATGGCAGCTCGTTCTGGAATGCGCTGTTCATTTCGCCGATCTATAACGAAGCTGGAAAGCTGACCTACTTCTTCGCCTCGCAGCTGGATGTAAGCCGCCGGCGTGATGCCGAGGAGGCGCTGCGTCAGTCGCAGAAAATGGAGGCCTTGGGGCAACTCACTGGCGGCATTGCGCATGACTTCAACAATCTTCTTCAGGTCATCGGCGGTTATATCTCGCTGTCCAAGGCGGCTGCCGAAAGAGCTTCGCCTGACTTGGGCAAGATTTCCCGCAACTTGGGCTTTGCCAACGATGCTGTGGAGAAAGCCACCACACTGACCAAACAACTGTTGGCCTTTTCACGCAAGCAGAAGCTGCAAGGGCGCGTGATCAGCCTCAACCAACTGCTCAAAGACTCGAACGTGCTGATCGACCGCACGATGGGTGAGGGCGTCGAGGTCAGGTTCGACCTTGATCCGCAGCTACACAACTGTCGCATCGACCCCGCTCAGGCCGAGAGTGCCCTGTTGAACGTGGTGATCAATGCACGAGATGCCATGGTGGGCAGTGCGCAACAGCAGTTGCACATTCAGACCCGCAATGTGGTGGTCACACCGGAGGCTCGATCCTCCTATGAGGGTCTGCTACCGGGTGATTATGTGTGCGTTGCGATTACTGACACCGGGGAAGGTATGCCCGAGGAGGTAATGGCGCGCGCCATGGATCCGTTTTTCACCACCAAGGAAGAAGGCAAGGGCACCGGTCTTGGCCTGTCCATGGTGTATGGCTTCGCCAAGCAGTCGCGCGGCATTGCGCGCATCTACTCGGAGCCAGGTATCGGCACCACGTTGCGGCTGTATTTTCCCGCCGATGACAGTGACGTGCAGCCACTCGACAAGCGCAAAGCCACTTCGCCCAAGTCTGGGCATGAGCGAGTGCTGGTGGTGGAAGATCGCAGTGACGTGGCCGAACTGGCCCGCAACATACTGGAAGAGTATGGCTATACCCCGACCATTGCCGTCGATGCCAGGCAGGCATTGGCGCTGATCGACCAGCAGCAGGAGTTCGATCTGCTGTTCACCGATCTGATCATGCCCGGTGGGATGAATGGCGTATCCCTTGCGCGCAAAGTGCAATCGCTCAAACCCACCATCAAAGTCTTGTTGACGACCGGCTATGCCGAAAGCTCCATAGAGCGCACGGATGTCGGCGGTTCGGAATTCGAAGTGATCGCCAAGCCCTATCTGCCCTTCGATCTGGCGCGCAAAGTTCGTCAGGTGCTTGACTCACCTGGGGGTGTCTGAAGACGTACGGCTGCCCCACGACGCGGCGTGGGGCCTCTGATACCTGGAAATGGCCGAATAGCCACTGAGTCCCTACGGAATTTTTCAAAACTTTTCAGCATCTATGTGCAACGACTTTGCAGTGTGATATCACTGCGCCTACGATAGCTTGCTAAGTAATAACTCAGGAAATCCGTGATCATGAAAACAGTCATCGCCGCTGCGGTGTTTTCGCTATTTGCCGTCTCTGTAAATGCAACCGAACTCTCAGGTGCCATTGGCGCGACCAGCCAAGGCGGCCTGACTGCCCGTGTGGGCGTTGGCTTCGACTGGGACAAACGCTGGCTCGAATCCAGCGTGGGTCACCTGACCGGTTACTGGGACGCTGGCTACACCTACTGGGAAGCCGGCGACGCCGCCGGTGGCACCCACTCGCTGTCATTCGCGCCGGTATTCGTCTATGAATTCGGCAATGGCGACATCAAGCCCTTCATCGAGGCCGGTATCGGGGTAGCCGTATTCTCCGGCACTTCGGCGGGTGACAAGGAATTTGGCAGCGCCTTCAACTTTGAAGACCGCATTGGCGCGGGCCTGAAGTTTGGCGACGGTCAGCGTGTCGGTATCCGCGCGACGCATTATTCCAATGCGGGCATCAAGCAGCCAAACGATGGCATTGAATCGTATGCGCTGTTCTACAGCCATCAGATCTGAGTTCAGGTACTGGATGCAAAGCCCGCCGAGTGCGGGCTTTTTTTTTAAGGGAGGGAGCAACATGCGATTTCTGATGGCCGGTTTGGGGTTGGTGCTGCTGGCAGGGTGCGTGACGACCGCTGACCTTGAAGGCAACAAACCTTCTATAAGTGTGGTGAGTAAGAGAGATCCAAAGCAGTACGCCATGTGCGTATTTCCCAAATGGCAGGCAGCCCGGACGGATTCATTCATGGTGGAGACAACCAATGGTTACCGCTTGTGGGTAGCTAATAGCGGTCTGGCAGACGAGCTCCTAGATGTGACCAAGACGCCCAATGGCAGTCTGATCGAGTTAAAGCAGCGCATGTCTTGGTCCCCTGGTCTAGGACGAGACGCCATCGAAAAGTCAGTTCGAGATTGCTTATAAAATTCAAGTCCACAGCCGCCTCCGGGCGGTTTTTTTATGTCTGGAGGAAACATGGCGGCACTCACGCAGCATTTCGTCAACATCAAACTACCGGGTGGACGAACCCCAGCGGGGCGACATGCTCGTCATGGCCGTGGGGCGTACCGCTCACCCGAACCATGCTGGTAGTTACCTGGGCACTGATCCGCAGCTGCCGGGCGAGCGAGTTGAGGTGTTCGATCCCGGTCCGTTCATGCTGCATCACCTACCTGGTAGGCCATCGGCAATCACCGTGTACGGCGGGCCATGGCTCGACCGGACGAGGCTTGTGTTGCGCCATCGAGATGATGGTTTACTGGGCCGCCAGGCTGCTAAAGTCGCGGTTTTCAGGGAGGGTGCAACATGCGATTTCTGATGGCCGGTTTTGCTGGCAGGGTGTGCAACATCGCCGGTTCCGTTGAGTGAAGCCGTCTAGGCGCCGTCTGAGCGAGTAACTGGTTACCAAGAGCCTTTGGAGGGTGGCGGAACCCTAATCGTCGTTCGTGATCGCGGCATAACAGGCAGTGGCTGCTACGCCACAGTATTCCTGAATGGGAAGCCCGTAGCTCGACTTGACACTAAAGAGAGGGCATCTTTTTACGTTCCAGCAGGTCATTGGACGTTAGGTGCAGGGCTTGATGGGAATGGCTTATGCTCGTTCGGCAATGAGCGGCTAGAAGACTCTGTTGTCATTGAGCCCAGGCAACTTAAAAAGTATCGCATCTACACATCTTCAGAAGGCGAGGTCGGAATCAAGGCCTCCAGATTGTGACAGAACCGACTTCGGGCGGTTTTTTATTGATCGACCTATGGCTTTACCAGAGCAAGGTATTGCGCGTTGAAAATCCAGCACAATTCTTTGCTCATAGCTGCTCCATTCATTGTGTACTTGCTGGGAGACGAGCGCGTGTTTGCCAAGGACACAACAAAGTCCGCCGTGTGCGGAATTTTTTTGCCTGGAGAAAGATCATGGTCGCACCCCGTGTACCAGAGAGCGTCCCCAGAGACATCGCATTTGTGATGCTTGACTCAATACTCAAGCCTTCGAATGGGCACGCTACCCTTGCGAAGCTGCTGATAGCCGGTGTAGGGCAGGATGACCGTGTCCGCAACGGCCGACAGCCCCATGTCCACGAACACCGTTTCTGCAGACCAGTGACTGCCCGATCGGGCAGGGCCGTTCAAGGTGCAGAACTGATACATCAACCCGCTGTAGGCGCGCGGAATCGAATGACAGTCCGATCCCCAATGGGCAAGTTTATCTACCGCTTTGGACTCGTCGGAGACGGTCTCGATGGTGCCGCATCCGCTTAACGCTGCCGTAAACGCCGCGCCTATCCATAGCTTGTTCATCTGCCAACTCCTGCTGTGAGGAGCAGATCATAGCGCATCTATTTTCCATCCCGCTTCCACAACTATCGCCCGAAGCCAGACAGCCACCCGCACCGCGATGGTGCTCTCCGACCTGCTCGCACGGGCTGATGCTCGAGCGGGAGAGCTGGCGAAAGCGTATGACCAGGCCAGAATAGCGGGGCACCAGTGCGTGCAGGAGTACGACGGGTTGCGCTATCGCATACTGAACCTTCCAGCTCGTTAGAATGTGCATGTCCAAGCACCAGCCAAGAGGCCTTACCTTGTCAGAGCATCGCATCGACCATTCCCCCTCGACCACGAGCGACATCACCCACGCCTGTAGCGCCCTTGGCTTGTCAGCAGACGCCTGGCCCGTGCGGTTCTGGCAGCAGCGCAGCGGTGGCGCAATGCTGGAGGATCAGGTGCAGATCTATGCGACCGCCGACATCGAGGAGCGCAACCACACCTATGAAGTCGCCGATTATTTCCCCGGCTGGGTCGCGGTGGGGGACGACTCCGGGGGCGCTTGATTCTGGCCGCTCGCCAAGGCGAGAAGGGGCTGTGGCTGGTGGATGCGGGGGCGGGGACGCTGGACTGGGCTGACTGGTTCGAGCACTTGGATCAATTGCTGGAATCGGTGCGCGAGGGGAGATAGGCGGGGGCTAGCGGACACGGCCACGTGCTCTTGATGGGCGACGTCTAGCGTCGGCTCGGCTGGGGGCTGCGTTGCAGCGTTCGCGACCATTCCCGGGAGGCGCTGATCCGCTGGAAACCGGGCGCCTGAAAACGCTCGCCTGCCCGGCCCGAGCCCAGCGCATCCGTGGTCTAGCCCTCGCGCCGGTTCGCTACCCCAAACGGTACGTGCACCATCGGCAAGCCACCGGCCGGGAAGTCCAGGTGGCTGCGCTGATCATCGAAGAACATGTGCGGTTTGAGAATCGACAGCACGCGTGCCTTTTCCATGCCGCCCAGGAAGAACGACTCATCTGGCGATACGCCCCAGTCCTTCAGCGTGGTCACGACCCGTTCGTGGGAGGGGGCGTTGCGTGCGGTGACGATGGCGATGCGCAGGATGCGTCGGTAGTCGGGGTCTTCGCTCAGGCGCTGGTCTTCCAGCGTGCGGATCTGCGACAGCTTGCGAAACAGGTCGGCCAACGGGCCTGGCTGGTGCGGGATGGCCTTGCGAGTTTGCTCGTGAGCCTGGAAGGCGTTGAGGTCCAGCGCTTGCTTGTACACCGTCTCGGCTTCGTCGTCGGCGATCACGCCGTCGAAGTCGAAAGCCACGCGCAGTTCATGGTCGATTTCGTCGTCGTAGACCTTGCTCGGCAGTACCAGGCCGGCGGGGTAACTGGCTTCGATGGCCCGTTGCACGTCGCTTTCATTGGCGCTGAGGAACAGCGAGGCGTTGAAGGCGGGGATGTACGCGTAGGGCGAGCGGCCGGACATGAACGCAGCGCGGCTGATGTCCAGCCCGTAGTGCTCGATGGAGCGGAACACCCGCAGGCCGGTCTCGGGTGAGTTGCGTGAGAGCAGCACTACTTCCACGGGCAACTGGGCCGGAAATGCCTGGTTGATGCTTAAAAATCGTCGAATGAACGGGAACGCCACGCCCCGTGCAAAGGGCTGGTCGATATTCCGCTCATGGTGCTCGCGGTAGGCTTCCACGCCGTGGGTAGCGTAGATGGCGTCGGACTCGCTGAGGTCGAACAGCGCGCTGGACGCGACGCCGACCACCAGTTTTGCGTCGATCAGGTAGGGCATGCGGCGGGTCCTCTGGCGCAGTGGCAGGGTCTTCGACCCCGCGCGGTGGGATGGTGCTCAGTGAAAGGCTGGCTGGGTGCCCTGGGCGAAATTGCGCAGGCGCTCGCCTTCGAGACGGTACTTGATCCACTCGCTCTGCGCCTCGGCGCCCACCGCTTCATAGAAGCCGATGGCCGGGGTGTTCCAATCCAGCACGCTCCATTCCAGGCGGCCGTAACCCTTGTTCAGCGCTTCGAGCGCGATGTGCTGCAGCAGTTGACGACCGGCGCCACCACCACGATGTTCGGGGGTGATGTACAGGTCTTCGAGGTAGATGCCGTGCTTGCCAAGCCAGGTCGAGTAGCTGGTGAAGTACACGGCAAAGCCGATGGCCACGCCATCGCGCTCGCAAATCAGGCCGCTGACGTTGCTCGGCTCATCGAACAAGGTGCGCTCGATGTCGGCGACCGAGGCGATGACCTCGTGGCGCGCACGCTCGTAGTCGGCAAGTTCGGTGATGAACGCGAGAATTTGCGCGGCATCGGCGCGTTGTGCCGGGCGGATGGAGACGGGCATGGCAAGGCTTCCAAGTCAGAAAAGGCCGTATTCTAGCCATAAGGCGAGGTGCAATGGCAGTGTAAAGCGAGCTTGACATTCAAAGTTTCAACGCTTTCAATGTCAAGCACACTTTACATCGAGGATCACCCTATGCCGCCCAAGCGTTTTGGATTGGCGTTTGCCCTGGCGATGAGCGCCTACGCACTGTCCGTGCTGATCAGCAGTTACTACCTGCCGTTTCTCCAGTCGCCGGTCAGCAGAGCCTTGGTGGCACTCACGCCGGTGCCCGCCATGCTGGCCATGGCTTGGGTGGTGATTCGCCAGATCCGCAGCCTCGATGAACTGCATCGGCGGATTCAGCTTGAAGCGCTGGGGATGGCGTTCGTGGTCACGGTGCTGATTACCTTCAGCTACGGCTTTCTGGAAACGGCGGGCCTGCCGCGTCTGTCGATGTTCATGGTCTGGCCGCTGATGGGGGCGCTGTGGGCAGCCGGTACTGTGCTCGGCGTCAGGCGCTACCGATGAACAATCGTGTGCGCGAGCTGCGCGCTGAGCAGGGCTGGTCCCAGGCCGAGTTGGCCGAGCGCCTGGGTGTGTCGCGGCAAACGGTCAATGCCATCGAAACCGGTCGCTACGACCCGAGCCTGCCCCTGGCCTTCAGCGTGGCACGGGTGTTCGCGCAACCCATCGAAGCGATATTCAAGCCCGATTGATCGGTACAGAAAGGTGTATGGGAAAAATATCGGGAAACTGTACATGTCTGGAATGACATGCCCTTCGCTACTGTAGTGCCTCGATCTTCCCCCTTTCTGGACGCCAGACCATGCTCGGTTCCTACGATCTGCTCACCGCATTCGTGCTCTTCGCCTTCGTTTCTTCCATCACCCCAGGGCCCAACAACACCATGTTGCTGGCCTCCGGGGTGAACTTCGGGGTGCGTCGCAGCGTGCCGCATGCGCTAGGCGTGAGCGTGGGGTTCATGGTCATGGTGATGGCAGTAGGCTTCGGCCTGGGTGAAGTGTTCAAGGCCTGGCCAGTGCTCTACACCGTACTGCGCTATGTCGGGGCGACCTACCTGCTGTACCTGGCCTGGAAGATCGCTACCTCCGGGCCTATGTCCGAGAGCACCGGTAACGAGCGCAAGCCCATGAGCTTCTTCGGTGCGGCGGCATTCCAGTGGGTCAACCCCAAGGCCTGGGTGATGGCTGTGGGCGCTATCACCACGTATGCGCCGGCCGACGGCTATCTTCAAAATGTGGTGGTGATCGGGTTGCTGTTCGCCCTGGTCAACCTGCCGAGCGTAGGCATCTGGGTGATGTTCGGCAGCGGCCTGCGCAACCTGCTGCGCACGCCACGTTGGCTGATGCTGTTCAATGTCCTGATGGCCCTGTTGCTGGTGATGTCGCTGTACCCGTTGCTGTTTGTTGAATCATCGTTCTCCTGACGGCACGCGTTGAGATGTCTGATGCAACTGATCCCCTGGTCCTACCGCACCCCTGACGGATTCATCTTGCGCGGCTGGCGCTCGCCGGCCAGCGGCAAGCCGTTGCTCCACGTGCTGCATGGCAACGGTTTTTGCGGGCTCGTGTACCGGCCAATGCTGGTACTGCTCAGCGCGCACTTCGACCTGTGGTTGAGCGATGTACAAGGCCATGGTGAGAGTGATCATGGCGGGGCATTTCGTGGCTGGGACCGCAGCGCGGAGCTGGCGCTGGCGGCGTTCGAGGCAGGGCGCGGAGTGTATGGGCAGGTCGTGTGTCATGCCGTGGGACACAGCTTTGGTGGCGTACTGACTGGCCTGATGCTGGCGCAGCGGCCCGGCGTGTTCGCCAGGGCGGTGCTGCTGGATCCCGTACTGTTCAGCCGGCGCATGATCGCGCTGATGCAGGTAGCGCGATGGTTCCGCTTGCACCGCCATCATGGGCTGGCGCGCAAGGCTGCCGCTCGACGCAGTGAATGGCCGGATCGACAGGTGGCGCAGGCGTCATTGCAGGGGCGCGGGATCTTCAAGGGCTGGAGCGGGGATGCGTTGGACGCTTACCTCGAACATGCCCTCATGCCGAGCCCAGAGGGTGTCGCGCTCAAGTGCAGGCCATCGCGGGAGGCGGAGATTTTCAGCACCATGGCGCAGCGGCTCTGGCCGAATCTCCTGCAGATCGTAATCCCGACGCTTATCTTGCACGGGGAGCGCAGCTATCCATTTGTCGCGCCATCGGCGAGGCGGCTGGCACGGTTGAATGGCCTGGTCTGTGAGCGGGAGGTGCCAGGTGGGCATTGCTTCATGCAGGAGGACGCTGTGTCGGCGGCAGGCTGGGTGGTTGAATTTCTGGGTGGCAAGGTGGGTTAGGGGAGGGCGCTGCAGCAGCGATCATCAGAGGTAGGTTGGCCGCCCGTGGTCTTGGCGGAGGCGGCCAGTAAGGACTCGGCGGGTCACTGTTGACTCTATGGCAGGCGCGGCTGACTTGGTTCAGGTGTCATGGATTACTGGACAAGGCGCGGTCTGGGCTATTGCGGCTGCTCTGCAGCCCATCGCGACTGAAGTCGCTCCTACAGTGAGTACGTCGGGCTACCCAAGTGTAGGTAAGCGTGGTCAATGTAGGAGCGACTTCAGTCGCGATGGCCGGCAAAGCCGGGCCGATTCAGGCGCCGCGCAACAGCAGCTAAGTGGAGGTTGCAACCATGGGTCGGCTCCGCCGTCCATCGCGGCAGTAGCCGCTCCTGGCTACCTAGTTGCGACTGAGACACTCAAGCAATTGTACGATCTCGAATGATGGTGTTCCCGCGCACGGCACCATCCTGTGTGAGCAGCCGGTCCGGCGCTCCGGTCAGTCGCGATGGGCTGCTGAGCAGCCCCAACCGATTCAACTCGACAGGCACTGGCCACCTAGCCCGCAATCTTGCTCCACACCAACTGCTGATGGCGCACCGGTGCCGGTTTCACGGCAGGTTCACCGTGGTGGCGGCGCGCCACCCTCAATACGCCCCACAGCAGCGCCAGCGCTACTGCCACCCAGGCACTCAACAGGCTTAAAAGGGTCATCGCCAGGCTCATGGAAAGCTCCTTTGCTTTGTTCGTCCTCTCTAGAGAGTTGACTGCCCGGGGTGCCAGGGATTCAAACGGATCGTCTACTCCACCCGACCAGCGGCATCATAGATGCCCGCTGCTGTTGACGATGCGCAGGCACAAGGCCTCGTACGGGTCGAGGTTGATCATCAGTCGGCCGTCCTCGGTGAGGTCGCCTTCGACCGTCTCGTTGATCATGTCCACGACCGTGCCCGGGGTGAAGCCAGTGAGTTGCAGCTCCTCTGCGATTGCCGTCTGGCCGAAGTTCAGCGCGCTGATCTGCGTGCCGCGCCCGGCAGGCAGCTCGTGCACCATGACCAGCAGACCTGGGCTGCTGACATCCGGAACGAGGATCTGCCGCGCCGTGGCAATACCATAGGCCTGACGCACGGCCAGCAACTTCTTCACCTGGCTGGCGAACGAATCGCTGCGTTCGAGCTGTTCATCCAGGCTGCCGTACAGTGCACGGGCCCGCGGCATGCCGCGTACCGAGCTGTCGTGGTCCGGCGCCAGGCCTGCCAGGTCGTAACCGCCGCGATGGATCCAGCGTGTGTCGCCATCCAGCATGCGCTCGGCCACCGCCTCGGCCGGCAAGGGCAGGGCGCCCACCATGTCCCAGCCCGACAACGCCACCACACCGGGCTGCATGGCGTTGTACATCACCAGCAGCAGGTGCACCTTCTGGATCTGCTCGATATCCGCAGCCGTGATCGGGCCCAGGTCACGAATGCCCAGCGCCGCGGTGATCAGGCTGGCCGTGGTGCAGGAGATCCCGTTGGTGACGAAGCGCAGGTTGTACGGGGCGTGCTCGCCCGACAGCCGCTCGTAGATTTCTTCGCGGATGTGCTCGCGCAGAATGCTGCCTGGCAGGGTCTGGCCCTTGAAGTGATACATGTCGTGGGCGTGCAAGGTCCAGAAGTGCACCAGCTCGACCGTCAGTTCGTCGTGGTTCTGCAACGCGTGAATCAAGGACGCAGGGTCAATCTCGAAGGCCTGCATTTCCTTGAACATCAGGCGCAGGAATTCGGTGTCGCCGGTGAGCAGGGCGTGCTGATAGGCCGGGCGGGTGATGAAGTCATAGGACAGGTCTGCGCCGCCCTTGGACATCTGCGCGATGTCATCCAGTGTCAGGTTCAGCTCCTGGAAACTGAACCCGCCGGCCTTGCGCACCATGCCCCCGATGATCTGGTTGCCCACCAGCGACAGTGGATGGCTCTCGGACCAGGCCGTGCCCTCGGCGCGGGTCTCGACGCCGAGAAAGCCGTTGGCATCGAGCCGCAGCCCGCGCGCGCCCAGGCAATCGAGCGCGTGCAGGGCATCGCCGATGATCATCTGCTGCGCGGTGAAGCTCGGGTCAAGCCAGTTCAGCGAAGGCTGGCCTTCCTTGAAGTAGTGCAGGTACACCCAGCGCCGGGTCACGCCGTCCACGCCGGTTACCGGCGGGGTAGCGCTCCAGTCGGTTTCCTTCACACCCGGCTCGAAGAAGATCACCCGTTGCAACTGGCCGACGATGTAGTGGCGGGCCTTGAGCTCATCGCACTGGGCCGGGAGCAGGTTGACGGCATCGCGCCCGGCGGGCACCTCCGGCAGCAGGTTCCAGTCTTCCTCGCGGACTTCGACCATGTGGTAGAGGCCCGGGTACGCCCCGTGAGCCATTTCTGCCAGGCGGAAATCCGCGCCCTTGCCGGTGTGTGAGGGGATCAGGTCGTCGATGGTCACGGCGTTGTGCGCTGCGGCCAGGCGGCTCATCTGCACCAGTTCCTGCTCGGTGCCGTAGAGCGGGTCGATGTCGAAGCTGATGCGGTCGAAGTTGCCATCCACGCTCGGCGTGAAACCGCGCTCGCGCACGCCACCGGATTGCTTGATCGGGCCGGTGTGAATGCCTTGCACGCCCATGTCGGACAAGCGCTTCCACAGCGCTTCATGGCCCAGGGCGCCGAGCACCGAGCAGCCTTCAGGGGCGATGATGGCGTCGGGGTACACGGTCAGCCACACCGAAGCGATTTGCGTGGCGCGGCGCGGCTGGGCCTCGGCAAAGGGATTGAGCCACAGCCGCGACTGGCCCGAGTAGAGCCGGGCGCGGTCCTGGGAGGCCTTGAGCATGGACTGCTCTTCGAGCCATTTCACGTACGACGGATCAGGGTGAGACATCGGGCGTCCTCTATGTGCGCAGTTCCGGGGTATCCCTCTCTGACGGCGTGGCGCGCGGTACGTTCGTCCGGGCTTGCACGCGAACGGTTAGCGCACGCGCGTGTTGCGCCGACCGGCCGAAGTTGGCACGCTTGCTCGCGGCTTCCAAGCCATGGCACGCGCCACGTCACCACACAAGGAACCACCAGGTTGAACTGGGAAAAAGTCGGTAAGTCCCTTGCGGGCGTCTTGATCGCGCTGATTTGCGTCAGCGCGTTGTACCTGGTGTTCAGGGACGACGCGCGACTCGAAGCCGATGTCACCTACCAGTCCCTGACCTACCCAAGCCAGTTCAGCGAGCGCATCAGCCAGACCAGCGATGCGTTGAAGTACGAACAACTGTACGAGCGTGCCCGCAGCATCAGCGCTGGCGTCATCGGTCATGAGCAACTCGACAAACTGGTCGACCTGGCCCAGGCGCCCTACCGCAAGCTGTTCGCCAAGCCCTTCGAAGCGGGGTTGGTGGATCACCGCACCGGGCTGTTCATCACCCTGCGCAACACCGGTGATACGCCGGTGCGCAATGTGCACATACGCTTGCCCGCCAAGGGCCTGGTGCAGGTCCGTGACGATGCCGGCAACGACACCCTGCTGGAAACCGCCACCAGCAGCGTCGATATTCCGGCGATCGGCGCCGACGCCCAGGCGCGGGTGTGGATCTATTTCGACGGCGACTACACCCAGATCACCCAGGCCGGGGTGCGCATCAGCCACGACGGCGCTGAAGCGCGGGTGCTGGTGTACGAGTCTTTTGCCGGCAATCAGGCGACCGTGGCGCATTACGCGACCGAGCTGCTGATCGCGCTGGCCTGGCTGCTGCTGACGCTGCTGGGGCTGGGCTATATCTGCCTGCTGCAGCACCGGGCGCTGGCGGTGAAGCGCAAGGCCGACCTGGACGAGCCTCGCTAGGACCTTGCGAAGAGCGCCAGGGCCATGGCAACGCGAGCGGTCCGTCGCGCTTGACGCTACGCGCTTGCCGCTGCTGGCAAGCCCCTGGGCGGCACGCTCGCCCACGCCGCACCGCGCCAGCTCGCACACGGTCCTGCAAAAAGTTTCCGATCCGCTGTCCCCTTTTCCCGCCTCGGCTGTCATTCAGGGCAAATGAGCCCTACGAGTGAGCCACAGCATGTCTGTATTCCCGCGCCAACGCCAACGCCCGCGCCTGGCGTCTTGCTAGGCCTGGGCGCCGTTCCTGAACTCGCGCTGGCCGACAGCGCACCGCGCAGCTTCCAGATTCCAGCCGGCAGCCTGGGTGCTGCGCTGACCCGTTTCGCCGGGCAGGCCGGCGTCAGCCTCTCGGTGGAGCCGGCGCTGGTGGCCGGCCGGCGAAGCCCGGCGTTGTCCGGGCCGTTCAGCGTGCAGGAAGGCTTTGCCCGCCTGCTGCAAGGCACTGGCCTGCAACTGCGCAGCGTGGGTACCGACAGTTACACCCTGGTGCCGGCGCCCAGCGACGCCGGCGCCCTGGAACTGGCCCCTACCACCATCGAAGGCGTGCAGAACGGCGCGGCCCTCGATGCCGAGCGCTATGCCGGTGGCCAGGTCACCCGGCGCGGTTCCCAGGGCCTGCTGGGCTCGCGTGACTTCATGGACACGCCCTTCAGCATGACCACCTACAGCAGCGAAGGCATCAAGGCCCAGCAGGCGCGCACGCTCGGCGACATGGTCGCCAGCGACCCCTCGGTACGGGTCACCAACCCCTCGGGCGGGCGCTTCGAACAGTTCACCATCCGCGGCCTGAGCCTGTTCAACAGCGATGTGTCGTACGGCGGCCTGTACGGCATCCTGCCGACCTACAGCATCGACATGGCCATGGCCGATCGGGTCGACATCATCAAAGGCCCCAGCCAGTTGATCAATGGCATCTCGCCGCGCGGCAGCGTGGGCGGCAGCATCAACATCGTGCCCAAGCATGCCGGGGATGCCCCGCTCACCGAGTTCACTGCCAGCTACGCCTCCGACAGCCAGCTCGGCGGCGCGGTCGACGTGGCCCGGCGCTTTGGCGAAGGCGACCAGTTCGGCGTGCGCTTCAATGGCGTGAAGCAGTCGGGCGATACCCCGTGGGACCATCAGAGCGTCGACCGGCAAATGGCCGTGCTCGGCCTGGACTTTCGCGGCGAGCGTCTGCGCCTGTCGACCGATTTCGGCCACACCGAGCGCGACACCGATGCACCTCAGGAGCGGGTGATCGTGGGCGCGCTGGCCAAGGTGCCGGACGCCGACAAGGTGCGCCACAACTATGCGCAGAAGTGGAGCCAGGCACGCACCCGGGACACCTTCGGCATGGTCAATGGCGAGTTCGACGTGAACGATTCGCTGATGCTCTACGGCGGGGTAGGCGCGCGCAAAAGCGACCACGACTTCCTGCGTCACAACGTGCCGATTTCCAATGATGCGGGCGCGTTCACCGTGCAGCCGCGCGATTTCACCCGCGACGAGAACGTGCGCACCGCCCAGGCTGGGCTACGCAACTGGTTCCACACAGGCCCCGTGAGCCACGAGGTGAACCTGGCGGCCAGCTACTTCTACATGGACTTCGAGAACGGCGGGGGGCGTTACGCCAGTGCGCCGAGCAACCTCTACAACCCTGTTGCGACGCCCACCCCCGGCACGCCGACGCGCCTGGACGACAAGGTCTACACGGAAAACCACTTCACCGGCGTGGCGTTGTCCGACACCTTGGGCTTTTTCGAGGACCGCCTGCTGCTGACCCTCGGTGCCCGCTGGCAGCGGGTCCAGGTCGATGACTGGAGCAATGGCATCAAGGGCGACACCGCCTACGACGAAGAAAAGCTGTCGCCTTCTGCCGGCGTGGTGTTCAAGGCCACTGACCAGTTGTCGCTGTACGCCAACTACATGGAGGGCCTGAGCCAGGGCAAGATTGCGCCCAGTACGTCGGTCAATGAAGATGAAATCTTCCCGCCGTTCATCAGCCGGCAGATCGAAGTCGGCGCCAAGTACGACTTCGGCCGTTACGCGGTCACCGCCAGCGCGTTTCGCATCAAGCAGCCGGCGTACGAAACCAATACCGGCACGCGCGTCTTCGGCCCCAACGGCAAACGCCAGAACACCGGGCTCGAGCTGAACCTGTTCGGCGAGCCGACGCCTGGGGTGCGCCTGCTCGGTGGGGTGATGTACATCCACAGCGAGCTGCGCGATACGGTCGATGGCCGCTTCGACGGCAACCGTGCGCCGGCCACGCCCAGTTATAACGTCAACCTCGGCGCCGAGTGGGACGTGCCGCAGGTGAGCGGCCTGACCTTGACCGCGCGCGGCATTCATTCGAGCTCGCAGTACCTGGACCAGGCCAACAGCAAGGACATCGATGGCTGGGAGCGTTTCGACCTCGGCGCGCGCTATGCCTTCAAGGTCGAGGGCCGCGACGTCACCGTGCGCGCCAATGTCGAGAACGTGCTCAACGACCGCTACTGGGCCTCGGCCGGTGCCTCGGATGACAGCGAGGCGGGCTTGACGCTGTCCTCGCCACGCACCTGGCTGCTGTCGACCACAGTCGCGTTCTGAGTCTGGCGTAGCGCGGTCGGCCAGTCTGCCACGCCTTGGCCAGGTAGGCAGTGGCAAGGGCGCCGTGGCCGATGCGGCGCTTTTCGCTCAACGCCAGCAGGCTTGCGCCGGCCTGGCTGAACGGCTCAGAACCGGCAGGACCCGTCGCTCCAGGCCAGCCCGCAATGCTGTTCGGTCGGGCGATGCCCCGACGCTTTTGAGCCCGTCCACGTCTGTATCCCGAGGCAAGCCCTGTGTGACAACAGGGCCTGAGAACACCGCTGCAGCACGACGATCAAGGCCATCTGCCACCTGGCTGATGGCACCCCTTGCAAACAGCACTTGGCAGGCGCGCGCGAAGGCGGCACACTCCGCGCGCCGCGCCCGCAAGCGCCCTTCAGGCGTTGACGCAGGCTGGTTGATCAACTGGGCCTGCATCCCGCCGCGAGGGCGCGTTGCTATCCTCTGCTGTATCCACACAAACTATTCGCACTGGCCACGGTCACTGACTGCAGGCCAGTCATTTCGGCTTTCCTCCCCCTCTGGAGCACTCGGTATATGGCAGCATTGCAGGGCAGTACGTTGGATGCGATCAACCACAATCAGAGCCAACTGCTGGATGAGTGGATCCTTGGCCTGGAAGCCAATGGCGCCACGCGTAACCTGAAGGAGCAGGATCTGCGTCAGCAGACCAGTGGTTTTCTGCACTTGCTGGTCGCCAGCCTGCAAGACGCCAGCGCAACGGGCGCAGGCTCCGAAGAGCTTCGGCGCTTCCTGGAGAAGCTCTCTTCCTCGCGTGCCCAGATTGGCCATGACTCGCACCAGACTGCGCATTTCATCTTCGCCCTCAAAGGCCCGCTGTTCCGCCTGTTGCAGCAGCACTACAAGGACCAGCCGGCGGTGCTCGCCGAACAATTGCTGGTCATTTCCGAGTTGCTCGACAGCCTCGGCATGCACACCGTGCGCACCTACCAGGTCACCCGTGAGGCCGTGATTCGCCGTCAGCAGGAAGAGCTGCTCGAGCTGTCCACGCCGGTGGTCAAGCTGTGGGATGGCGTACTGGCCCTGCCGTTGATCGGCACGCTGGACTCCCAGCGCAGCCAGACCGTGATGGAATCGTTGCTGCAGCGCATCGTCGACACGGGCTCGGAAATCGCCATCATCGACATTACCGGGGTGCCGACCGTCGACACCCTGGTGGCCCAGCACCTGCTGAAAACCGTCACCGCGATTCGCCTCATGGGCGCCGATTGCATCATCAGCGGTGTGCGCCCGCAGATCGCCCAGACCATCGTCCACCTGGGCCTGGACCTGAGCTCCATCACCACCAAGGCCAACCTGGCCGATGCGCTGAAACTGGCGATCAAACGCCTGGATCACGGCGTTGACGCACGGGGCTGAGCCATGGATCGCATTCCTATTCTGCAGATGGGCGAGTTTCTCCTCGTCACCATCCAGGTCGACATGCATGACCAGCTCGCGCTGAGCCTGCAGGAAGACCTCACCGACCGCATCAGCCGCACCTCGGCACGCGGCGTGCTGATCGATATTTCTGCATTGGATATGGTCGATTCCTTCATTGGCCGCATGATTGCCAGCATTTCCGGGCTGTCGCGGATCATGGATGCCGAAACCATGCTGGTTGGCATGCAGCCGGCGGTGGCGATCACGCTGGTCGAGCTGGGCCTGACCCTGCCGGGCGTCAGCACCGCGCTGAATGTCGAGCGCGGCATGCAGGTGCTGCGTCAGCGGGTGGCCCGTCGATGAACGTCTCGCAGAGCGGCAGCCTGCCGGTGCGTATCGAGCAAGACGTGGTCCTGGCTCGCCAGTTCGCGCGCAAGTTGGCCGCTGAACAAGGCATGCGTCTGGTCGATCTGACCAAGCTGGTGACCGCCGTCAGTGAGCTGGCGCGCAACACCGTGGTCTACGGTGGCGGTGGTGACATGGACTGGGCCGTGGTCGAGCAGCCGGGCCGTGTCGGTCTGCGCCTGCTGTTCCGTGACGAGGGCCCGGGTATCGCCGATACCCGCCTGGCGTTGACCGACGGCTGGACCTCCGGTGGCGGCCTGGGCCTGGGCCTGACCGGCGCGCGCCGGCTGGTGGATGAGTTCGATCTGGACACGGCGCCGGGTGAAGGCACGAGGATCACGATCACGCGATGGATATGACCCTCTCGGCTAGCCTGACCCAGGTGCTGGCCCTCGATGATCCCAGCCAGATCGGGCACGCCCGGCGCATGGCGCTCAAGCTGGCGCAGGAGGTCGGCTTTGACGAGGGTGATGCCGGCCGTGTCGCGCTGGTGGCCACCGAACTGGCCAGCAACGTGCTCAAGCATGCCCAGCGTGGCGCGTTGCACCTGCGCCATGTGCCGTGTGCCGATGGCAAACCGGGCATCGAGCTGCTCAGTGTGGACAGCGCCCAGGGCTTCGACCCGCTGCGCTGCATGACCGATGGCTTCTCCACCGGCGGTACCCAGGGCATTGGTCTGGGCAGCGTGCAGCGCAGCGCTCAGGTATTCGATGTGCATACCGACGCCCACGGCTCGGTGGTGCTGGCGCGCCTTTATCCGCACGACAACGCCAGTACCGACCTGCGCATCGGTGTCAGCCAGCACTCGCTGCACGACGATCCAGCCTGTGGTGACACCTGGCACATCGCCGTGCAGGGGCCGCGGCTCAGTGGGCTGGTGATCGATGGCCTGGGCCATGGCGAAGAGGCCGAGAAGGCTGCCAAGGCCGGGGCCAGGGCATTTGCGCAGGCACCGTTCGAGCCGCCGCAGACACTGCTCGAACACCTTCACGTCGACATGAATGGCACGCGCGGCGGCGCGGTGGCCATCGCTCAGTACGACGCGACCTCGCAGGCGCTGCACTTCATCGGCGTCGGCAACATCGGCGCAACACTGATCAATAGCGAGGGCACGCGCGGCCTGGCGTCGATGGCGGGGATCGTCGGCGGGCAATACCGCAAGGCGCAGGTGTTCGACTACCAGCAAGTCGATGGCCACCTGCTGATCCTCTACAGCGACGGTCTGCAATCACGCTGGAACCTGCATCACTACCCTGGCCTGATTCACCGTCATCCGGCGGTGATCGCCGCCGTACTGCACCGCGATTTCTGCCGCGGGCGTGATGATGTGACCGTGCTGGTCATTGACCTGGAGCTCAGCCATGCCTGACCCGACTTCCCTCGACGCCGCCCAACAGGCGGCGTTGATCACCCGCCTGCAGGCCGAAAGTGCGGCCCTGCGTGCCGAGCTCGATGAAACCAACCAGGGCGTGCTGGCGCTCTACGCCGAGCTGGACAACCAGGCTGAACAGTTGCGCCAGGCTTCGGAGCTGAAAAGCCGTTTCCTCGCCTACATGAGCCATGAGTTTCGCACGCCCCTGGGCTCGATCCTGAGCATTACCGGCTTGCTGGCCGATGAGCTGGACGGCCCGCTGTCATCCGAACAGCACAAGCAGGTGGCGTTCGTCAGTGCAGCCACCCGTGAGCTGTCCGACATGGTCAGCGACCTGCTCGACCTGGCCAAGATCGAGGCCGGGCGGATCACCATCTCGGCAGACTGGTTCGACATGCTCGACCTGTTCGCCGCATTGCGCGGCATGTTCCGGCCGATCGTCAACAGCACCGCAGTGGACCTGATTTTCGAGGCCCCCGAGGGCTTGCCGCAGCTCTACACCGATGACAAGAAGCTGACGCAGATCCTGCGCAACTTCATCGCCAACGCGCTGAAGTTCACCGTGCGTGGGGAGGTGCGCATCTCTGCGCAGATGCTGCCTGAAGACCGCGTCCGTTTCGCCGTCAGTGACACCGGCATCGGTATTGCGCCGGAGCTGCTGGGCACGCTGTTCGAGGACTTCACCCAGGTCGATTCGCCGTTGCAGAAACGCCTGCGAGGCACCGGTCTTGGCCTGTCACTGTGCAAGCGCTTCGCCGAGCTGCTCGGGGGTGAGGTCGGCGTGCAGAGCGAGCCGGGCCAGGGCTCGACGTTCTGGGTGGTGATTCCGCTGGCGCTGACGCAGGAGCGTGCCGATGCACAATGATGCCCGTCTGCTGATCGTCGACGACAACCTGGTGACCCGCTACGCACTCAAGCGCCGGCTTGCCCTGCACGGTTTCGAGGTGCTCGAGGCCGGTACGGGCGGTGAGGGCCTGACGCTGCTCGGTGAAACCGTGGTCGATGCATTGATCCTCGACGTCAACCTGCCCGACATGAGCGGCTTCGATGTGGTCCGGGTGTTGCGTCAGGACAGCCGCACGGCGTTGCTGCCGATCATTCATGTGTCGGCGGCGGCCATTCAGACCGGCGACATCATCACGGGCCTGGACAACGGCGCCGATGCCTACCTGATTCACCCGGTCGACCCGGATGTGTTGCTGGCCACCTTGCGCACGCTGTTGCGCGTGCGTGACAGCGAGCGGGCGCTACGCGAGAGCGAGGCGCAGTTCCGCGAAATCTTCGACAACGTCTCGGCGCCGATCGCCGTGCTCGATGCCGAGCTGAAAGTGCATGAATGCAACCATGCGTTCGCGACGCTGATACAGGACAACCGCACCCCGGGTTACCTGCGCGAATGCTTCGCCGAGGGCCAGGAGGCGGTGCTGCAAGCTCTGGGCTCGCACCTGGCCGAAGGTACCCGCTGGCGTGGCGTGCTGGGCATGACCCAGCATGGCCAGCCGCGGGAAACCGAATGGCAGTTGTCGCCGTACCGCGCGCCGGGCCTGTGCCTGGCGTTCGTCGAAGACGTGACCGAGCATCGCCACCGCGAGCGCTCGCACCTGGCGCGCCTGGACGACGCCAACAGCCAACTGGCCAAGGAAGTGGCCGAGCGCGTGCGTACCGAAGCGCAACTGCTGCAGTTGCAGAAGATGGAGGGGCTGGGACGGCTCACCGGCGGCATCGCGCATGATTTCAACAACCTGCTGACCGGGATCATCACCAGCCTGGAGCTGATCCGCAAACGCGTGGGCGAGGGGCGCCTGGAGAAGATTCCGACCTACGCCGATGCGGCCTTGAGCTCGGCCATGAGCGCCGCCTCGCTGACCCATCGCTTGCTCGCCTTTGCCCGCCAGCAGCCGCTGGACACGCGCCCGGTGGACGTCAATCGCCATGTGCTGTCGCTGCAGGACCTGCTGACCCGCACCATCGGCGAGCGCATCCGCCTGGGCCTGTCGCTGTCCAGCCGCCCGGCCATTGCCCTGGTTGACCCGGTGCAACTGGAAAGCGCGGTGCTCAACCTGGTGATCAACGCGCGTGATGCGTTGCCCAAGGGCGGCACCATCGAAGTCACCACCTCGGCGGTGTGGTCCAGCGGTGACCCGAACCTCAAGGACGGGCCGTATGTGTCGTTGACCGTGCGCGACGATGGCGCGGGGATCGAACCGGCGGTGCTGGACAAGGTGTTCGACCCGTTCTTCACCACCAAGCCGCTGGGGCAGGGCACCGGCCTCGGCCTGTCGACGATCTATGGCTTTGCGCTGCAGTCCGGCGGCCATGTGGCGCTGCGCAGTGGCGTAGGACGCGGTACCGAAGTGACCCTCATGCTGCCCGCCAGCGGTGAGGCGGCCGACTGTGCCGCACCGCCACCGCGGCTCGCGCAACCGGGCCAGGGCGAGCATGTGCTGGTGGTCGAGGACATGGCCTCGGTGCGCTTGTCGGTGGTCGAGGTGCTGATCGATGCCGGCTACCGTTGCAGCTTGGCCGAAACCATCGAACAAGCCCTCGACCTGCTGCGTGAAGACGCCAGCATCGACCTGCTGCTGTCCGATGTTGGCCTGCCCGACATGAGCGGCCGCGAGCTGGCCGACATGGCTCGCACCTACCGGCCAGGCCTGCCGGTGCTGCTGATGACCGGCTACGCCGAGACGGCGCTCGACAAGCAGGCATTTCTGGGCGAAGACATGGACCTGCTGACCAAGCCGTTCCAGATCGCTGACTTGCTGGAAAAGGTGCGTCTGGCGTTAGGCTGAGCCAGCCAGGTGTATCCTCGGCTCAGGTGCTCTGCCGCGGGCACCTGAGTACCAGGCGCGCGCCGCCCAGGTCGCTGTCATCGATGTCCAGGCTGAAGCCATGCAAGTCGACGATGGCCGCGACGATCGACAGGCCCAACCCGAACCCGGCATGCCGATGGCCTTCCTCGCTGCGGTAGAAGCGCTTGAGCACGGCCTGGCGTTCCTCCCTTGGAATGCCCGGCCCGCTGTCTTCCACGGCCACCCTCAGCGCGTGTTCATCGACCGACGCGACGATGCGCACCTGGCCGCCTTCAGGGGTGAACTTGATGGCGTTGCCCACCAGGTTGGCCAGTGCCTCGAACAGCAGCTCGCGGTCGCCGTCGAGCGGCGGCAGGTGCGCAGGCTGTTGCAGGTTCAGGCGAATGGCGCCGTCCTCGGCCAAGGGCAGGTAGAAGTCGTGCAGTTCCAGCAGCAGGCTGTGCGGATCGAGTTCGACGAAGCCTGCGCGGCGGCGGCGGTCTTCCAGTTCGCTGATGCGCAGCAGTCCGCGAAAGCGTGCCATCAGCGTGTCGGTTTCACCGATGGCCTGGTCCAGCGCTTCAGCCAACGGGTCCTCTTCAGCGCTTTGCTGACGAATCCGGTAAAGCTGGGCGCGCAGGCGCGTCAGGGGCGTGCGCAGGTCGTGGGCAATGTTGTCGCACACGCCTTTGACTTCATGCATCAGCCGCTCGATGCGATCGAGCATGGCATTGACGATGGCCGCGAGCATGTCCAGTTCGTCGCGGCGGGTGGACAGCGGCAAGCGGTGGGTGAGGTCACCGGCGACGATCAGCTCGGCGCTGGCCTGCACCGCGCGGATGCGCTTGAGTGGGCGTCGGCGCAGCCAGTACCAGCCGGCAAAGCCCGGGATCAGGGTCAGGGAAATTCCCCACAGCAAGGCATCGAGGATGATCCGCGTAACCACGAACAGCGAGCCGTTGTCGCGCAGCAGGACCAACCAGCGGCCATCGTTGATGTGGATGGCCACGGCGTCGCAACTGTCTTGCGGCAAGTGCGGCGTACCCACTTCCAGGCACTGCTTGAGCTCGTGCATGTTGCCGTCGAGCTCAAGCCCTGGCGGGAAGGCACGGATACGCCCGCCGAGCGGGTTGAGCTGGGCATCGAACAGCCCGTACGCATCGAAGGCGCGCTGCTCGAAGGCCTGGCTGGCGACCAGGGCGTCGTCCAGCTGCTTGCCGCTCATGTGCGCGAACAGGTGCTGGCGTTGCAGCATCGAGTGGCGGGTGAGTTTGTTCAGGTAGTTCGAGACCTCGAAGTACAACACCCCCATGAGGATGCTGCTCCAGGCCACGAACAGAAAGCTGTACAGCGCCAGCAGGCGGCTGGTGGACGAACTCCAGCCCTTAGACGGGTTCGGCAATGGCATAGCCCGAACCCCGTACCGTGCGGATCAGTGGCGTCTGGCCGGGGCAATCGATCTTCTTGCGCAGGCGACCGATGTGCACATCGATCAGGTTGGTGCCCGGGTCGAAGTGATAGCCCCAGACCTCCTCGAAGATCATCATGCGGGTGATGACCTGGCCGGCGTGGCGCATGAGAAATTCCAGCAGCTTGTACTCGGTGGGCAGCAGGTTGAGCGTCTGCTGGCCGCGGCGAGCCTCGTGGCTGATCAGGTCCAGCTCCAGGTCGCAGACCTGCAGGCGGGTCTGGGTCACCGGCACGCTGTTGCGCCGCAGCAGCACCTCCACCCGCGCGGCCATTTCGTCCGAGGCGAAGGGTTTGGTCAGGTAATCGTCGCCGCCGGCGCGCAGGCCACGGACGCGCTCATCGACGTCCGACAGCGCGCTGATCATCAGGATCGGCGTGGTGATCTTCAGGCTGCGCAGGGTGGTGACGATGGTCAGGCCGTCGACCTCGGGCAGCATGCGGTCGAGAGTGATCAGGTCGTAGCCGCCGCCAATGGCCTTGGACAGCCCTTCACGACCATTGTCGGCCCAGTCCACCTCGAGGCCATGGCTGGACAGCTCGGCGACGATTTCCTGGGCGGTGACGGCGTCATCTTCGATGGTCAGTACGCGGGGCATGCTTAGTCCTGGGCAGCGGGTTGAGCTGGAATTGTGCCAAAGAATAGTCGCTGGGCGATTTAAGAAAAATTCATCTGGCCAAACGCAACGCGGGGTACGACCGGCGGTGACAGCCTCATGGGCCCATCACCGCAGGTGCACCCCGCGTACTCACGCCGGTGGATCAGGCGACCTTGACGATCCAGCCAGCCGGGGCCTCGACGTCACCGCTCTGAATGCCGGTGAGTTCGTTGTACAGCTTCTGAGTGACCGGGCCGACCTTCTCCAGATCGTGGAAAACGTGCAGCTTGCCGTTGTACTCGATACCGCCAATCGGGGTGATGACCGCAGCCGTGCCGCAGGCGCCGGCTTCGATGAAGCGGTCCAGGGCATTGATCTCGACATCCCCCTCGATGACCGTCAGGCCCAGGCGCGAGGCCGCCAGCTCCATCAGCGACAGGCGGGTGATGCCTGGCAGGACCGAGGGTGATTTCGGCGTGACGAATTCGTTGTTGGCGGTAATGCCGAAGAAGTTGGCCGAGCCGACTTCCTCGATCTTGCTGTGGGTCAGCGGGTCGAGGTAGATGGCGTCGGCGAAGTTGGCCTGCTTGGCGGCTGCGCCCGGCTGCAGGCTCGCGGCATAGTTGCCACCGACCTTGGCCGCGCCGGTGCCTTGTGGGGCGGCGCGGTCGAAGCTGGAAATCTGGAAGTTGTGCGGCTTCATGCCGCCCTTGAAGTACGAGCCGACCGGGATGGCGAACACCGAGAAGATGAACTCGGGGGCGGTGCGCACGCCGATGTTGTCACCGGTGCCGATCACGAACGGACGCAGGTACAGCGCGCCTTTGCCGTGCGGCGGGACGAATTTCTCGTTGGCCTTGACCACTTGCTTGCAGGCGTCGATGAACACCTCGGCCGGCACCTGCGGCATCAGCAGGCGGGCGCAGCTGCGGGCCATGCGCGCGGCGTTCTGTTCAGGGCGGAACAGGTTGATCGAGCCGTCCTTGCAGCGATAGGCCTTCAAGCCCTCGAAGCATTGCTGGCCATAGTGCAGGGCGGTGGAGCCTTCACTGATGTGCAGCACGTTGTCGTCGGTCAGGGTGCCGTTGTCCCACTCGCCGTTGCGCCACACGGACAGGTAGCGCTTGTCGGTCTTGATGTAGTCGAAGCCCAGCTTGTCCCAATTGATGCTCTCGTTGCTCATGACACCCTCGATTGTCTTGTCCGTGCAGATGATGCGCACACGCCACCATAATACAAACCGTGGGGGTTCGGAAACGCTGCCGGGGAAAATGCCGCAGGCGGCCGTGGGGCGACGGGTGAAGTCAACGGCCGAGCAGGTCGGCTGGGGTGTCGACGTCCTGCCAGATCGCCGCATCCTCGACCTCGATCACCCGCAACGCCTGCGGGTGAGCGAGCAGCACCGCGCGGCCGCCCTGATCACCTTGCACCTGGCCCAGCTCGGGCCAGAATGCCCGCCCGAACAGCACCGGATGGCCGCGCCGGCCTTGGCATTCAGGCACCACGATGCGCTGCGCCGTCGCCGCTTCACGCAGACGCGCCAGCGTAG
>NZ_DAMCCR010000054.1:0-29008 GCF_032058845.1 Pseudomonas sp. | reverse complement strand
CCTCGGCGCTGAGCAGTACCGAGCCGCCGGTACCGAGGTCGCCACCGACCACCAGAACGTGGCCAAAGGCACCTTTATGGGCGTCTGACGGGCGCGGTGCCAGGCGTGGCAGGTTGTGCGCACCGAGCACTTGCGCGGCGGTCGAGCGGTGTTTGGTCTGAGGCATAGGGTCAAAGGCTCCGATGTCTGGCAGAATTATACGCACCTGAGCCTGTATTGCCCTGCCCATCCATGTCTGCTTCCCTTTCCGACCTGCCCACACTGACCCAATCGATCAAAGACTGGGGCCGCGAACTCGGTTTTGCCCATGTCGGCATCGCCGGGGTCGACCTTGGCGAGCACGAGCAGCACCTGGAGCGCTGGCTTGCAGCGGGCTACCACGGCGAGCTGGAGTACATGGCCGCCCACGGCAGCAAGCGCGCGCACCCGGAACAGTTGATCCCCGGCACGTTGCGCGTGGTGTCCTTGCGCATGGATTACCTGCCCGGTGACACGCGCATGGCCCAGGTGCTGGCGCAACCGCAAAAGGCCTATGTGTCGCGCTACGCCCTGGGCCGCGACTACCACAAGCTGGTGCGCAAGCGCGTGCAGCACCTGGCCGACCGCATTCAGCAGGCGATTGGCCCGTTTGGCTACCGCGCCTTCGTGGACAGCGCGCCGGTGCTGGAAAAGGCCATCGCGCAGGAAGCCGGGCTCGGCTGGATCGGCAAGAACACCTTGCTGCTCAACCGCAAGGCGGGTAGCTACTTCTTCCTCGCCGAGCTGTTCGTCGACGTGCCGCTGCCGGTCGACCCTGCCCAGACCAGCGAACACTGCGGCCGCTGCAGCGCCTGCCTGGACATCTGCCCGACCCAGGCCTTCGTCGGCCCGTATGTGCTGGATGCCCGGCGCTGCATCTCCTACCTCACCATCGAGCTCAAGGGCGCCATTCCCGTCGAGCTGCGCGCGATGATCGGCAACCGCGTGTTCGGCTGCGATGACTGCCAGATCGTCTGCCCATGGAACCGCTTCGCCCGCCCCACCCGGGAAAACGACTTCATGCCCCGCCACGGCCTGGACAACGCCGACCTGGCCGAGCTGTTCCTCTGGGATGAAGCGCGCTTTCTCAGCCTGACCGAAGGCTCGCCGCTGCGCCGCGCCGGCTATGAGCGCTGGCTGCGCAACCTGGCGGTAGGATTGGGCAATGCGCCCTCGACCATCCCGGTACTCGAAGCGCTGAACGCACGCCGCGAGGATGCCTCCGAGCTGGTCAGGGAACACGTGCAATGGGCGCTGGAAGAACACCGGCGCCGCGCCGATCACTGCTGATCGTTGTAGTGGAACTTGGGCATTTCCCAGTGAAAGCGGATGGCCAGCAGCCGTAGCAGGAAGCCACCGAACAAGGTCAGCAGCATGGCCTGCTCGGCCGGCACGCGGAAATGCACGCAGCCCAGATAGAACCACGCCGCGGCGAACGACACGCTGGCGTACAACTCGCGGCGAAACACCAAAGGAATGTCGTTGCAGAAGATGTCGCGCAAGATGCCGCCGAACACCCCTGTGACCACCCCGCTGATCGACGCCACCAGCATGCCCTGGCCCATCTCCAGCGCGGTCATGCAGCCGATCAGGGTGAAGGCCACCAGACCCAGGGCATCGAGCACCAGAAACAGCGCGCGCAAGCGGCGCATCAGGGGCGCGATGATCATGGTGACGATGGCCGCAAGACTGGTCAGCACCAGGTATTCAGGGTGCTTCACCCACGTCAGCGGGTAGTGGCCCAGCAGCACGTCGCGCACCGAGCCACCGCCCAACGCCGTGACGCAGGCGATCAGCACCACGCCGAACCAGTCCATGCCCCGGCGACCGGCCGACAGTGCGCCGGTCATGGCTTCGGCCGTGATCGCGATGAGGTAGAGCATCAACAACATGGTGCAGGCCCCTGCGCAAAAGGCGCGCAGTCTAACCACTCTCCCCGCGCACCAGAAGGGGGCAGCGACAGAATCGATGCCCGCGTGGGTCAGACCTTGATGAAATGTTCGCGGTAGTGACGCAGTTCTGCGATCGACTCGCGGATATCGTCCAGCGCCAGGTGCGTGCCGCCCTTCTGGAAACTGTCGCGCACATGGGGCGCCCAGCGTGCGGCGAGCTCCTTGAGGGTCGAGACATCAAGGTTGCGGTAGTGGAAATAGTTTTCCAGCGTGCGCATGTGGCGATACAGGAAGCGGCGGTCCTGGCAGATGCTGTTGCCGCAGATCGGCGACTTGCCCCTCGGTACCCACTGCTCCAGGAAGGCCACGGTCTGGGCTTCGGCCTCGGCCATGCCGACGCGGCTGTCACGGACGCGCTGGGTCAGCCCGGAATTGCCATGGGTGCGCGTGTTCCACTCATCCATGCGCGCCAGCACCTCGTCACTGTGGTGGATGGCGATCACCGGGCCTTCGGCCAGGGTGTTCAGGTCGCTGTCGGTGACGATGGTGGCCATCTCGATGATGACGTCGTTATCCGGATCCAGGCCGGTCATTTCCAGGTCGATCCAGATCAGGTTCTGTGGGTTGTGCATAAAGGCTCCTCGGGTAGCCGCTCATAGTAGCCTAGCCGTCGGCTGGCCCAAAGGCGGCCGATAAGCCCAGGGCCCGGCGTGCTAGACTGCGCGCTGTCTTCTCCAAGCCGCCACAACGGAACCCTCATGGCCAAACGCCAACTCAATCGCCGGCAAAACTGGCGCATCGAAAAGATCCAGAACGAGCGCGCCGCGCGTGCCGCCAAGCGTGAGCAACACACCTTGCAGGAACTGGAAGGTGGCGACCTCGGCCCTGAGCAACTGGGCCTGGTGATCGCGCACTTCGGCGTACAGGTGGAGGTCGAGGCGCAAGAGGGCGACAACGCAGGCGAAGTGTTCCGCTGCCACTTGCGCGCCAACCTGCCGGCGCTGGTGACCGGCGATCGCGTGGTCTGGCGCACGGGCAACCAGGGCATTGGCGTGATCGTCGCGCAGATGCCGCGCAGCACCGAGCTGCGCCGCCCGAACAACCACGGCCAGCTCAAGCCAGTGGCGGCCAACGTCGACCTGATCGTCATCGTGTTCGCACCCGCGCCCGAGCCGCACCCCAACCTGATCGACCGATACCTGGTGGCCGCCGAGCACGCCGGCCTGCGCCCGTTGCTGCTGCTGAACAAGGCAGACCTGATCAACGAAGACAACGCGCCGGGGCTCAATGCCCTGCTCACGGTCTACCGTGACCTGGGCTACCCGTTGCTGGAAGTCTCGGCGCATCACGGCGATGGCATGCAGCGCCTGCAGGGCCTGCTCGATGGGCATATCAGCGTGTTCGTCGGGCAATCGGGTGTGGGCAAGTCGTCTCTGGTCAACAGCCTGCTGCCACAGGCGCAGACGCGAGTCGGCGATTTGTCGGAATGGTCAGGCCAAGGCACTCACACCACCACCACCGCGCGGCTGTACCACTTCCCCAACGGCGGTGACCTGATCGACTCCCCAGGCATCCGTGAATTCGGTCTGGGCCACGTCAGCCGTGACGATGTCGAAGAAGGCTTCATCGAGTTCCGCGACCTGTTCGGCACCTGCCGCTTCCGCGACTGCAAGCACGACCGCGAACCGGGTTGCGCCCTGCTCAAGGCGCTGGATGAGGGCCGTATCTCGGCACCACGGATGAGCAGCTACCGCTCGATCATCGCCAGCTTGCCCGAAGAGTCTTACTGAGTTCCGAGCGTTACCGCGCTGCAAAAGCGCTTCTACGCCTCAATGCAAAACGCCCATGAAGCGCTTGACCGCTCATGGGCGTTTTGCGTTGGAGCCAACCGTTATTCCTGGCTGTCTTCCATGCGCAGCGTGCCGTCTTCGAAGATATTCAGCTTCTTGCGCAGTTCGCGAGGCTGCATCGGCGCTGGCTCGGCAGCGTTGCCAGGCGCGGCGGTCGCACCCGGTGCAGCGCCGGTCGGCGGGGTGGCAGCCCCGTCTGGGCTGGCAGGCGGCTGGGTGCCCTGCTCGCCTTCGATGTCGCGCTGGGCCTTTTTGGTCAGCACCACGATGTCGATGCGGCGGTTCACCGGGTTCAGCGGGTCCTTGCGATCGAACAACGAAGACGACGCATAGCCCACCACCCGCGCCACCTGATCATCCGGGTAACCGCCAGTGACCAATGCACGGCGCGCGGCGTTGGCCCGGTTGGCCGAGAGCTCCCAGTTGCCGAACCCGCCGCTGCCGGCAAAGGGCTTGGCGTCGGTGTGGCCACTGACGCTGATCTTGTTCGGCACCGCTTTGATGGTGTCGGCCATGGCCAGCAGGATGTCTTCGAAATACGGTTGCAGGCGGGCGCTGCCCAGGTCGAACATCGGCCGGTTCTCGGCATCCATGATCTGGATGCGCAGGCCGTCCTGAGTGATCTCGAAGAGGATCTGGTCCTTGAACTTCTGCAGCTCGGGGTTCTCGTTGACCTTGTTCTGCAGCTCTTGCAGCAACAGTTCCAGACGCTCGCGCTCGACCTGCTCGGCCATGCTTTCGACCTGATCCTTGTTCACTTGCGGGTTGAGCGGCGGCGTGGATTCCATGTTCTGTTCAGGATTGATGGTCTTGTCCGGCGCCATCTCCGGCGTGCCGCCCAGGTCGATGACGTAGGGCGTGCCGCTTTCGGCAAAACCGATCGGGTCCTGGAAGTAGCCGGCAATGGCGATCTTCTGCTCAGGGGTGGCGGTGGACATCAGCCACAGCACCAGGAAGAACGCCATCATCGCCGTGGCGAAGTCGGCGAAGGCGATTTTCCAGGCGCCGCCGTGGTGGCCGTCGCCGAAGCGCTTGACGCGCTTGACGATGATGGGCTGGTTGTTCTCCATGACTCAGCGACCGCGGACCGCTTGTTCCAGCTCGGCGAAGCTTGGACGATGGCCCGGGTACAGCACCTTGCGGCCGAACTCCACGGCCAGCGTGGGCGGCATGCCTGAGGCCGAGGCCACCAGCGAGGCCTTGATCGCCTCGTACACGTTGATCTCTTCCTTGGCGTCGTGCTTGAGGCAGTTGGCCAGCGGGCCGAAGAAGCCATAGGCCGCGAGAATACCGAAGAAGGTACCGACCAGCGCCGCGCCGACGTGCATGCCGATGGCCGCCTGGTCACCCTCACCCAGCGACGCCATGGTCACCACGATGCCCAGTACCGCGGCAACGATACCGAAGCCGGGCATGCCGTCGGCGATGCCGGTCACCGCATGGGAGGGGTGTTCGAGCTCTTCCTTCATGCTCAGCAGCTCCATGTCGAACAGGCCTTCGAGCTCATGGGGCGCCATGTTGCCGGTGGACATGATGCGCAGGTAATCACAGATGAACGCGATCATCGACGCGTCACCGATGATGCTCGGGTACTTGCTGAAGATGGGGCTGGCCGCGGGGTCCTCGATGTCGGCCTCGATGGCCATCATGCCTTCGCGGCGGCTCTTGTTGAGGATCTCGTACACCAGGCTCAGCACTTCCAGGTAAAAGGCGTGGGTATACCGCGACTTGAACATCTTCAGGGATTTCTTGAAGACGTGCATCGTCATGCTGCCGGGGTTGGCCTGGATGAACGCGCCCAGTGCGGCACCGCCGATGATGAGCACTTCGAACGGCTGAATCAGGGCACCGATCTTGCCGTGCGAGAGAACGTAACCGCCGAGCACGCTGGCGAATACGATGATGATGCCGATAATTTTTGCCATAAATTCAACGTATTAGCAGAGGTGAAAAAGGACCGGGAGGGGGGCTCTGAAACTCTTCTTCTACTTATCGGCAGAACTGCGCCAGACTATAGCCACTCCTAGCGAAAAGCCAGTTCGGACTGATGTCAAAATGCCAAGTGAAACCAAGGTCCCAAGTCAGGTTCCATCGACGCTAGAGGCGTGGGTGAAGGTGCTCGATAGCGTTCGGCTGCCGGTTCCGAAGGAAAGCCACGACCGCGTGCTGTCGGCCATCAACGACTCGCGCCGCTCGCTGCGCGACATCGCCGAACTGATGCAGGGCAGCCCCGCGCTGGTGCTGTCGGTGATGCGCGAGGCCAACCATTCGGCCAACGCCAGCCAGGCAGAGCCGGCCGAAAGCCTGGAGGTGGCGCTCAATCGCCTGGGCCTGGCGCGCTGCGCGCAACTGCTCGCGCGTTTGCCAGCGGTACCCAGCAGCGACCTGCCGCCCACGCTCAACCAGTTCGTGCAGATCAGCCAGCACGCCAGCCAGCAGGCCAGCGGCCTGTTCGCCAGCCGTCTGGCGCGGCTGTGGCAGGAAATTCACTGGGGCAGCCTGCTGTTCCTGTCGCCGCTGTGGCCGCTGGCGCTGGCCTACCCCGCATTGCTCGACACCTGGGAGCTGCGGGTCATCCACCGCGGTGAGGACGCGGCCCAGGTCGAACAGGAACTGTTCGGGGTGCGCATCATGGCGTTGTGCCGCGCGGTGGCTGAACACTGGCGGCTGCCGGAGTGGGTGACCCAGGGTTACCGCCTGCTGCTCGAAGAGCGCGAGCATCTGGCCCAGGTGATCAGCATCTCCCGCGAGCAGGACCCGCTGGAGCAGCAGCATCGCCTCGACCAGGAACCCGGCCTGCGCCGCTGGTTCAACCAGCCGGCCAACACCGTGCTGCTGGCCAACAATCTGGCGCTGGCCGCGCAGGTGGGCTGGGACAACCCGCACCTGTTGCGCTGGCAACTGCTCACCGCGCTGTACCTGCAAACCAGCCTGGACGATGTGCAGAACCAGGTGCACCAACAGGCCGCGGCCAGCGCCCGCCGCCACGCCCGGGCCGACCTGTTCCACCCGGCCGAAGCCCTGCTCTGGCCCTGGCAGCAGCGCCGCCTGCACCCGGACATGCTGCCGCCCCCGCCGCCCTCGGCAGAAGACCTGGCCACCTGGCGCACCCTGTGCACCGAGCTGCTGGCCCAGACCAATCGCTTCACCAATGCCGTGCACCTCGCCACCCAGGCGCGCGACGCCTTGACCGCCTGCGGATTCACGCGGGTCATGCTGCTATCGTTCGACCGTGTCAATGAGTGCCTGCGCGTGCAGCAGATCGCCGGTGTGCCCAAGGAGACGCTGGCGCAGACCTTGCCCGTGGCTGACAACCGGCTGCTGGAGCGGCTCACCAGCCAGGCCGCGCAGCTGCGCCTGACGCCGGAAAACCACCGGCAGTACGCCCCCTTGATGCCTGCCGCGCTGCGCCCGTTGCTGCGCAGCGAACACCTGTTGATGCGCTCGCTGGCGGTCAATGGCCAGGTCGCCATGCTGGTGCTGGCCGACCAGAGCGCCCGGCCGCTGTCGGATGTCAGCGTGCAGGCGTTTGCCAAGACCGTGCAGTGCATCGAGCGCGCCTTGGCAACCTTCAGCCATCGCAACGCCTGATGCTGTGCGCAGCCCTGTGAATCACCTCTGCACAACGAAAACGGCGAGTACCGGGCCAGGCGTTGCGCCGTCGATCCATGCCAACGGTGCAGGTTCGCGCGCAGTTGCATCACCGCGCGGGCAGTTTTCAAACAGCGCCTGGGCTACAATCGCCGCTCTTTTTTCGGAGACCGTGGATGACTGACTTTTCCGGCTTGCCGTTGGTGATCGAGGCGGCAGACCTGCTGCCGCGCCTGGATTCACCCGAGCTGATTCTGGTCGACCTGACCAGCGCCAGCCGTTACGCGGCCGGGCACATCCCCGGCGCGCACTGGGTCGACAGCAAACGCACTCAGCTCGGCCAACCCCCGGCGCCCGGCTTGTTGCCCAGCCAGGCCACGCTGGAAAAACTGTTCGCCGAACTCGGCCATCACGAGAACGCGGTCTATGTGGTCTATGACGAAGAAGGCGGCAGCTGGGCCGGCCGCTTCATCTGGCTGCTCGATGTGATCGGCCACGCCCGCTATCACTACCTCAACGGCGGCATCCAGGCCTGGCCGGCGCAGGCGCTGTCCACCGAAACGCCGGCCAGCGCGTGCACCGAGGTGAGCCTGCAACTGCACGCCGAGCCCACCGCCACTCGCGAATACCTGCAAAGCCGCCTGGGCGCAGCGGACCTGGCCATCTGGGACGCACGCGCCCCCGAGGAGTTCGCCGGCACCAAGGTGCTGGCGGCCCGTGGCGGACACATTCCCGGTGCGGTCAACCTCGAGTGGACCGCTGCCATGAACCCGGCCGACCACCTGCGCATCCGCGCCGACGTGGCCGCGCTGTTGCTCGACCACGGCATTACCCCGGACAAGGAAGTGGTCACCCACTGCCAGAGTCATCGCCGGTCCGGCTTCACTTATCTGGTGGCAAAATCCCTCGGCTACCCACGGGTCAAGGCCTATGCCGGCTCCTGGAGCGAGTGGGGCAACCACCCGGACACGCCTGTAGACGTTTAAGGAAACCCAATGAAATCCCGTTTGTTCATTCTCAGCCAGTACCTGCTGCCCCACCATCTGCTCTCGCGCCTGGCCGGCTGCGTCGCCGAGTGCCGCGTGCGCTGGTTCAAGAACGCCTTCACTGCCTGGTTCGCCCAGCGCTATCAAGTGGACATGTCCCAGGCTCAGGTCGAAGACCTCACCGCCTACGAGCACTTCAACGCCTTTTTCACCCGCGCCTTGAAGCCCGATGCCCGTCCGCTCGACCAGACCCCAGGGGCCATCCTCTGCCCGGCCGACGGCGCCGTCAGCCAGGTCGGCAAGATCGAGCACGGCCGCATCTTCCAGGCCAAGGGCCACAGCTTCAGCGCCCAGGAACTGCTCGGCGGCGACCCCGCCCTGGCTGCACCGTTCATGGGCGGCGAGTTCGCCACCGTGTACCTGTCGCCCAAGGACTACCACCGCGTACACATGCCGCTGGCCGGCACCCTGCGCGAAATGGTCTATGTGCCGGGCCAGCTGTTCTCGGTCAACCAGACCACGGCTGAAAACGTTCCCGAGCTGTTCGCCCGCAACGAGCGTGTGGTGTGCCTGTTCGACACCGAACGCGGGCCGATGGCCATGGTGCTGGTCGGCGCAATGATCGTGGCCTCGGTCGAAACCGTCTGGGCCGGGCTGGTCACGCCGCCCAAGCGCGAACTGAAGAGCGTGCGCTACGACGAAGCCAGCCGCGTGCCGATCCACCTGGAGAAAGGCGCCGAAATGGGCCGCTTCAAGCTGGGTTCGACAGTGGTCGTGCTGTTTGGCCCTGAACAGATGCAATGGGGCGATGTGGGCGCGGGCTCGGCCGTGCGCATGGGCCAGTTGCTGGCCATGCCGACGCAAGCCTGACCCTGGCTGCAGGCTGAGCGCCTGGCGCCGCACTGGCTCAGCCTAACGTCAAACGCCCGGTGCTCTGCATCGGGCGTTTTCGTGTCTGCGCGGACTGGCAATAGCGACGCTATCGAGAAACGTCATTGTGTGGCGAGGTCACAGGCCTTGTGGCTGCTCAGGACGCCGACAGGCCGCGGGCCCGGACTGTCGGCTCAGGCATTGCGCGAAGGCTAGCTGCGGGTCTGACGGTCACGCAGGCCCAGCAGGTACAGCACCCCATCCAGCCCCAGGGTAGAGATCGCCTGCTTGGCCGACTGGCGCACCAGCGGCTTGGCGCGGAAGGCCACGCCCAACCCGGCCAGGGCCAGCATCGGCAGGTCATTGGCGCCGTCACCGACGGCGATGGTCTGCTCCAGTTGCAAACCCTCCTTGATTGCCAGCTCCTGCAACAGCTCGGCCTTGCGCTGCGCATCGACGATCGGCTCGACTGCCACACCGGTCAGTTTGCCGTCGACCGTCTGCAGCTCGTTGGCGAACACGTAGTCGATGCCCAGGCGTGCCTGCACCTGCTTGGCAAAGTAGCTGAAGCCGCCGGACAGAATAGCCGTCTTGTAACCCAGACGCTTGAGCTCGGCGAACAGGTTTTCGGCGCCCTCGGTGAGGCGCAGCGAGGCGCCGATTTCATCCAGCACGCTGACGTCCAGGCCCTTGAGCAGCGCCATGCGCTCTTTGAAACTGGCGCGAAAATCCAGCTCGCCGCGCATGGCGCGTTCGGTGATGGCGGCCACCTGCTCGCCGACGCCGGCGGCCTTGGCCAGCTCGTCGATGACTTCTGCCTCGATCAGCGTGGAATCCATGTCGAACACTGCCAGGCGGCGATTGCGGCGGAACAGGTCGTCTTTCTGGAAGGCGATGTCGACGCTCAACTCGCCGGACAACGCGAAGAAATCGCCGCGCAGCGCCTGCACATCGCTTGGCTCGCCGCGCACGGAGATTTCCACCGCAGCCCGGCTGTTGTCCACCGGTGCGTCAAGGCTGACGCGCGCAGACAGCCGCTCGATGCGCTCGATGGTCATGCCGTAGCGGGAAATCACCGCACTGGCACGCTGCAGCTGTTCGGGGGTGATCTGCCGGCTCAGCAGCGTCACCACATGGCGCGCGTCGCCCTGGCCTTCGGCCCAGTGCTGGTAGTCGGCCTCGGAAATCGGCGTATAGCGGGCCTGCAGGTTCAGTTCGTGGGCCTTGGCCTGCACGCTCTGCAACAGTTGCGTGGCCACCTCGTTGTCGGGGATGTCGACCAGGATGCCGAACGACAACGTGCCGTGCATGACGGCAAGACCGATGTCGAGGATGTTCACACCGCCCTGGAGCAGGACGCCGGTGAGAGCGGCAGTGAGACCGGGTCGGTCTTCACCGGTGATGTTGATCAGGACGATTTCGCGCAAGACCTGGCTCCGAAATGATGAAAAATGCGCATTCTACCGACTTTCCATGACCACCGGGCGCCTCGCCTACTTTGCCGACATATGCCGGGTCGCTATACTCCGCCCACACTTTTTGCCATAAAGAGCCGCGCTCTGTGATCCGGCCCACGCCCGTCAAAACCGAAAACTTCTTCGTGATGCTCTTTCGCGCCCTGCGCCAACGTCGCATTCCCCTGGTTCTGCGTATCGCCAGCCACACCGTTTTCATGGTGGCGCTGGCGCTGGTGATCTATGCCTGCGTGATGGGCCTGCAGTTCAAGCAGGCCATGCATGACCAGGCCGATGCACTGGGCCAGAGCCTCACCATCCAGACCGCGACGTCGGCCACCGAGCTGTTGGTGGCCAATGACATCCTCAGTCTCAACGTGCTGCTCGGCAACCTGGTGAAGAACCCGCTGGTGGCCCATGCGGCGATCTACAGCGTGGACAACCGCATCCTTGCCGAAGCCGGCGAACGGCCGCGCAACACCCTGCTGGGCGAGGCGGAAGGGCTGTACCAGAGCAAGATCACCTTCCAGGACGTCGCCGCGGGCCAGTTGCGCATCAGCCTGGACATGAATCAGTTCCAGCAACCGATGCTGATCAGCCTGCAGAGCATGGGCATCATGGCGGCCATCCTGCTGGTCCTGGCGCTGACCCTGAGCCTGCGCCTGGGCCGCTACATCACCACCCCGCTGCTGCAACTGCGGGTCTGGCTGCGCGATCCGCACCACCTCACCCCCGGCACCGAGCGCCAGGATGAAATCGGCGACCTGGCCCGTCAGCTGCACGCGCGCCTGGCACCGCCAGCGCCGCCCGAGCCCGATCCGGAGCCTGAGTACACGTACGACGAAGACCCGGAGCAGGACGAACATTTCGTTGAAGACGCGCCGATGACCCTGCGCGAACGTGCCGCCATTCCCAAGCCGAGCCAGCGCGCTCAGGTGGTGGCCGAGGACGATGATGACGAAGCCTTCGCCGGCTTGCTGGACGACGAAGCGCCCGCGCCGCTCCAGGCGATTCACGAAGACGCGCCCGGCGAGCCACAGTTCACGGGCATTCTCGCCGTGCAGCTGGGCTCGCAAGAGCAACTGCGCCGCCTGCCGCGCACCCGTCTTGGCGAATTGCTGGACCGCTACCGCGAGTGCCTGAACCAGGCCGTGTCGCTGTACGAAGGCGAGCTGCACTCGCTCAACGACGGCAGCGCGCTGCTGCTGTTCCACAGCCGTCAGTGCGGCGACGACTACCTCACCAACGCCATCTGCTGCGGCGAGCTGCTGCGAGCCCTGGGCCATGCGTTGCAGATCGAGGTCGCAGACAGCGGCATCACCCTGCAATTGCAGCTGGGCCTGACCATGGACGATGACCTGTACGGGCTGGACCAGGTCGACCTGCTGATGGCCGAAAAGGCTCAGGATGCCCTGGCGCTGTCGCAGCACAGCCGCAACCTGCTGCTGGTGGAGCGCAAGATCGGCGATGACTCGCTGATCCGCCAACGCGCGCGCATCCGGCCGATTGCCAGCCCCGAAGGCGCGTGCTGCGTGGAGCGTCTGCTCGAGCCCTACCCGTCCATGCTCGAGCGCCAGCTCGCACGCATGCACGAGCACCGCAGCTGACTGGGAACCGCCCACGAAAAGGCCTGCATCGCTGCGCAATGCTGTTCAGTCAAGCCAAGGCGGGATCGGTTGGGGCTGCTTTGCAGCCCATCGCGGCTAAAGCCGCTCCTACGGAAGGTGCGTACCCTGTGGGAGCGGCTTCAGCCGCGATGGGCCGCACAGCGGCCCTGAACGCCTGCCTGCACAGCGTTGCGCATCGCTGCGGGCTTTTTCATGGCTGAACATCGGCTCAGAACCGATAGATTTCCATGTCGGTACGGATCGGTGCGGCCATCGGGATACGGGATTTCTCGGGATCTTTCTTGACCTGTGCCGGCGCCGCTGGCTTCTTGACTGGCACCTCTGCCACGGCCGGCTGATTGGCCAGTGGCTTGAGGGCGGTGCTGAGTTGCTCGGCGAGCTTCTGCAACAGTTGCCCCTGGGCCTGCACCTGCGCGCTCTCGCTGCCTGCATGCGGCTGTTCCAGGTGAACGATGCGGTTGTCGCGAACCTGGCCGCGGCGGTCGAGCACGCGCCACTGAGCGTCGAGAATGGCAGGCTGCTTGGCGCCGGAGTCGAGCCGGGTAATCGACAGCAGCACCTGGGCATCAGGCGCAAAACCCGTGCCGGCCGGGGCCAGGACCACGCGCTGGCTGTCCAGGCGCCAGGCCAGCTGGCGCACCAGCAACTGGTCGATGTCAGACGACAGGCTGCCTGCCCAACGACCGTCGATCGCTGCGCTCAAGCTGCCATCAGGCTGACGCTGGAGGAAGGTTTCGCGCTGCAGGTAGTCGGCCACAGAAACCGGGCCCACCACCACTGCCATGCCTGAAGCCTGAGTCGGCTGGCCAGGCTGACCGCTGTCGAGCTGATACAAGGCCACGGGCTGGTGCGTGGAGCAGCCGGCCAGGCCCAACAAGCCAGTCATCAACAAGGTCAATGGAAGGCGTGGAAATTTCATTCATCCCATCCAGGCGGCTGCCCGAGGCAGGCCGCAGTGATACTCAGGTAAATCCGCCTGCGCGCCAGGAACCCTGGCGCCGCGGGGGCACTATCATCCGTGAAATGCCGGCGCGACTCCAGCGTTTATAGCGCGGGCCAGGGTGAAACTGTTGCCCTGCCCCGTGCCGTTCACACCGGGCGCTCGACCATCAGGCCGTCGACCCGCTGGAATCCACGCGGCAACTTGCTGCCGCGCCGACCGCGCTCGCCCTTGTAGTGTTCCAGGTCGTCAGGTTTGAGCGACAGGGTACGTTTACCGGCTTGCAGCACCAGGGTAGAGCCTTCGGCCAGCACGGCGAGGTCGGTCACGTACTCTTCGCGACTGACCACCCGGTCGCCCGGCACGCCAATGATCTTGTTGCCTTTGCCTTTGCCCAGTTGCGGCAGGTCGCTGATCTTGAACACCAGCAGCCGGCCTTCGGTGGTCACCGCCGCCAGCCAGTCGCTGCCGCGATCGGCCACCGGTCGCGGCGCCATGACCCTGGAGCCATTGGGCAGGCTCAGCAGGCCCTTGCCGGCCTTGTTCTTGGCCTGCAGGTCCTCGCCCTTGACCACGAAGCCATAGCCGGCATCGGAGGCCACCACGTACAGGGCGTCATCCTCGGGCACCAGCACGCACTCGAAGGTCGAGCCTGGCGGTGGCGTCAGACGGCCGGTCAAGGGTTCGCCCTGGCCACGCGCCGACGGCAGGCTATGGGCCGCCAGCGAGTAACTGCGGCCGGTGGAATCGATGAGCACCGCAAACTGGTTCGAGCGCCCGGGTGCTGCCGCCTTGAAACCATCACCGGCTTTATAGGAAAGCCCGGTGGCGTCGATGTCGTGGCCCTTGGCGCAGCGAATCCAGCCCTTTTCCGACAGCACCACGGTCACTGGCTCAGCCGGCATCAGCTCGTTTTCCGACAGCGCCTTGGCTTCGCCGCGCTCGACGATGGGCGAGCGGCGCGCATCGCCATAGGTTTCGGCGTCCTTGATCAGCTCGCTGCGCACCAGCTTGCGCAACTTGGCTTCGCTGCCCAGCAGGCCCTGCAGCTTGGACTGTTCCTTGCGCAGGTCTTCCTGCTCACCACGGATCTTCATCTCTTCGAGCCGCGCCAGCTGCCGCAGGCGGGTTTCGAGGATGTAGTCGGCCTGGGTCTCGCTCAGCTCGAAGCGCTCGATCAGTGCCTGCTTGGGCTGGTCCTCGGTGCGGATGATGTGGATCACTTCGTCCAGGTTGAGGAACGCGGTCAGCAAGCCGTCGAGCAGGTGCAGGCGCCTGTCGACCTTGTCCAGGCGGTATTGCAGGCGGCGGCGCACGGTGCCGATGCGGTACTGCAGCCACTCCTGCAGCAAGGCGCGCAGGTTCTTCAATTGCGGTCGGCCATCGAGACCGATGATGTTGACGTTGACCCGGTAGCTGCTCTCCAGATCGGTGGTGGCGAACAGGTGCGGCATCAGCTCGGCGGCGTCGACCCGGTTGGAGCGCGGGATGATCACCAGCCGGCAGGGGTTCTCATGGTCCGATTCGTCACGCAGATCCGCCACCATCGGCAGCTTCTTGGCCTGCATCTGTGCGGCGATCTGTTCCATCACCTTGGCCCCGGACACCTGATGCGGCAGCGCGGTCACGACGATATCGCCGTCTTCGACACGGTACACCGCACGCATGCGGATCGAGCCGCGGCCGCTCTCGTAGAGCTTCAGCAGCTCGGCGCGGGGGGTGATGATCTCGGCTTCGGTCGGGTAGTCCGGGCCCTGGATGTGCTCGCACAGCTGCTCGACGGTGGCTTTCGGTTCGTCGAGCAGGCGCACGCAGGCTGCGGCGACTTCACGCAGGTTGTGTGGCGGCACGTCAGTGGCCATGCCCACGGCGATGCCAGTGGTGCCGTTGAGCAGGATGTTGGGCAGGCGCGCGGGCAGCACGGCCGGCTCCTGCAAGGTGCCGTCGAAGTTCGGCACCCAGTCGACGGTGCCCTGGCCGACTTCGTCGAGCAGCACTTCGGAGTAGCGCGACAGCCGCGCCTCGGTGTAGCGCATGGCGGCGAACGACTTCGGATCGTCCGGTGCACCCCAGTTGCCCTGGCCGTCGACCAGGGTGTAGCGATAGCTGAAGGGCTGGGCCATCAGCACCATGGCCTCGTAGCACGCCGAGTCGCCGTGAGGGTGGAACTTGCCGAGTACGTCACCGACGGTCCGCGCCGATTTCTTGTGCTTGGCGTCGGCATCCAGGCCCAGCTCGCTCATGGCATAGATGATGCGACGCTGCACGGGCTTGAGGCCGTCACCGATGTGCGGCAGGGCCCGGTCCATGATCACGTACATGGAGTAGGTGAGGTAGGCCTGTTCGGTGAACGCGGCCAGCGAGCGGCGCTCGACACCGTCGAGACTGTCTTGTAAGTCGCTCATGCGAGCCTCGTCATTTCAAGTTCTGGCGTAGCAGCAAGGTGCCGCCACGCTGGGTGAATTCAAGTTGTTTCAGTGCACTCATGCCCAGCAGGATCTGCTCGCCATCCAGGCCCGGCACCACCAGGGCGCGCACGTTGCGCAGGTGGATGTCACCCAGGGCCAGCTCGTCGAGGCGGGTGCGATAGCCTTCGGTGCGGCCATTGGCCGTGCTCACCGTGACCGATGCGCCACGTTCCAGGTTCAACTGCTGCGCCACGCCCTCGGGGATGGCAACGTCGGTGGCACCGGTGTCGAGCATGAAGTGCACGGCCTGGCCGTTGATCAGCCCGTCGACGACGAAATGACCCTGAGCATTGCCCAGCAAACGCACCTCGATGAAGCCTGCGCCATGCTCGGACTGCACCTCGCGGTTAGGGTTTTGCTGACGCGTTTCCCACTGGCCGAAGAAGCGCGTGGCGAGGAACAGCGCTGCCGCCCAGGCCACGATCATCAGTATCTTGCCTGCGCGCTTGCCGGCCGGCTGGCTCATGGCTTGGCGCTCCAGCCACCGGCAGGCGCTGCAAAGCGCCAGACGATCGGCCGGCGTTCGCCGTCAGCACGGTGGGCGTTGTTGTTGTCCAGGCCGATCCAGGCACCCTTGTCGTCGATGACCAGCGCTTCGGCCAGGCCGAAGGGGTGGTCGTAACGGCGGGCTTCGGTCAGCCCTTCTTCGGCGAACGACCAGCAGCGTTCTACCTCACCGTTGCTGCTGTTGCGGCGGCAGATGCGGTACGCGTTGCGCTCGAGGGTGAACAGCTTGCCCTGGTACCAGGCCAGATCCGAGAAGTCGCGGCTGCGGTTGCGCGGGTTCGGCATCTGCGCAGGCTGCATGTCCACCCCCGCTTCACTGAGCAACACACAGCTGTGGCCGCAGTTCCACACCGACTGCTGGCGTTCGATGACCACCAGCCCACGGCGCTCGCGTTCGGCGGCGAGCCACAGGCGGTCACCGGCGGGGTTGATCGCCAGGCCTTCGAATTGCGCATTGAAGTGCAGCAGCATGCCGCTGGCACGGGCCTGGCGCAGCATGGCCGGATCGATCTTCAGCCAGTCCGGCTCGCCCTCGAGCGGCAGTTGCAGCACCGCGGCATGAGCTTCGCTGACCAGATACAGGTTGCCGGCCTTGTCGCAGGTGATGCCTTCATAGTCCAGTTCGCCACCGCGCACCCACGACACCGCCCAGTTACGCACCTTCAGCCCCCACGGCAGGCCACTTTCCGGCACGGGCGGCGGGGTGAACAGCAGCGGTTCGGAGGTCCACACCTTGCTGTTCTGGTCGAAGCGGTAGATGCGGTCGTCGTCGCGGTCCGACACGCCCCACAGGCTACCCCTGCACTGCGCCAGCCCTGACAGGTTGCCGCCGCGCATGCCCTCGATCGGATACTCGCCGAGCAGCTTCAGTTCAGGCCAGTCACTGGCCTCGGTGGGCAGGGTCGACAGCGTCAGCAGCGCCGCCAGCCAACGACGGATCACACCATGACCTCGGCCAGGTTGCCTTTGGTCTCCAGCCAGCTCTTGCGGTCGCCTGCGCGCTTCTTGGCCAGCAGTTTGTCCATCAGCTCGCAGGTGGCGGCCACGTCTTCCAGCGTCAGTTGCACCAGACGCCGCGTGTTGGGGTCCATGGTGGTTTCGCGCAACTGCGGCGGGTTCATCTCGCCCAGGCCCTTGAAGCGGGTGACCTGCGGCTTGCCGCGTTTCTTCTCGGCCACCAGGCGGTCGAGGATGCCGTCGCGCTCTTCGTTATCCAGGGCATAGTAGATCTCCTTCCCCAGGTCGATGCGGTACAGCGGCGGCATGGCGACGTAGATGTGCCCGGCATCCACCAGCGGGCGGAAATGCTGGACGAACAGTGCGCAGAGCAAGGTGGCGATGTGCAGCCCGTCGGAGTCGGCGTCGGCGAGGATGCAGATCTTGCCATAGCGCAATTGCGCCAGGTCGGTCGCCCCTGGGTCGACGCCGATGGCCACGGCGATGTTGTGCACTTCCTGGCTGGCGAGCACTTCGCCGCCGTCGACTTCCCAGGTGTTGAGGATCTTCCCGCGCAGCGGCAGGATCGCCTGGAATTCCTTGTCGCGCGCCTGCTTGGCCGAGCCACCGGCCGAGTCACCCTCGACCAGGAACAGCTCCGAGCGCATCGGGTCCTGGCCGGCGCAGTCGGCCAGCTTGCCCGGCAAGGCCGGGCCCTGGGTGATGCGCTTGCGCTCGACCTTCTTGCTCGCCTTGAGCCGCCGACCGGCGTTGCTGATGGCCAGCTCGGCCAGTTGCAGGCCCAGTTCCGGGTGGGCGTTGAGCCACAGGCTGAACGCATCCTTGACCACGCCCGAAACGAACGCTGCCGCCTCGCGCGATGACAACCGTTCCTTGGTCTGCCCGGAGAACTGCGCATCCTGCATCTTCATCGACAGCACGAAGGCAATCCGCTCCCAGACGTCCTCGGGCGCCAGCTTGAGACCACGTGGCAGCAGGTTGCGGAATTCACAGAATTCGCGCATGGCGTCGAGCAGGCCCTGGCGCAAGCCATTGACGTGGGTGCCGCCTTGCGCGGTGGGAATCAGGTTGACGTAGCTTTCCTGCAGGCTGTCGCCGCCTTCGGGCAGCCACAGCAACGCCCAGTCCACCGCTTCCTTGTTGCCGGCCAGGCTGCCGCAGAACGGCTCGTCAGGCAGGCGCTGGAACTCGCTGACCGCATCGACCAGATACGAGCGCAGGCCGTCTTCGTAGTGCCACTCGACCTTCTCTCCAGAGCCCTTGTCCTCGAAGCTGATCGACAGCCCCGGGCACAGCACGGCCTTGGCCTTGAGCACATGCTTGAGGCGGCTGATGGAAAACTTCGGCGAGTCGAAATACTTCGGGTCGGGGCTGAAGTACACGCTGGTGCCGGTGTTGCGCTTGCCCACCGTGCCGACCACTTGCAGGTCGGTGGCCTTGAAGCCGTCGGCGAAGGTCATCTGGTACTCGTTGCCGTCGCGCTTGACGCGCACCCGCACGAGCGTCGACAGGGCGTTGACCACCGAAATACCGACCCCGTGCAAACCGCCGGAGAACTGATAGTTCTTGTTCGAGAACTTGCCGCCGGCGTGCAGCTTGGTGAGGATCAGCTCGACGCCCGACACGCCTTCTTCAGGGTGAATGTCCACCGGCATGCCGCGGCCATCGTCGCTGACTTCCAGCGAATGATCGGCATGCAGCACGACCTGGATCGAACGGGCGTGCCCGGCCAGGGCTTCGTCGACGCTGTTGTCGATGACTTCCTGGGCCAGGTGGTTGGGCCGGCTGGTGTCGGTGTACATGCCCGGGCGCTTGCGCACCGGGTCAAGGCCGGAGAGGACTTCGATGGCGTCTGCGTTATAGGCGCTAGCGCTGGGATTGGCCATGGGTTCTCGTTGTCGTCTGGTGAATGCGGGAAAGATCAGAAAGCAGAAAAATCGAGGGCGGCATAGCGCTCGCGATCGATGCCGGCATAGGCCAGCAGGGCCGGCAGGTGCTCGGCGAAGTGTTGGAAACCGTGGTCGCCCCCTGCTTCGATGCACAGCTCGCACTGCTGGTAATAGCGCTCGGCATGGCGGTAGTCGAGGGTCTCGTCACCGGTCTGCAGCCACACCTGGAAACGGTTGGCGTCTTGCGGTGGCGGGACTTCGAGTTCCGCCAGTGCCTGGATGTGGTCGAGGGTCAGCTCCCAGGTTTCGTCGCTGTAGAAATTGCGCTGGGTGCCAAGGTAGCCGTCGAACAGGCGATGCGGGGCCACCGCCGGATTGATCAGCAGCGCCTTGAGGCCATGCCGTTGCGCCAGGTACGTGGCGTAGTAACCGCCGAGCGAGCTGCCCACCAGAAGCGGTGAACCCAGTTCGGCAATCGCGGCGTCGGCCTGGGCAATGGCCTGGCGCGGGTGGTGATGCAGGGCCGGCACACGCAACTGATCAGCCAGCCCGAGACGGGCCATGACCGCCGTCAGCTGGCTCGCCTTGGTGGACAGCGGCGAGCTGTTGAGACCATGTAGATAAAGGATCGAACCCGACATCGTGCCCTCTGCATCTGCAAGACAGCACCTGCTGGGCAGGCGCTGGGAAACGCGCAGTGTATCGCGTTCATGGGACTTTGGTGCAGCTGCGGGCTGTCGCACGTGCCGCGCCAGGCCGCAGCCGCGGGTCAGTAGCCGGGGCTGTCGAAGTCCAGGGCGATCACGTAATCGTCTGCGCGCACGACCGCCGTTTCAATCGAGCCATCGCTGTGCAGCCGCAGCCAGCGGTAGCCGGGGGACTCTTCACTGACCTGGAACGCCTCGCTGGCGGCGGCGAACTGGATGCAGGTAGACGGCGTGGCCAGCAAGCGCAGAGGGCCGCGCTGTTCGTCCCACGGCTGATGAACATGACCCCACAGCAGCCCGCGCACCTGCGGGTGGGCGTGCAGCCGTGCAAACAGCTGATCGGCGTTGCGCAGGCCAATCGGGGCGATCCAGGCGCAGCCGATGTCTATCGGCTGATGGTGCAGGCAGACCAGGCAGTGACGCTGGCCCGCGCTGGCCAGCGCCTGCTCCAGCAGATCGAGCTGCGCCGGCTCCAGAAGGCCATGGGTCGCACCGACCACAGCCGAGTTGAGCATCACCACGCGCCAGGCGCCAATGTCGGTCACGGCCTGGAGGAACGCGCCCTGCCCGACCTCGGCCATCACCGCAGCGTCATCGTGGTTGCCGGGCAACCAGCGGGTCACCGCTGCCAGGCCGTCGGTCAGCTCGCAAAACGCGGCATAGGATCGCTGACTGGCGTCTTGCGACAGATCGCCGGTGCACAGCAGCAGGTCGATACGCGGTTGTTCGCGGCGCACCTGCTCGATGACATGGCGCAGGCTGTCACGGGTATTCACCCCCAGCAGGCCGCCGGCCGGGTCGGCGAACAGGTGGGGGTCGGTCAATTGCACCACATGGATGGGTGCGTCGATGTATGAGGGGTCTGGCTGAGCCAACGGCCGTCTCCTTGAGCGGATGTGGCGCAATTATGGCGAGCGTGACCGGGCATGCAATGGGCAGAGGCCGACTGGCGTCACATTTCAGCGGACAACGGCCAGCTCATGCCCACAGGCCAGGCAATGATTGAGCCACTCACCGAGGAACAGGTTGAGCTGGGCCTTCTCGTCGGGCTGATGCATGGCGTCGTTGGGGTACGGATAGATACTGCGCAGGCGCCGCGCATGCTCGGCGCTGACCACTTCGGCCATGCGTGCGTCGTGATACACCTGCACTTCCATCTGCGGCACCGGCAACCACGGCAGGCTGTGTTCCTGGCGCACGCGCAAGGTGGTGGTGTACGGGCAGGCCAGTACCACTTCCAGCGCCAGCACACCCAGCAGTTGCTCGCCCTGGGTCATGCCGATGCGCCGTTCGCTCTGCGTACTGCGCATCTCCGGCAGCAGTCGCATGAGCCGCGCGTAATTGGCCTCGCAGGCGGCCTGCAGGCCGGCGAGGTCGACACGATAGCGCTCACGCGACGGGCTCACGACCACATCCCCCTGACTTCGGCCCGATTCAGCGCCAGCCACTGCAGGGCGATGATGCTGGCAGCGTTGTTGATGCGACCGTCGCGCACCGCTTGCAGGGCATCCTCGAAGGGCCAGACGTGGACGCGGATGTCTTCGCCTTCTTCTTCGAGCCCGTGCACACCGCCCGCCGCTTCGCTGCTGCAGCGGCCGAGAAACAGGTGCACGAACTCATCGCTGCCACCGGGCGATGGGAAGTAGCGGGTCATGGGCCACAGTGCGGAGAACGTCAGATTGGCCTCTTCCTCGGCTTCGCGGTGGGCAACCTCCTCGGGCTGCTCGTCCTTGTCGATCAGGCCGGCCACCAGCTCGATCAGCCAAGGGTTGGCCGCCTTGTCCAGAGCACCGACGCGAAACTGCTCGATCAGCACCACTTCGTCGCGCTGCGGGTCGTAGGGCAACACGCACACGGCGTCATGGCGCACGAACAGTTCACGGCTGATTTCGCGGCTCGTGCCGCCATCGAACAGCTCATGGCGCAGGCGCACTTTGTCGAGCCGGTAAAAGCCCTTGTAGCACTGCTCACGCTGGATGATCTCGACGTTCTTGGGCTCGGATAACAACGGATTCGACATGAAAATTCCTCGTTACATCTACGGCGTAATCGGGCCATCCTACTCCGCGTATCGCTGTGTTTCACCCACTTCTCGCGCTGTTCGAGCGGCTGGAACAGCGCACCGACACTCTGTTAGCTTAGTGGCGAACTGACGGCCTCGCCGACGGTCGAAGACCGATCCATTCGTCTTGCAAGGAACCTCGATGACGCTTGCCAAACTGACTTCCGTGGCCGTGCTGGCCTTGGCGCTCGGCGCCTGCCAGAGCGTGTTTGCGCCCAACTACCGCACGCCGCTCGAGGTCAAGCGCGAGGCCTGGGAGCACGTCAAGCCCGGTTGCAGCGAGCGCGACTGCCCGCTGGTGAACATCGACACGGTGTCATTCCCCGCGCTGCCAAAACTCGATGGCATCGTTGAAACCCGTCTGCTGAAACTCACTCAAGACAACGAACGCAGCGCCACCGCGCCCACGCTCAAGGCCTATGAGCAGAAGTACCTGGCCACCGCCCAGCAGCGCAACAGCAGCTACTTGCAGGCCAAGGTACGCGAGCAGCATGACGGACTGGTGATCGTCGAGCTGTCGAGCTACCTCGACAGCGGCGGCGCCCACGGCATGCCGGGTCGCGCGTTCATCAACTACTCGCGCCCGCAAGACAAGGTGCTCACCTTGCAGGACATGCTCCTGCCCGGCCAGGAAGACACCTTCTGGAAGACCGTCGCCGAATCCCACCGCGCGTGGCTGATGAGCGTCGAAATGGACAAGGACCCGGAATTCATCAAGACCTGGCCCTTCCGCAAATCGCCGCACATCGCCCTGACCTACGGCGCGCTGATCGTGAAGTACGAGGTGTATGCCATTGCCCCGTACTCCATGGGCCACGTCGAGCTGAAAATCCCCTACCCACGCCTGAACGGCATCCTCAAGCCCGAGCTGTTCCCCGGCCGCGGCTAAGCCCCAGCAGCGCATACAGCCCACCTGCCAGCAGCAAGGCTGGCAGAGTGGCGCCGACCTCCGGCGCCCAGTGTGCGATGCCGTGATAGACCGCCACCCCTACGCCCCACGCCAGCAGCGCGCCCCAGCGCAAACCGTCGAGACGTAGCGTTTCGCGGCGGCGCAGCATGAAGTGATCGACCAGCACCACGCCAAACAGCGGCGCGAATACCGAGCCGATCAGCAGCAGGAAATTCTGGTACTGGGCCAGTGGCGCCAGCAGCGCAATCAGCGTGCACAGCAGGCCGATGGCGAGCGCCAGGTGCTCGACCTTAAGGCGCACCAGCGTGCCGCCGGACACCGCCGCCGAATGGATGTCGGCGAAGGCGTTCTCCGATTCGTCCAGCAGAATCAGCAGCAACGGCAGGCCCAGACCGGCGCCGGCCAAGGCCATCAGCAGCGCATTGACCTCACCGCTTGGCGCGAAGGCCAGGGTATAGGCCACCCCCAGGCTCATCAGCCAGGCGTTGCCCAGGAAAAAGCCCAGTGCGGTACCGCCGAACACCCGGCTGGCGCGCTGGCCGAAGCGCGAGTAGTCGGCGATCAGTGGCAGCCACGACAGCGGCATGGCGATGACGATGTCGAAACCCAGCGCCAGGGACAGCGAGCCATCCCCCGGCCGTGCCCACAGTGCCGCCAGGTCAGCCTTGGCCAGCAGGTTCCAGGTCAGCCACAGGCAGGCGCCGAGCAACAGCCAGATGCCCCAGCGGCGCAGCACCTTGCGCACGAAGGTCAGCGGGCCGCTGACGGCCAGCAGCGTGGCCAGGGCGCCGAAGCAGAGGGTCCAGAGCATGGGGTTGCTCCAGCTGCTGTGCGCGCCGAACGTGCGTGCAGCCAGCAGGCTCGCGGCATCACGCATGACGATGATCTCGAAGGCGCCCCAGCCCACCAGTTGCAGCACGTTGAGCAGTGCCGGCACGCGTGCGCCCTGGCGGCCAAGGGTCAGACCCAAGGTCGCCATGGCCGAGAGACCGGTGTCGCAGCCGGTCACCGCAACTGCGGCGAGCAACAACACGCCAACGGCACTGCCCAGCACGATCGCCAGCAAGGCCCCGGCCAGGCCCAGGCCCGGCGCCAGCAGCGCGCCGACCTGCAATACCATCAGGCCGACACCCAGGGAGAACCACAGTGAAAACAGGTCCCGACCGCCGAGCACGCGCTGGCTGGGGGGAACGGGGTGATCGGGGGAAAACGCGCTGATCTGAGTCATGGATGCGCTCGCGCAGGGGTGAAGTGAAGGAAAAGACCGGCCATCACGCACGAAGCAGGGGCTGGGCCCCGGCACGTGCAAAAGCTTGGGTCAGACTTTCTGATACAGCTGGCTGCCCTCCTGGCGGAAGCGCTCGGCCTGCTCGCGCATGCCCTCCTCCATCGACACATCCACCGCATCGATGCGTAGGTTCGCCGCGTACTCGCGCACTTCCTGGGTGATCTTCATCGAGCAGAATTTCGGTCCGCACATCGAGCAGAAGTGCGCCACCTTGGCCGACTCCTTGGGCAGCGTTTCATCGTGGTAGGCGCGCGCGGTATCCGGGTCCAGGCCGAGGTTGAACTGGTCTTCCCAGCGGAACTCGAAACGCGCCTTGGACAGCGCGTTGTCGCGGATCTGCGCCCCCGGATGGCCCTTGGCAAGGTCCGCCGCATGGGCCGCGATCTTGTAGGTGATGATGCCGGTCTTCACATCGTCCTTGTTCGGCAACCCCAGGTGCTCCTTGGGCGTGACGTAGCAGAGCATGGCGCAGCCGAACCAGCCGATCATCGCCGCGCCGATGCCGGAGGTGATGTGGTCATAGCCCGGCGCAATGTCGGTGGTCAGCGGGCCGAGGGTGTAGAACGGCGCCTCGTCGCAGCATTCGAGCTGCTTGTCCATGTTCTCCTTGATCAACTGCATCGGCACGTGGCCAGGGCCTTCGATCATGCACTGCACATCGTGCTTCCAGGCGATCTTGGTCAGCTCGCCGAGGGTTTCCAGCTCGCCGAACTGGGCGGCGTCGTTGGCATCGGCGATGGAGCCGGGGCGCAGGCCATCGCCCAGCGAGAAGCTGACGTCGTAGGCCTTCATGATTTCGCAGATGTCGTCGAAATGGGTGTAGAGGAAGTTTTCCTTGTGGTGCGCCAGGCACCACTTGGCCATGATCGAGCCGCCGCGGCTGACGATCCCGGTGACCCGCTTGGCGGTCAGCGGCACGTAGCGCAACAGCACGCCGGCATGGATGGTGAAGTAGTCCACGCCCTGCTCGGCCTGCTCGATCAGCGTGTCGCGGAACAGCTCCCAGGTCAGGTCCTCGGCCACGCCACCGACCTTTTCCAGCGCCTGGTAGATCGGCACCGTACCAATCGGCACCGGCGAGTTGCGGATGATCCACTCGCGGGTCTCGTGGATGTGCTTGCCGGTGGACAGGTCCATGACCGTGTCCGAGCCCCAGCGAATGCCCCAGGTCAGCTTGGCCACTTCTTCTTCGATGGACGAACCCAGCGCACTGTTGCCGATGTTGCCGTTGATCTTCACCAGGAAGTTGCGGCCGATGATCATCGGCTCCAGCTCGGTGTGGTTGATGTTGGCCGGGATGATCGCGCGGCCGCGGGCCACTTCCTCACGCACGAACTCGGCGGTGATTTCCTTGGGGATGCTGGCGCCGAAGCTGTGGCCAGGGTGCTGCTGCGTCAGCAGGCCAGCGGCACGCGCCTCTTGCAGCTTCATGTTCTCGCGGATGGCGATGTATTCCATCTCGGCGGTGATGATGCCCTGGCGGGCGTAGTGCATCTGCGACACGTTGGCGCCGGCCTTGGCGCGGCGCGGGTTGCGCACGTGGTTGAAGCGCAGGCGGGTCAGCTCCGGGTCGCTCAGGCGCTGCTGGCCGAAGTTCGAGCTGAGCCCGGCCAGGCGTTCGGTGTCGCCGCGCGCGTCGATCCAGGCCGAGCGCACATCGCCCAGGCCCTTGCGCACATCGATGATCACGTCGGGGTCGGTGTAGGGGCCGGAGGTGTCGTAGACCAGCACCGGCGCGTTGGCCTCGCCGCCAAAGTCGGTCGGGGTATCGAGCAGGCTGATCTCACGCATCGGCACACGAATGTCCGGACGCGAGCCTTCTACGTAGACCTTGCGCGAACGGGGAAACGGCTGCACGGACTGCTGATCGACCTGGGCCGATTCGCTGAGGTGAAGGGTATTTTGTTGTTTGCTCATCACGGGCTCTCCAGACGGTTTCCTGCGGGCGGAATGTCGGGGAAGAACCTGAAAAAAGCGGACGCACTCGTGGACGAGTACGGTGTCGGATGGGGGGCGCAATGAGTCTGAGCTGCGACAATCCCGGATTCGACACAAGATCTCGCCGGGAAAGCGAGCAATCTTGTTCCCTACGCAGGCGCTAACCTGATCAGGTTCAACGGGATCCGGAACTATCCGATCTCAGCCTTCGACTCAAGGCACCCCGACAAGAACGCGTGCAGTCTAGACTCAAGCGCCTGGCAAAGCCAAGCGGCCCAGCACATCGATGACGAAAGGTGCACGGGCGATTGTTGCCGAGCCCGCGCAGCACTACACTGGCGACATTTCAATACTCAACAGTTCAGAAATCCAAGGATCGTCTCATGCTGCGCAAACTCTCGCTGGCGCTTGCCGTGTCGTGTGCCTCCCATGCCGCGGCCGGGGCAACGGACATACCGACCACGGTGAAGACCGACCTGATCAGCGTCTACCAGCAGGCGGCAGACAACAACGCCGACCTCGCTGCCGCCCGCGCCGACTACGGTGCACGCCGCGAGATCGTGCCGCAGGCCCGCGCCGGACTGCTGCCGAACCTGTCGGCCGGTGGCGAGACGATGCACACCCGCACCCAGCTGGATCAGCCATCGGCCACCACCAACCGCAGCGGTACGGCCTGGACCGCCACGCTGTCGCAACCGATCTTTCGTGCCGACCGCTGGTTCCAGTTGCAGGCCGCAGAAGCGGTGAGCGAGCAGGCTGCGCTGGAGCTGTCGGCCAACGAACAGAACCTGATTCTGCAAAGCGCGGAGAACTATTTTTCCGTGCTCCGCGCCCAGGACAACCTGGCGGCGACCAAGGCCGAGGAAGCGGCCTTCAAGCGTCAGCTCGACCAGGCCAATGGCCGCTTCGACGTCGGCCTGTCGGACAAGACCGACGTGCTCCAGGCCCAGGCCAGCTACGACACCGCCCGCGCCAACCGGATCATCGCCCAGCGCCAGGTGGAAGACGCCTTCCAGGCCCTGGTCACCCTGACCAACCGCGAGTACGGCTCGCTGCAGGGCGTGGTGCACACCCTGCCCGTGCAGGTGCCGGTGCCCAACGACGCCAAGGCCTGGGTCGAGACCGCCGGCCGTCAGAACCTCAACCTGCTGGCCACCAACTACGCCGTCGATGCCGCCGAGCAGACCCTGCGCCAGCGCAAGGCCGGGCACGCGCCGACCGTGGATGCAGTGGCCCGCTACCAACGCGGCGACAACGACAATCTCGGTTTCAGCAACCCCTCGCCGCTGCCAGGGGTGCGCTATGGCGGCGATGTGGAACAGACCACCATCGGCGTGCAGTTGAACATCCCGATCTACAGCGGCGGGCTGACCAGTTCACAGGTGCGTGAGGCATACCAGCGCCTGAGCCAGAGCGAGCAGCAGCGCGAAAGCCTGCGGCGCCAGGTGGTGGAGAACACCCGCAACCTGCACCGCGCGGTCAACACCGACGTGGAGCAGGTACAGGCACGCAAGCAGTCGATCATCTCCAGCCAGAGCGCCGTGCAGGCCACCGAAATCGGTTATCAGGTGGGTACGCGCAACATCGTCGACGTGCTCGACGCCCAGCGCCAGCTGTACAACTCGGTGCGTGACTACAACAACAGCCGTTACGACTACATCCTCGACAACCTGCGCCTCAAGCAGGCCGCCGGCACCTTGAGCCCGCAAGACCTGCAAGACCTCGGGCGCTTCCTCAAGACCGACTACAACCCCGACCGCGACTTCCTGCCCCCGGACCTGGCGGCCGAGGCGGCGAAGAATTTCGAGCGCAAATAGCCCAACGCAAGCGCGTCTTCGATAGGGGGATGACAGCGCTTGCGCGAGCGGTTGGTGCGCGCTCCGGTCAGCCGCGCCAGGCAGCGCAGCCGGGCCGCGGCGTTGGCGCCATGCCTCAGCGCAGCAACCCGGCCAGCCCGTCCAGCAACCGCTGCAATGCGCCCTGGTTGGCCTGCATCACCGCCCTGCCCGCGTCGCCCATGCGTTGGGCATCAGCGGGTGATTGCAGCAGGGCACGCACCGCCGCCGCCAAGCCGTCAGCATCGTCCACCTGCTGCAGTGCACCGGCATCACGCAGCATCGCGCTGATATCGAGGAAGTTGAACACATGCGGGCCCATCAGCACCGGCAGCGCCAGCGCTGCAGGCTCCAGCGGGTTGTGCCCGCCGCGGGGGATCAGGCTGCCACCGACGAAGGCGATGTCGGCCAAGGCGTAGAGAAACAGCAGCTCGCCCATGGTGTCACCGATCAGCACCTGGGTCTGCGGCTGCACCGGCTCGCCCGTTGAACGGCGCACGCAGGCGAACTGTTCACGGCACAGCGTCGACACCGCCGCGAACCGCTCGGGATGGCGCGGCACCAGAATCAACAGCGCGTCGGCGTTGGCCTGCAGCACCTGCTGATGCGCCTGCACGATCAACGCATCTTCACCGTCATGGGTACTGGCCGCGATCCACACCGGGCGCCCAAGGGCGGCCCATTGCTCGCGCAGGGCCCTGGCGCGGGGCACCAGGTGCTCATCGAGCTTGAGGTCGAACTTGATCGAACCGGTCACCTGCACGCACTCGGGGCGCGCGCCGAGGTCGCGAAAACGCTGCGCTTCGGTCTCGGTCTGTACGGCGATCAGGTTCATCTCGGCCAGCATTGGCCGGGTCAGCCGGGCAAAGCGCGCGTAGCCACGCGCCGAACGCGCCGACAGCCGCGCATTGGCCAGGGCCACCGGAATGCCGCGCCGGGCGCATTGGTGGATGAGGTTGGGCCACAGTTCGGTCTCCATGATCACGCCCAGGCGCGGGCGCACATGATCAAGAAAGCGGCCCATGGCCCAGGGCAAGTCGTAGGGCAGGTAGCAGTGCTGCACGCGCGGCTCGTCGGCGAACATCGCCTGGATGCGCTCGGCGCCGGTCGGGGTCATGCAGGTGAGCGTGATCGGCAGGTCGGGGTAGGCCTTGAGCAGCGCGCGGACCATCGGCGCCGCCGCAATGCTCTCGCCCACCGACACCGCATGCACCCACA